>NZ_AUKV01000030.1:0-106822 GCF_000424945.1 Streptomyces sp. 142MFCol3.1
ACAACCACGTCCACCTGCTGGTGAACTTCCCGCCCAAGGTCGCCGTGACCAAACTGGTCAACTCCCTCAAGGGCGTCTCCTCCCGCCGCCTGCGCCAGGAGTTCCCCGACCTGGTACGCCACTACTGGAGGGCCAACAAGCTGTGGTCCGGCTCCTACTTCGCCGCAACCGTCGGCGGCGCCCCGCTCAGCATGGTCAGGCAGTACATCGAACAGCAGAACCGGCCGGAGTGAGCACCGCCCGGCCCCGCCGGGACCAGCCCGCACGACGCTCCGCACCACAGACGAGGAACTGCGGTGTCCGGCTCCGCCGGACCTGAATCCGCGACGCTCCGCGTCGCCACCATCAGACTCGCTTCACCACCGGCCTGAAGACCAATGCACTGCGAATGAATTCCGGTAGCGGGTGGCGACGGCACGGAAGCCTTTGAGGCGGTTGATGGCTCGTTCGACGGTGTTGCCTTTCTTGTAGCGCTCGCTGTCGAACCCGGTGGGTCGGCCGCCTCGGGAGCCTCGCTTCCTGCGGTGCTGTTGCTGGTCGAGACAATCGGGGATGGTGTCGGTCACAAAAACATCCCAGAACACCAACTACCTAGATCAGATGCCCTCTAAGGCCGGCTGCCCGCAGCCATTTCCGCGCCTCGCGGGTCACACCTGTGAAGCACGGCGGGCCGGGATCCTCCGGTGCACGGGGAAGGTTTGGGTCGGATGGCACGACGATCACGGGTACGCGCGGTCGCGATGGCGGCGGGCGCGGTGGCGCTGGTGGCGGGGGTGTTCGGTACGGGTCCGGCCCGCGCCGACACGGCGGACGCCGCACGAGAGATGGCGGTCCGGTTCGCCGAGCACGAGCTCTTCATCGGGACGGAGCCGGCGAGCGTGAACCTGTCCTACCGGTGGAAGGTGGCCGGCGGGGGCACGGCACACGACGTCCACCTGACCGTCGACCTGTCCGCAGTCGCCGACTTCGCCGAGCCGGCACCGTCGGAGCACTGCGAGGGCAACCTCTGCACGCTGGACCTGGCGTCCGCCACCTCGGACTTCCATGCCATCACGCTGGTGCCGAAGCCCGGTGCGGCGGTCGGCAGCAGCGGCACCGTGACCGTCTCCGGCACGGCGTCGGACGCCACGGTCACCGGCGACCACCTCACCCTGACCAACGGCAAGACGCAGCTGAAGGTGAGCGCGTCCGCCGAGCAGCTGCACCAGGTGCCGGGCGACACGCTGACCTTTCCGCTCGACGTGTGGAACAACGGCCAACTCCCGGCGGCCAAGGGGGTGCGGCTGCGGATCGACACCACGGCCGGGCTGCACCTCCAGGGCTCCTGGGCCAACTGCCGCGACGTGCCCGCGGGCGAGCGCGGGGGGCACATCGTGCGCGAGACCCTGTGCGACTTCTCCACCCCGGTGGAGCCCGGCCGGCAGTACGCGCTGTCGTCGCCGCTGCGCGTCAAGGTCGGCGACGAGGCCCTGCGCGACAAGATCTTCTACGAGTTCACCCCGCTGACCGGCGCCGCCCCGGCGAACGGCCCCGGGACCCCGCTGACCCTGGTCCCGAAGGGCGCGATGCCGTCCGACGGGAACATCGACCCGTACTTCACCACCTATGTCAACAGCGTCAATCACGCCGACTTCGCCGTCACCGGGGACACCGTCACCGGGCGGCGCGGTACTCACGCCACGCTGCACGCCACGGCGATCGACCGGGGGCCGGCGGTGGTGCAGGACCTCCTCGACGACGACGTCTTCCTCCCGGTCCTCGTCAAGCTGCCGCCGGGCACGAAGGCCACGAAGATCCCGGACAACTGCCAGCCGCCGCCCACGGACGACGGGTCGGACCCCGGCCCCCGGATGGGCCGGTCCTCCTACCAGTGCTACTTCGGCGATCCCGCCCCGGGGGACCGACACGTCCTGTCGTTCACCGTCGCCATCGGCCCCCGTACCCCGGCCGTCTCCACGGGTCAGGTCCGCACGCTGGAGTTCATGAAGGGGCTCGACCCCGACGCCTCCAACGACAGCGCGGCGCTGACTCTGCGGCTGGCGCAGGGCGGCTCCGCGGGCGGCGGCACGGCCGGCGGGTCTGGGGGAGGAGGTACGCCCGGCGGGTCCGGCTCCGGCGGCGCGGCCGGAGCGTCCGGCTCCGTTTCGGGCGGCCCTTCCGCAGGGTCCGGACCGCTGGCCGACACCGGATTCGGCGGCTGGATCGTCTGGGCGGCCGGCGCGCTGTTGCTGGCCGGTGGTGTGGCCGTAGCGCTCTCCCGACGGTCCCGCGGCGGGAACTGACACGTCGTCCGGGGGCCGGAGGACCCCCGGACGGGTCAGGGACGGAAGCCGTCGGTGATGGTCGCAGCAGCCGCGCCCGCGACAGCATGCCCTACGCCGCTTGATCCTCGCGGTACGCCGTTGTCACGAAGTATGCGCAGGGCGGACGGCGGACATGATGGAGTCTGCGCTGGGCGATGAGCCCTGAGAGTGCCCCATGTAGAGGAGACTGGTCAGGCCCCGCTGCTCCTGCTCGCTGTGCGTCTTCGCATCGCGCCGCGACCTGTTGCTCTTTGTCGGCCGGCGGCCGCGGCTGGCCGACCTGTACGCCGAAGTCGAGCGGGCGCGAGGGGACAGCTTCCGCGCCGACTGGCGGATCACCGACCTGATCCGGCACGCCAGGTCCTGTGGAGCACCCGCCCCCGGCGTCGTCTGCCCGGACGACGGACCGGAGTTCGCTGAGCGGCAGAAGCAGGTGCGGGCCGCACTGGCCAATGCACCCAGGAACGAACCTGACCTGGCCCGCCGGTCCCGGCGGGCGCCTCTTGCTGGAGCGCGCGAGCGCCGTTTTCCTGTATTCCACGCTCCTATGTCGTACAGGGAGACCGACTACACGCCCTGGAAGCATATTTCGGGTGTTCATCACGAGACGTTCGGCATGCGCCTGTTCGAGGAGGGGAGTTAGGGGGCCGACTTCCATCCGGATCTCGCGCCCGTCGACGGTGAAATCGTGATCGCACCTCACAAGAACATCGACGTTTTGGTTGACACGGACCTGGAAGTGCAGATGCGGCAGCATGACGTCGAGTACATCGCTGTCGCAGGTATGGCCGGGACCATGTGCGTGGAGTCCGCAGCACGCAGCTGCATGGAACACGGATTTCACGTCACCACCTTCACGGATGCGACGGCAGCCTTCAGTGGGCGCCCTGCCTGCGATGCCATGACCTTGCGGTATCCGCTCATTTCGCACGCGACACTCAGCGTTGAGGAATTCCTTTCCGCAGCCCCGTCCGCGGAATGCTGATGCCGAAGAGCCAATGCTGCGACGAGATGAGCGGCGTCGGCCGCTGGTCTCGTATCGAACGTCGATAGCCGCGAGTCGCCGGCCGAAGGATGCGCATGCCGCAAGCTACCTTCCGGCATGCGCATGCATGCGATCTCTACACCACGTACAAAACGTCTGTCACCTCGGCGGTCCTACGGTTTAACTGCTGGCGGATACACGTCAGCGCACCTTCAGACGTAAGGGCCGTGACAGGACATGATTCCCACCCGCACTTTCTGGCTCGCCGGACGCCCGGCCAGTGGTGAGACGACCTTGGCGGTTACCTCCCCCTGGACCGGCCAGATCATCGGAGAGGTCAGTGTTCCCACCGATGAGCAGGTCGAGGAGGCGGTGGCGGCGGCCTACGCCGTTCGCGATGAGTTCGCCGCTACCCCGGCATATGTGCGTGCCGCCGCGCTCGACCATGTGAGCAAGCGCCTCGTGGAGCGCAGCGAGGAGATCGCGCGGCTCATCTCTGCGGAGAACGGAAAGCCGATCAAATGGGCTCGCGGTGAGGTCGGCCGTGCGGTGTCCGTGTTCAGGTTCGCCGCGGAGGAAGCGCGCCGCTTCAACAGCGGCGAGGCTCAGCGACTGGACACTGACGCCGGCGGCCAGGGCCGGCTGGCGCTCACCCGCCGCTTTCCGAAGGGCGTTGTGCTGGGGATCACGCCGTTCAACTTCCCGCTGAACCAGTGTGCGCACAAAGTCGCCCCGGCTATCGCGGCCGGCGCTCCGATCATCCTGAAGCCGGCGCCCAATACTCCGCTGTCGGGTCTGATCCTCGGTGACCTGCTTGCCGAGACCGGATTGCCTGCCGGTTCATGGAGCATCCTGCCAGTCGCCAATGACCGGATGCCAGATCTGGTGCAGGACGAGCGCGTGCCCGTTATCTCGTTCACCGGCTCCGAGAGGGTGGGTTACGCCATCATGGACTCGGTTCCCAGAAAGCACTGCACGCTGGAGCTCGGCGGGAACGGTGCGGCCGTGGTGTTGGCCGACTTTGCGAGCGACGAGGATCTTGACTGGGCCGCCAAGCGCATCGCTGTGTTCTCCAACTACCAGGGCGGACAGTCCTGTATCTCCGTGCAGCGTGTCATAGCCGACGCCGCGGTGTACGACCGGCTGCTGCCGCGTATCGTCGCTGCCGTCGAGTCTCAGGTCACCGGGGACCCTTCGGATGACAGGACCGATGTGGGTCCGCTTGTCAGTGAGGACGCAGCGTGCCGCGTCGAGTCGTGGGTCGACGAAGCCGTCGGTTCCGGGGCCACGCTGTATACGGGCGGCATGCGTGAGGGCGCCTCGTACGCGCCTACGGTCCTCGCGGATGTTCCAGCCGATACGACCCTGGCCTGCGAGGAGGTCTTCGGGCCAGTTCTCACGGTCCTCAAGGTGTCCGGTGAGGCCGAGGCCTTCGCCGCCGTGAACGACTCCAAGTACGGGCTGCAGACAGGCGTGTTCACGCGCGACCTGCAGGCTGCCTTCCGGGCTCATCGGGCTCTGGAGGTGGGCGGAGTCGTGATCGGCGATGTGCCCTCCTATCGCGCCGACCAGATGCCGTACGGCGGGGTCAAGCAGTCTGGTGTCGGCCGTGAAGGAGTGAAGTTCGCCATGGCGGATTACACCTACGAGCGCGTGCTGGTCCTCACTGACCTTGCCCTGTAGTAGCAAGGCCTTCTGGTCGGCATGCTGCCGGCCGCCGGTCGCGGAGGGCGGGACGGTGTCGGAACCGAAGACGCCGTCGCCGGCCACCGTGCAGGTCCGGCAGGCGTCGGCACACGCAGTCGACAACCGTGGCTTTTCTGCTGCTTGTTCGGCTTCGCACCCGTCCTGTTCGGTGCGGGCTTCGCCGTCCAGGCCCTTTGGCGAGTGGCGCCCGCCGCCTTGGTGCTCTGGCTGCTCGGGTTCGTCATCTGACTCGAACGCAGCATGGGAGTGGGGCCCGGCCGTAGCGGCCGGGCCCCACTCACGTTGCTTGCGCCAGTGCCGGCGCTCAGAAGCAGGCGTTTTTCCACCGGCATGGACGCGGACTTGCCGGCTGTCGTCATGGGCATGGACGTCGGTCACGGGTCCTGCTCGTTGCGGAGGGACTCGAGGAGATTCGTGCCTTGTGGTGCCCTGCCGGAGAAGGGCCTCGTGTCTTTTGCCGCTTCCTCTGGCTGTATGACGTCGGTGACGGCGGTGGCACCCACGATCCTGGACGCAAGCCATCGCCGGCCGAAGCCGCCGGCGACAGCGCTGTGGTGCGGAGCCATGCGCACGGCTCCGGCTCCACGCCCTCGGTCGATTCCGGGTGCACCGCTTGCGTGCACACCGGCGGGGCTGCGCCCGCCCGAAGGTTCCGTGTGACTACCGGTGTGACCGCGACGCGGACGCGGCGACTCTTGTCTGCGCCGGGACGTGCCTGGCGTTTCTCTGGCGGCGATCAGATCTGGTTGAGTCCGCCATCGACGAACAGCTCGGATCCGGTGACGAAGCTGCTCTCACTGCTGGCCAGGAACAGTGCGGCAGCAGCGGCCTCGTCCGGGTGCCCCATCCGGCCCAGCGGAACCTGGCTGGCGAAGGCGTCCCTCATCTTCGCGGCCTGGTCGGCGTCGGCAGCCAGGCCGGTGATGCCCGGGGTGAGGATCGGTCCGGGAACCAGGGTGTTCACTCGGATCGCGCGGCCGCTGAGTTCGTTGGCCCAGGTGCGGGAGAAGGAACGGACCGCGGCCTTGGACGCGGCGTACACGCCGAAGGCGGCGCCGCCTGAGGTGGCGGCGGTCGATCCGGTCAGGATCACCGAGGCGCCGTCGTTGAGGAGCGGAATGGCCTTTTGAACGGTGAAGAGCATTCCTCGCACGTTGATGTTGAAGGTGGCGTCGAAGTGCTCCTCGGTGACCTGCTCAAGAGCGGCGAACTCACCGCCGCCCGCATTGGCGAACAGGACGTCGATGGGCCGGCCTCGCTCGGCGACGGCCGCGTAGAGGAGGTCGATGTCCGCGAGGTTCGCGACGTCGCCCCGGACGGCGGTGGCTTCCCCGCCGATCTCGGCCAGCGCGGCGTCGAGTGCCTCCTGCCGGCGGCCGGTGATGAACACGTGCGCGCCTTCACGTGCGAATCGCTTGGCGGTGGCCAGTCCGATTCCGCTGTTGCCTCCGGTGACGACTGCCGTCTTCCCGTCAAGCTGTCCCATGATCGTTTACCCCTGTCCGGTGCGAACGCCAGAAGTCGTGCACCAACTGTGATTGCGGTGTTACAGCCCGAAGCGGACGACCCCGGACCCAGTTATGGACTATACGGTAAAGAACTACGTTATGGACCGCACGGACAAAAACGTGACCGCCTCCACATCTCCGAGCGGCGACAGGCCGGCCGACGCCGACCCGCCCCCGGGGGCGCCGGAAGAGCCCGGCGGGCCGCGCACCACGCGCCCCCGCCATCACCCGGCCCGCCCCCGCGCGGCGGCCACGCCAGGAGCCGCCCGGACCGCCGCGGCGCCGCACGCACCCAGGACGGCATCTCACGATCTGGACCGATAGGTCAAGAATGACGTATGCTGGTGAGCATGGGACGTCCGCGGAATTTCGACGAGAACCAGGTGCTGGAGTCTGCGCGCGAGCAGTTCTGGAATCAGGGCTACGCGGCTACGTCACTGCAGGACCTGACGGACGCCACCGGACTGGGCAAGGGAAGCCTGTACGGGGCATTCGGCGACAAGCGGCAGTTGTTCCTGCACGTGCTGGACGGCTACCGCGACGAACAGCTCAACAGCGTCCGGGCGGTCCTCACGGGGCCCGGTACGGCCTTCGAACGCCTGACCCTGCTCGTCGAGGAGGTGGTCAAGGGATTCACGGAGGACCCGCAGCGGCGCGGCTGCCTTCTGGTCAACAGCACGTCCGAGCTGCACAACAATGATCCCGATGTCGTCTCCCGGGCCCGGGCCAGCTATCAAGCGGTCGAAGATCTTCTCATCGCCTGCGTGAAGGAAGCCCAGGACGAGGGGACGGTCGAACCGGGCGCGGACGCACAGGAGCTCGGGCGGCTGCTCCTTGCCCTCATGCAGGGCATCGAGTTTCTCGCCAAGACCGACATGGACGGCTCGGCTCTGCTGCAGATAGGCCAGGCCGCCCTCAAGCAGCTGTCCCGGCACTGACCACCCGCGGGCCGACGCCTTTCACAGGCGATGTGCCGACAGGCAGGGATCCGGGTGGTCCTGCTTGAGCCGGCATGCGAGCACCCAGCGCACCTGCCTTCCGAACGCCCCCACGAGTGGTCCGGGCGCCCACGACAGCGCGGTTGACGGCCTACCCCTCTCGCCATGCCCTCGAGCAGGCTCTTGGGCCGCGCAGCCGCGCCATCGACGGCGCCTGAACGCGGGCCGGGCGACGCTGTGGCAGCCGGCGACGCCGGACCATTGCCCACGGGCCCTGGGGGCGAGGACTCCAGCTGGCCAGGTCCGCGCAGTACCGCGTTCGCGCCCCTCTCCGCACGCCAGCGGCAAGTTGCCAACTGATGCATTGATCACCGACTTCGCAATGGACCCGAAGAGGACATATGTTCTTGACCGAATGGTCCATAAGACTTACCTTTGAGCTGCGGCCCGTGGTTTCGCTACTGCAAGTGGCATCGGGTCGGCGGCAGACGGGCACAGACTGTTCCGCCAATACGGCAGACAGAAGTCGGGTGGGACTGGACGAGGACCTCGCGTGCCCTACCGCAAACGACTGCACACGCTCAACGAAAAGTGATCACCATGGCCACCGCTGCCCAGCCGCCCTTCACCTTCAGCCTTCACAACGTGACGATTTCCGTCAGCGACCTCGACGCGTCGATCCAGTGGTGGAATCGGGTGTTCGGCCTCACCCTGCTGGCGAAGTCCCGCTTCGACGCCATCGGGGCGGACGTCGCCTTCCTGGAGGGTCCCGGGTTCCGGCTCGAACTCCTTCAGCCCGCGGACGGTGTGCGGATCCCCGAACTGACGGCAGAGCCCCCCGCGCACATCCGCCCGATCGGCAACAAGGCCCTGGTCTTCCGCGTCGAGGACCTCGCCAGCGTCACCCGCACCTTCCGTGATCTGGGCGTGACGATGGTCTGGGAGCAGATGGACCTCGGCGACGGCAGCATCTCGACCGCGATCCGTGACAACGACGGAAATCTCATCAACGTCTTCCAGCAGGGCGCAAGCCCGGTCGGCTGACACAGCGAACCGATCGCGCTCCGTCCATCCACGGGGCACACGACCCGACGCTGGAAGTGGAGACGGCGCGCGATCACCCTGGCCGCCAGGCCAGGTACAGCCGCTGGGAACGCAGTTGTCCGGGAGATGGTTCGGGAGCGCCGCCGTCCGCCGCAGCTGAACATTGCAGGTCTGCGACGGCCGGCCGGGAAACCCTGCGCATGCGCCCAAGGCCCGCAGTCCGTCAACGATGAGCAGCCTCTCCGCGCGTTGGAATCACCGCTCCGGTGTGAGCGGGACGGCCGATGCCTGACAGGCGGGGAAGAGGCCTGTCTCTTACGGTGGTTCATACGAAATGCTGCGGGCACCTGCACCGTCAGGAGCCACGCGTTACGCCACCCGAGTGAACTCCCGGACGCCTTCGCCCACCCGCCCGGACCTGCACCGCCGGTAACAAACGGGCCTGACAATCACCCACCGTACTGCTCGTTCAGTCACACGCGGAGGACAGAGCATGGGATCCGACGTTGACGTGCTGGTCGTCGGTGCTGGTCCAGCAGGGTTGCTGCTCGCAGGTGACTTGGCCGAGGCCGGAGTGCGCTGCACCGTCGTGGAACGGCGACAAGGGGAATCCCGGCTGACACGCGCATTCGCCGTTCACGCCCGAACAATGGAGCAACTGGACGCCCGCGGCCTGGCCGACGACCTGCTGCTGACCGGCCTGCGCAACCCGATCCTGCAATTCCTGCGGATCGATCTCTCGCGCCTGCCGACCCGCTACCCCCACGTCCTCGTGACACCCCAGTACAACACCGAGCGGCTGCTCCTGGCCCGCGCCTTGGACCACGGCGTGAACATCATGCGGGCCCACGAAGTCACCGGCGTCCTGCAAGACCCCACCGGTGTCGACGTCACCGTGAAGACACCAGCCGGCACTGAACACAGCCTGCGCGCGGACTACGTAGTCGGCGCAGACGGACGGAACAGCTGCGTACGCCAGTCCCTCGGCCTGCCGTTCCCCGGCCGCTCCGCCGTTCGCTCCATGATGCTCGCAGACGTCCGCATGGCCGACCCGCCGAAGAAGCCGCCCACCGTGGCAGCGATCGGGGACGCCTTCGCCATCGTCGTCCCGTTCGGCGACGGCTGGTTCAGGGTCATGGCCTGGAATCGCCACCACCCCATGCCCGACAACGCATCGGTCGGTCTGGAAGAAATCAAAGACGTCGCCCGCCAGGCGCTCGGCAGCGACTTCGGCATGCACGACCCCCGCTGGCTCTCCCGATTCCACAGCGACGAACGCCAGTGCCCCCGCTACCGGGTGGGCCGGGTGTTCCTCGTCGGCGACGCCGCCCACGTCCACTCCCCCGCCGGCGGCATGGGCCTCAACACCAGCATCCAGGACTCCGCAAACCTGAGCTGGAAACTCGCGGCCGTTCAGCGCGGCCGCGCACCCGAGGCCCTGCTCGACAGCTACCAGGACGAACGGCACCCGGTAGGACACCGGGTCCTGCGAATGAGCGGCGCACTGCTCCGCGGCGTCCTCACCACACCACGAGCACTGTGCGGCCTCCGTGACCTCTCAGCACGTACGGTGCTGCAAACCCCACCAGTGGCCCGACGAATGGCCGAAGCAATCTCAGGAATCGACATCTCCTACGCCGCCCCGGCCGGCGCACACCCCCTCGTCGGCAAGCGCGCCCCTGACGTCGCCCTCAGCGACGGACGCAGACTCTACGAAGCCCTCCGCAAGCGACGGTTCGTCCTTGTCACCCCGCCCGATCCCGAGCGCCTCCCCTCACTGATCAAAGAATGGTCCGGCGAGGTGGAGATCGTGTCCCCCAAGGGCACCACCAAAAAGAGTGTTCTGGTCAGACCAGACGCCTACATCGCATGGGCCATATCAGAGGAGTCACCTGAACGTCGCATCGACGCAGCCCGCCAGGCGTTGACCCAATGGTGCGGCCCACAGGCCACCAGCTCCGGAACCCCTTCGCCGGACTAGCGCCACGACCAGAACGATCGACCGACCGACCGCCCGGAAGATCAGCCATTGCTCGGGACTGCTTTCAGGCAGTCCTGTCCTGGGGACGAGCCCTTCCGGCCTCGTTGATCGTGTGGTCGGTTTTCGGCTTCGTCTTGCTGGCGGCGACCTTGACCGGCATGCCGAGGACGGCTGGAAGCTCCGGGGTGGGGGCGTCGGCCTTGATATCGGTGTGGTCGGGCAAGAGGTCGGCGACGGCCGTCCGGATGCGCCGCGGCTGACGCTGTGCTCGCGGGCGAGGGCTGCGATGCAACCGCCCTCCAGGCAGGCGGTGTGGACGGCGCCTGTCGTGTCGGCCGCCACGGCGGGCCGGCGTCCGCCTGTGCAGCCTCTGGCCTCGGCGGCACGCAGGCCGTCGTAGGGCTAATCGGTGCCGGGATCTTGATCATCGGACAAGTCCGCAGCCGCTCGGCGACTGCGAACCTGTCGGAACTTATCGAGGCCGTTGTCGACCTCCATGCCCGCGAACTCGCCGACAGCATCAAGATGACCGGCGACACCTATACGGACCCTGATGTGGGACAGCAGATCAACCGGTTCGTCCAGAAAAGACGCTGGGATCCCACCTCTGTACTCGCGGACTGAGCGTTACGGCGAGGTCGGCCGCCGCGCCCCCTGGCGCTCATGCCTGGCAGGATCTGCACCGGCTTGTCCACTGCCAGGAAGCGGCCCGCATCAAGCGCTGCGATGGCCAACTCCCCGATGCGCAACGCCGCCTGGTTGCCGGCGCCGCCGCCTCGGTGTAGCCGACTTCGCCCAGGAAGGCGGCCTCCTGAACCCGGCCTGTTCAAGCTCGCCACCGACCCCGGGGCCGAACCCCAGTGAGCGGCGGCCCCCAATTCCCCGTCTGGCTTGCCAAAGACCCTGATGATGCTCAGGCTGCCGAGGATGCGTTGGCGGCGGTAGCCGCCAACGCGGGGGAAGCCGCGGACCCACTCAGCGGCGCCCTGTGGGCTTCCCTTGCAGGACCCAAACGTAGTACCAGGGATTGCTCGTAGGTCTGCGGCTGCCCTTCTCTGTGACCAGGGCACCAAGGACGCCCAACACACTGCAGCCTGCGCCGATGATCGCGAGTGCTGATTCAAGGGCTGGCCCGTAAACCGCGAGAAGAACAGCTCCTGTTGTTCCCACTACTGCCCCTGTCGTGGCGAGCGCCCTCGTGCGCTGACGGGCCTCCGTCATTTGTGCCCGAAGGCTGTGTACATGTCCGGCGATGTCCTCCGCCAGTACAGAGAGGGCACGTTCGGATTGCACCGAATCCATGGCATCGTCCATGCTCAGCAACGCTCGGCGCAAATGGGTGCGGAACGCCGTGTAGGAATCGAACTCCTCAACGGTGATCTGTGCGAAGTCCCGCAGCCCGACGCCGGCCAGGAACGGCAGGTCGATTTCCAAGACCGGGCGCACCAGGGAGCCCATGACAGGCCGCGCTGTGGCTGTCTCCACCGCACGTCCGTTGCGCACCAGGAAGTCGACAGCCGACGGCCCCGTGTACAAACCGCGTGATCGTCGGCGTCCTCGGCGGTCGCGCCGAGGACGGCCGTATGTCGGCAGATACCACACCAGTCCTGCTTTCAACAGCGGCTCTGCCTCCAGCACCCAGCGTCCCAACTTACCGAGGTCGGGGCAGAACATGCCGTATGGCTCCGCAGCTGGCTGCTGCGAGGGACGCGCGCCAATCGGCACTCCGTCAACTGGGTCTACGATTGCGCCGTCGCCCCGTCCCACTGCACCCAGCTGGTTGAAGTTGCCGTGCCCGCTGTGCGACAGCAGCAAGGTGTCCGAGACGAGGGTCACCCGTTGCGTCAGGGCGGTGAAGTCCCTCTGCCGGGCGGCCATCCCGACGCAGAAGGAAGTGCGCTCCAGCCTGTGTTGGTCACGCAGTGTCAGTTCGTCACGCACCCACGACGAGCGCAGCAGGTAGCGGCCGTACGCGTCTGCCACGACGCTGGGATCACGACGGTGATCGCGATCGAGCTTCTTGAAGAAGGCGGTCATCTGATCGGCAACTGCTGCGTTCTGCACGGCACTTCTACGCGAAAACACGATGCGAGGATGCTCGCTTCGCCCGCCGGGGGTCTAGAGTCCCGACGGTTGCATCGATGCATAGCCGTCGTCTGGGGCAAGCAGCGCGCGCCGGTATGCCTGGCCCGGGCTGGCCGGCTGCCGCCGTCTCCACCGCCGCTACGAGCGCAAGGCCGAACTCTTCCTCGCCTTCGCCGGCATCGCCGCAAGCTTGATCAACTATCGCAGGCTCGCCAGATGAAGCAGCGGTCAATGCCGCTGGCTCGGCATCAGCGAATGTCCCACTCATCGACCGGAACGCAGTCATGCACCGTGTAGGCCCAATCCTGGAAGTTACCGACGAAGAAGACCCTCGACAGGAGGATGTCACCGGCCCGCTGAGCCCGCACCAACAGCCCGAGTTCTTCCGATATTGCATCGCCCTCAACAGAGAACGTGGGCGCCATGCCATGGTTATCCGCATATGCATGGAATTGATCCGCAAGCTCAGACGGCACCCGGCCGACCAGGCGAAGCCCATCGATGGAGACTTGCGGACCACACAAGGCGTCAACCGCGACGGCGGCCAGTTCACCGGACTTCCTGCAGTAGGCCGTGACGGCCTCCTCGTACAGTGGTGCGTCCTTGGAGCGGAAGCCAGCCTGCTGCACCAGAGCACCGTGCGGCCGGGTCATAGAAGAATGCGTGCTGGTGAAGCCCTGTGCACCCATCGTCGTGGCCACTTCCTCAATGCTCATGCCGAACCGAAGGGGGCCGACAGTCTCGAACGCCACAAAGTTCCACTGCGCTCGCTCGGCGTCGTCGACGATGGACCACATCTGTGCGTATCCCTCCAGGGCATCACGGAACCGCGTCTCGCGGCACGCTGATCAGCGATGACTGTACAACTGCGCCCCGCTGGGGCCCTGCAGCCCTGATCCGCCAAAGGAAACGCCGCGACTGATCTTTTCGTAAGTTCGGTGGGGGTGGTGGGTGGATGGTCAGGCCGGTATGGGCGAGGAATGACCATGGCAGTCGGGGGTTGGCATTGATGCGGTGGATGCCTTGCTCGGTGGCGTCGGCGACATCGGCGAGGTTGGCGAGTTCACGTTTCTTGAGCGAGGACCACAGCAGTTCGACCGGGTTCAGCTCGGGGGCGTAGGCGGGTAATCGTTCCAGGGTGAGCCAGTCCTGTTCGGCGACCCAGGCCCGCATCGCCCGGCTCCAGTGGGCGGAGAGGCCGTCCCAGACCAGGACCACTCGCTCGCCGCGGTAGAACACCTTCATCTGCTCCAGGACCTCGATGAGTCCGGCGGTGTCGTAGCTGCCGGGTTTGAGGTGGAAGCACAGGCGGGCCCCGCGATCGGGGTCGGTGGAGTGGTAGCCCAAGGCTCCGGCCATCGACGCGCGCTTCCAGTTCAGGCGGTGCCGCAGCAGCGGAGTCCGCCCTCGAGGTGAGTAGGTGCGGCGGATCTGAGGGAGCAGCAAGACGCCTGATTCGTCGAGGAACACGATCCAGGCACGTGTGTTCACGGCCCCTTTTTGATGCGCGGCCACTCGTGCGCGATCCAGCGGGCGATCTCCGACTCGTCCCGCTCGACCGCCCGCCGCTCGGGCCGTTGCAGGCTCCATCCGAGCCGGCCGGTCAGCAGCCGCCACACCGACGCCCGCGACAACACCACCCCCGTTGCCCGGGTGACGACCACGCCGACTCGTTCCAGGGTCCACAGGCCGGCCTCGAAACCGTGAGCCTGGGCACCTTGCTCCAACGCGGCCCGGACCATCTCGACCTGGGTGTCGTCCAGCTTCGGCGGGCGTCCGGTGGCTGCCCGCCGCCGCAGGGCCGAAGCACCGTCTTGCTCCCACACCCGTCGCCACCGCCGCACACTCTCGACACACACCCCCACCGCCCTCGCGATCTCCGCATTCGAGGCGCCGCCCTCGAACAACTCGACTGCCCGAACACGACGCGCCTTCGCCAACTGAGGCCTCGACAAAGGAGAAAGGGAGGAGCGGCAACCGAAGGGGAAGGTTGATATGCCACCCCGACAGGCTCCCACCCACACCGCCACCACACCCACCGAACTTACGAAAAGGTCAGTAGTCGAAAACCCATCTACCAGGAGCTTCTCCTGTCCGTCAGCTCAACTACCCAGCCCGCTCGGCGGGGCGGACAACGCCCATGCAGTGACACACTGATCATCATGTCCAACTCCTACGCGCAGCCCATCTTGAGAACGGCGGACCTCTCGAAAGCGATGCGCATCATTGAGAAACTGCTGGAGATGGCCGACCTGAGAGGCCTGGAAGTCGATTTCACCGCGTCGGTCTCCTCACCCAACTCTCTCTCGCGGGTGCTGGCTGTGCTGCCGGATGCCGAGTGGTGGGCGGATGGCGCCTCAGGCACAGGGGGCGATCCGTCGGCCTACCTACCCGTCTGGTTGAGCCGCTGGGCTGGGGCACCCGAGACCGTGGAGCCGTTTCTCACAGCGGTGGGCGACAGCCCTGCGACGGTGCGGTGGGACTTCAACGCTTGGCCCGAGGCTCCAGAGGTGGGCCTGGGAGTGGGAGGCACCCGCGGAGCGTTCGTCACCCTGTGCGCGCATGCCCGCGACCTTGAGCTGGAAGAACCCGCGGCCGACTACACAGTGTTCGTCCACGTCAAGCAGGTCGAGGCTGAACGCGCACCATGGCTTGCGGCCCAAGTCGGGCTGCGGGTGATCGGCGACCTGGTGATGGCACCACACTGAGCATCCAGGAAGGGAGCTGCAACACTGCCAACACGATTCCGACGTGCACCAATGCCCTCGGCAGAGCGTAGATAGCTGATCACGGTTACCTGAGCGCTATAAAAGGATCCTGAGCAGCGCGGTCACGTCCACGGGAGTGGTGTGCTCGTCTACCTGGGCGAGGAGATTGCGGGACAAGAAGCCGTTTCGGTAGACGGCTTCGAAGAAGCCGGTGCCGAAGCACAGCCTGGTCAGTTCGTCGTCATCGAGTCGCCGGGAAGCATCAGTCAGGTGCGCATGGAGGCGGCCCAGAACGCTGGTTCCGATCACGTGGAGATTGGCGCGCACTGCGGGGGCACATGCTCCGTCAATGGGAAGCCCTGCTTCGACTCAGCCGGACGCTCAGTCACAGCGGTGTCGCTGAGCACCTCAGTTGGCCATTCTGAGCGTCGCAGTTGACCATCACAGCCCCGGGTGAAGGTGCTGGCGGCGTCCATGCGTACCTGGGACACGACGTTTGCGTGATCACCATGTGCAGCACGGAGGCCGGGAGAATCGGCTTGAATGCCAGTGCTCTTGCCTCAGCGGATGCGGTGACCTCAAAGTCGTACCTCACGACCTTGGGGGTGGCCGGATGTGGCATACGCGCGCTCGTCGGGTATTGGGTTCCGGTGCCGGCACGTTGGCCCTGCTCACCGTGGCGGGCTGTGACGGCGGCGCAGGAGGGGCCGCTGAGCCGTCTCCCTCCACAGCGGCATCGCACTCCTACACCAGCCAGTCCTTCAGGGTGCCGCTCACGATCACCGTCCCCACCTCGCTGGGAAGCCGACCGGTGTCGGACACCCGGACCTTTCTGACGTGGGTGAAATCCGGCAACAAGGTCCGATTCCTGCTGCCCGTGGTGGTGTACCGGCCAGGTGGCGGCGGAAGCCCCGAGAATCCGCCCACCACCTACAGGGGCTACGTGGCATACCTTCATGAGCAGTCCGGCTATCACGCGAACTGGCGGGAAGAGAAGACCACGACCGTCGGCGGCCGGGCCGCCACACTGCTGACCGGCAGCACCAATGAGCCGATGGACGGATCATTCGGCTGTCCGACGGCCGAAGGGGACCCCGACGAAGACTGCTACGGCCTCCAGCCCGACAACGACTTCCGAGTGGCCGTCATCGACGCCCCGGGCAGGCCGCTGGTGGCATGGACGCCGGTCGAAACCACTCAGGTCGTGGATACCGCACCCGCCTTCAAGCGGTTCGAAGGCATGCTTCGAACCCTCACCTTCCGATAGCTCGGCAGGAGTGCGCCCGATCGTCGAGGGCTCAATCGTCCGACGCCCGCCGCCCGGGCCCGCGCCAGGTACTGGATCACAGCCACTACGGCCATCCCTCTCGTGAACACCGACCCGTTTTCGCCTTGTGCTGCCGTAGTTGTGAAAATCGAACGGGTGCGGCTCATCTGCAGTGAGTTGGTTAGGAGATCGCTGAACTGCGCGACCGATTGGAGGAGTTGACCAGGCGTCTTGCCCAGCGGGAAGAAGTGCTGTCCCGGTTGGAGATCACCTGAGAGACGATGACCGAGATCCTGTTCGGCGACGATGCGGTCACGGTTGCCGGGTCCGGGGCGGAGCCGGAGGCTAGTGGGCGGGGTCGATCGTGACGGCATCGAGAGGGAAGCCCCTCGGACGGCGGTTGCCCGCCGATCCGGCGGTGAACCGACCGCTGGCCTCGTCGCGGACGATAACCAGGCAGTTCCCTTCGCTGGGGTTGCTCGTGTCGGTGTGCCAGACGCGACCGTCGCTGTTGGCGTGGGTGGGCACATCCAGGTGCTTCGGCCCGATGACGTACCTGATGTTCACCGCCCCGTCCGGGGTGAACCCTTCACCCTTGATCGCGATCTGCCCCTGGTCGGCGTCCACCATGATGATCGGCTCGATGACGACCGGCGCGGGTACCGGAGTCAGGACGCTGTACGCGCCGCTCTGGCTGACGTCGTGATTGGTGCCCTGCGCGCAGGTTCCGCCGTGCCCGCCTCCCGCGAACACCAGACACTGGCAGTCGGCGCACCAGCGCCACCCCGCCTGCGCGCCGTCCGGACCTGTGGCGCGGGGACGCGGACAAGATCGGCCTGCTTGCTGAGGACTTCTGGCTGTTCGACTCCCGCCGCGCTCTGGTCCTTCACTTCGATGAGGCGGACGGGTACCTCGGCGCCGAACTCGTCGAGGATCTGGAGCGCATCGTGCGGTTCTGCCAGATCCGTGATGCTGCCTGGCACTTCGCGATCCGGCGCGAGGAGTTCGTGGCGCAGGTAGCTTCGACCTGCACGCCAGACAGGGAAGAGCCGTTGCGGCCCGTACGGACGTGGCGCGTGACGCCCTGGTGCTTCGATCGAACACAGCGCCCGGCAGCAAGAAGTTGTGTCTGCTCCATGACGGCGTTCATGCGGTTCTTCAGGGCCTGGGGTCCGGCGCGGGTGCCAGGGTTGGCGGCAACCAGCACTGGCGGTGTGCCCGGCCGGTCGGCAGTCGTCCACCAGGTCGAGATCGACATGGCGGGCAAATCAGTGGTGAGCACACGGGCCTACCGGTGGCCACAGCCCGGATGAGGTCCCAGCTTCAAGACCCCGAGCCCTCGTCTCCCGATCAGATGGCAGCCGCAGTGTTGTTCACTACAGTGCGGATCATCATTACGAGGGGGGATCATGGCGGACTACGAAACTCACGCGAACAAGGCCCAGGAGATCCTGGACGAGCTTCACCCCAAGACCTTCCAGCGCTCTGAATCGCTCGCCATCGCCGCTGCCCAAGTCCAAGCAATCCTCGCCCTGGCTGCAGCCATCGACCGCCAGAGCCGGAACGACGGCAGCGGGTCCAGGTGAGTGTCTACGGTGGGGCCTACCGAGGAAGTAACCAGGCTCCGCCGACTGATCAGTGCGTATCCGTCTGCACGATCCCCTGCACGCGCCTTACACCCCGCGCGCTCTGCGGTAGCGCAGGGCAGGCGGGCTCACTCGACACACCTCCCTACATCATGCCGAACCCAGGTAGCCAGCCCAGCAGTCCTCAACCGCAATGCCACGTGAGGTGAACGCGTCAGCCCTCCCGGGCTGGAGCCGAGCGCGGAGCACCGTCCTTCTCCGATGCGCAGTCTGCTGAGGACCTGGCCTACGCTGCCGGGCTAGGTTTCTCAGCTGTAGCCCGGTCCCGTAATGCTCTGGCGGGGCCGGGCTACTTGCTGCGTGGGCGGCGCCCGAAGAGGGCCTGGCGCAGGGTCGGATACTGCATCTGGATGTCGGAGCGGCAGGTAGGGCAGCGCCGGCCGTCTTCCGGCGGGGCAAATTCGTTGTCGTAGCCGAATCTGGTGATCGGCAGGCCGCACCGCTCGCACGGTGGGACGGGTTCCGGCTCGGGCTCGGGATTCCAGCTCGGCCTCCCGCTCTCACCGGCGTTTCTCCTCCGCTCTCTCGTACTCGAGGCGGCGTCGCTGGTCGCGGGCGCGCCAGGCGTCGTGGTCAGCGGGGTTGGCGAGAGCGTCGGGGAGGGTTTGCCACCGGCCGTGTCCGCACCGCCACCACACTGCATCGCGGGGTCCGCCAGCCTTGAGGCGGTCCAGGGTGGTGAACAGGATGGGGATGGCTGGCTTTGTCGATGAGACAGAACACCGCATCTCGATGAGTCCTGGCAGCGGTTCCGGTTCAGTGAGGCGGAGAATGTCGGTGAGTTTTGACACCGCTTGGGGGTGCTCGGTTCCTTCCTCGGTGTCCTGATGCTGGCCGTCTTGTGGCTCGTGTCAAGGTCGTTCGTTCTCGACTGCTGCGGAGTTCCGCAGACCGCCGAGAGCCAGGACCGTCATCGCCATCGCGGCCCCCGCCACCACGCCGAAGCCGCCGTGTGCACCGCCCGCGTCGACCACCCGCCCCGTGACCGCCGCGGCGGCTGCTATTCCTGCCGCGCTTGCGGAGTTGCCCCAGGTGAACGCCTGGGTGAGGACGGCACGCGGGACCGACGCCTCCGTGAGGACGGAGCCGAGGATCAGCAGAACCGGAACGGCGAGTCCGGTCAGGGCGAGGGTGGCGCCGATCGCGAGGGGTGCGTCGAGGATGGTCAGCGGGAGACTCGCGAGGGCGAGGCCGGCTGCGGCTGCGGCCTGGTGACGTCGGAGTGAGCCGCCGCGGTGCCATGCCCCATAGGCCCAACCACCCACTAGATTGGTGCAGTTGGAGGCGAAGTAGAGCGGTGCTGCCGCGTCCGGTGTGCCGCGTCCGACGGCGTATGCGGTAACGGACACCTGCATCGCGCCGAAGAACACCCCGAGCGTGAGGCCGAGCGCGACCTGTAGCAGGAATGCGGAGCGGAGTAGGGCGCGGCCGGCGTGACGGCGTTCGGCGCGGCCGGTGAGGGGCGGCATGGTGCGGCGCTGGGTGGCGAGGGCAAGCCCACCACCGACGACGAGCGCGGCGGCGAGCAGCACCCCGGCGCCCGGGCGGCCCGCCGCGCCGAGGACGCTCACCAGGGCCGGGCCGGCCAGGTAGGACACGCCGTTGGCGAGGGCCTCCAGAGCGAAGGCGGTGGGCAGCGCGGCAGCCCGTTCGCCGGACAGCAAGGCGGACCAGCGAGCGGCGGACAGGGCGCCGAGTTGGGGCAGTGTTGCCCCGACGAGTACTCCGGCGACGAGGTCCGGGACGGCGTCGGCGAGCAGCAGCGCCACAGCCCCGGCATGTGTGCCCAGCGCCCAGGGGAGCACCCGCGCCTGCCCGAACTGGTCGACCAGACGCCCGATCTGGGGCCCGGCGAGGGCGTCCGCGACAGCGAATCCGCCGGTGACGAGGCCCGCGGCGGCATACGAGCCGGTGCGTGCGTGCACCAGCCAGACGATGCCGATCCCTGTCATGGCGATGCCCAGACGCCCGACAGCGGCGGGAAGGAAGAAGGCCGCGGCACCCGAAGTGCGCAGCAGGGTGCGGTAGTTCGCCGAAGCCGAAGGCACGGCGCATCCCTTTCGCCGCCCGGCGGGACGCGCCAACGGGGGCGTCGGCGTCCGATGTGCCGACCCGTGGCTGCGCCTGAAGCCGTCCAGTGGTGGCGTGGAGCGGGGACGCGCACCCCACGCCGACCTCATCACCGGGCAGATGTCATGTGGTAGTTGATGACCTCCTTGAGCGTAGAGGAACGGCGTGCAGAAACGAACAGGGGACGGGCCTGTTGTGATCGTCAGTGAGTGGCCTGTTCGGTCCTGGCTCGGGTCTGGGCGAGGCGGAAGGAGTCGGTGCCGGTCTCGATGATGTTCCCGCCGAAGGTAAGGCGGTCGACGATGGCCGCGCAGAGCCGGGGATCGGTGAACGTTTTCGTCCAGCCTCCAAAGCTCTCGTTCGAGGCGATGGCGACACTGTTCTTTTCCTCCCTTTCGGTCAAAACCTGGGAGAGGAGTTCAGCTCCGCGTTTGTCGAGTTCCATGTATCCCAGCTCGTCGATCGCGAGGAGGTCGACGCGTCCGTAGCGAGCGATCGTCTTCGTCAGGACCTTCTCGTCGGCGGCCTCGACGAGTTCGTTGACCAGCTTGGTGGCCAGGACGTACTTCACCCGGTAGCCGGCCATCGCGGCTTCGGTGCCCAGAGCGATCAGCAGGTGAGACTTCCCCGTGCCGGAGTCTCCGGCACAGCAGGCGTGGGGCATAGACCGTCTCACCGGTGCTGGTCGGCCCGAACACCGCGTCCAGGAGGGTGCGGGTGTCGCAGGAAACCAGGACCAGCACGGGCGGCCCCGGGAGTCCCACCACTTCCCCCACGGACGGAACCAGCACGAATCCCACTGCCGCCACCGCGCACGGCGCTCCGCCTGCCGACCCGCACGACCAGCTGGCCGCGCTGCGCCGGGAGCTGCCCGCCCGTGTGGAACACATCGAGGGCGGCTATCAGCAGGCCGTGGACTCCGCCCACAAACTGATGACGGAGTTCGAGGAGGCGCACCGCCTGGGAGTCCAGCTCGGAAAGGACGCGCTCCCGGCCGAGCAGCGGATCGAGTGATGGAGAAGCTGCCGAAGGTCCGGGCCGCGGCCCAGGCCAGCGTGACGACGCTCGAACAGGTGGAAGCGCTGATCCTGCAGGTCTGACCGGTACGGTGGAACCCGGGTCGTCGTGTACCGGCGGGCTTCTCAAGACAGTTGAGGAGCCCGCCTCCCGTCCTCACCAAAGTGGTGCCCGGCGGGTCACGCGACTGGTTCAGTCACGTGCCGAGAGCGGGCAGGCCGCCCGAGGCGGCACGCACGCTCTCGGCGCGGGCGGTGGGTCCGTCTCGCAAGCGAGGCGGTCAAAGTTCCGTGAGAACGCTCAACCTTCGGTGAGACGGAACAGCGGATCTTGCCGTTGTGCACCGAGTGCTTAGTCTCTGTGGGGAACCGAAGGAACGAGCTGATCAGGGCTAGAGGCGCTCGGTCAGCCCGGTGTCGTTCAGCGGCGCGTGAGGGCCTGGCGCAGCACGTCGTATACGTAGGTGTTGGCATGCTTGCCGGTGAAGCGGTCGGACAGCGGGCCGGCCGCGGTCACCGGAACGTCCACGCCAGTGTGGCCGGATGTGGTCCAGTCGATGTAGAAGCTCTTGTCACTGCCGTGGATGCTGAACGGGCCGTCCTCGGCGGAGATGCCGGTGCCGGATTCGTCTGCGGCGTCCGAGTCCTCGACGGCCAGGCCGCCGGTCTCGTGGTCGCCGGTGACGACCAGCAGGGTGTCGGGGTGGGTGGCGACGTAGGCACGGGCCACGGCAACCGCCTTTTCGAGCTCCTGCATGGACTGCAGGACGCGGGTGCTGTTGTTCGAATGGGCGAACTCGTCCACGCCCTCTTCCTCGACCATGAGGAAGAAGCCCTTCTTGTTCTTGTCCAGCGTGCTCAGGGCCTTGCTGGTCATGGTGGAGAGACCGACCACCGGGCTGTACACGTCGCCCTGGCCCTCGGCGCGCTGCTGGAACATCTCCTCGTTGGCGAAGAGGCCGAGGAGCTTGCCGCCCTTGGCGCGGCTGAGCTGGTCCGCGCTGGAGACGTAGGAGTAACCGGCCTTCTGGGCCTTGGTGATGAGGTTGCCCTTGGTGCCCTTGCTCGCCTCGGACGGGTCCTCGGCGGGCTGGTCCTTGAACGCGCCGGGGCTGCCCGCGGGCAGCCACCAGTCCTCGCCACCGCCCAGGATGACGTCGGGCTTGCTGACCTCGATGTACTGGCGGGCGATCTCGTCCTGTGCCGAGCGGTTGGCGGTGTTCGCGAAGAAGGCCGCCGGCGACGCGTCGGTGACCTGCGCGGTGGTGACCAGGCCGGTGGCCTTGCCAGCCGCCTTGGCCTGCTGGCCGAGGGTGGCCAGCGGGTTGCCGTCTACGTCGACGCTGATCGCACCGTTGTAGGTCTTCTCGCCCGTGGCCCACGCGGTCGCCGCGGCGGCCGAGTCGGTGACGACGGCCTTCGGGTCGTCCGGCTCGGTGGTCAGCTGGCCCGAGGCGGGGAGCTTGTCCATCGCGAGCCGGCCGCCCATGCCGGTCAGGTGCAGGCGGGCTGCCTGGCGCGCGGCGGCGCCCATGCCGTCGCCGTTGATGAATATGACGTTCTTGGCGGTCGCGGTCTTGGCCGACGCGTTCGGAACCGAGGCCGACGCGCCCAGCGTCGGGTTGACCACCATCGTCACGACCGCAGTGGCAACCGCGGCGGCTGCGGGAGCGGCGAATCGCCGAGCCCTACGAACATCCAGGGACACAACGTCCTCCGTTAGTGTTCTTACCCATTACTTGAACGCGAACATAAGTTCCCTTAGGAGGATGTTGACCAAGAACAGATGACCAGTACACGAAGAGATCTTCACCGAGAGGTGAAGGCGCAGGCCCCGTACTTGTTCGGGCAGGTCACAAGAAGACGGACTCCGCCACCTGCCGGCCGCATGCCCCGCGCGTCGCTAACGGCCGCTCGGTGCCCGTGGGCGGTTCTCGCAGAA
Organism: Streptomyces sp. 142MFCol3.1; assembly: GCF_000424945.1. Classification (NCBI taxonomy): domain Bacteria; kingdom Bacillati; phylum Actinomycetota; class Actinomycetes; order Kitasatosporales; family Streptomycetaceae; genus Streptomyces; species Streptomyces sp. 142MFCol3.1. The sequence continues at coordinate 23,201 of NZ_AUKV01000030.1, forward strand.
GACGACGTATCACTGCAATGCAGGCGGCACAGACTTCGTTGAGGGCTTCGCAGATCCGCCGACGGGAGCCGACGTCGTCCAGTGCTCGCTTTTGCAGTTCCAACGCCGAGATGTATGTCTTGTCGTAGCCGAGGAGGTCACCCAGGGCAGTCTGGTTGAGACCGTGGACCCGCCGGTAAAAGCGCAGTACATCGGCCAGCTCGTCCGTTGCCAGGACCAGTTGGGCCTGCGGGGTAGCCCAGTGCCACTGGGCGTGCGCCGAGGGCCGGCGGAGCCGGCTGCCGCTTGCGTCCGCTCGCTTCACGATCTCGCCGACGGCCATCGTCGGCTACATCCGCTCGTCGTCGTCCAGTGTCTGGTCGACCACGTCGTCTATGACCAGCGGGAACAGGCCCGAAAACACCATCTGGACAAGCTCGTCGACATCCTTCACACGCATGTCAACGATGCGTCACGACACTCCGTCACCACCGAAAGTGAGACAGGGCCGCTCGTTTGACACACCCCCACCGGGACGGCGCACCCTTACCGCCGACCTCACCGGCCGCCGCCCGGCCGGTCCTCCCGCCCACACCCCGCACCGACGCCACCGGCGAGCCGGAACGGGACGGTGCCCCCTCGCCCCGCCAAGGGCTGGACTGGGCCCGCCGCACCGAACTGGCCGCCATCGTGCTCGGCGTCCTCCTCTCACCCCTCATCGCGGCAGCCGGCATCTGGTACGCCAACACCCAGGTCCGCGACCAGCTCACCATCACCCAGGAAGGACAGATCACCGACCGGTACACCAAAGCCGTCGAAACCCTCGGCGACGACGCCATGGACGTCCGTCTGAGCGGCGTCTACGCCCTGCAGCGCATCATGGAGGACTCCCCCCGCGACCACCCCACCGTCGCCAAAGTCCTGGCCACCTACGTCCGCACCCACACCAGCAAACCCCCTAAGAAGGGCGGAGAGGTGCCGGCCGACGTGCACGCCGCCCTGACTGTCCTCGTCCAGCGCGACGCCACCCGCGACAAGTCCTTCTCCCTCGACCTGCGAAACACCCACTGTCCGGCATCGAACTCCCGCCTCGCTACCGTGACTCCGACCCCTACGCAGTGCCCACCGACGTTCTGACCGGCGCGGACATGTGGATCGGCACGAACCTGGCCGACGCGGACCTCAGCCGCGCGGACCTGGCCCTCGGGGAGCATCGGAACGGGAATGAGCGGTAGCAGGATGATCTTGATTCCGGTTCGGTGACGTGCCCGTTTTGCCTAGTCAGCGGGCTCTACGCGCCCGCGCCCGGGGCCGGGTTGGCGGACGCCGGTCGAAGCTCACCGAGGACCAGGCCGCGCTCACCCAACGGCTCTACGACGAGCGGGAGAAGACGGTCCAGCAGATCGCCGACATGTTCGGCGTGCCGCGGTCGACGGTGTACGGGCACCTAGACAAGACCAGGACCGTGCCTCGCCAGCCGAAGAAAACCGCGGTCACGAAGCCCTGAAAGCTACCGGTGGGTTACTTGTTCCCTGGTGTCCGGGCTAGGACTCCGGGGCCGAACAGGGCTTACCAATCTCCCAAACGTTTCAATTTCGCCTCTACCACACCTTGGGAACCATCCCCCACGCATGCTAGCTTCCCCGTTCGATTCCGAACTGCCGTGACACAACGGCAGTTTCGAGAGAACAGGCATGTCTTCAGACATGGGAGGCCCCATGAACAGAAGCGCCACCGTGCCCCTCGGCGCGGCCTTACTCCTTCTCCTCGGCACGGTCGTGCCCGCCGCAGCGGGAACCCCCGGCGACGGCGCGGCCACCGACGGGGCGACGCTCTACCGCGACGACACGGTCGACGTCTCCTACCGCCAGGTCGCCCCCGGCGACGCGGCGTGGAGCCAGGTTCCGGCCGCCCTCCGCGGCAGAGCGACGGAGGGCTCGTACGTCGCCCGGCTCCAGTTCGAGAACGTCTCCGATCACCCCGTCTCCAAATGGTCGCTGACCTTCGAGCTCTCTGACCTCATCACGGACACCTCCGCCGCGAAGCTCGCCGCCCCCCAGGACGCGCGCACGACACTCCAGGGCGTCGGCCCCACGAACACCCTCCAGCCGGGCAGGATTGAGACCGTCTGGTACCGCGCCGAGCCCGGCGCCAAGGCCGATACCCCGACCTGGGCGTCCTTCGCCAAGCACGGCATCTCGCCGACGGAGGACACCGACGGCGACCGCCTCCCCGACGACCTGGAGGTACGCGCCAAGCTCGACCCCAAGTCCGAGGACACCGACGGCGACGGCCTCTCCGACTTCGCCGAGCTCGGCTACCGCTTCAGCTCCCCGCTCAAGGCCGACACCGACGGCGACGGCACCAAGGACGGCGCCGAGGACCCCGACAAGGACGGCCTCACTGCCGCCCGCGAGCTCAAGCTCCGCACCACGCCCACCCGCGCCGACACCGACCAGGACGGCCTCTCGGACGCCCGCGAGCTGAAGCTCCGCACGGCGCCCACCAAGGCCGACACCGACGGCGACGGCGTCCAGGACGGCGAGGAGACGAGGCTCAACGCCTCCCCCCGCGCCAAGAACTCCGCCTTCGACGTGACCCGCCGCGCGGACGGCGGCGCCACCGCCGCCGAGGCCACGCTCAAGGGCCTGCGCGCCAAGCAAGTCGGCGGCTTCCAGGTCACCAGGCTCCCTGCCAAGCAGCGGGAGTTCCCGGAGTCCACTCCGGGCTACCTCGGCAACGGCTTCCAGGTCTCCGCCCCCGCGGACGGCGCCGCAAGGCTCACCTTCCGCCTCGACCCCGACCGTACGGAGGGCACCGCACCGGCCCTCTACCGCTACGACGAGAAGGCCCGCCACCTCGTCAAGCAGTCGGGCCAGCGGCGCAGCGGCAGCACGATCACCGCCACCGCCACGGCCGACGGCTCCGCCAAGTACGTCGTCCTCGACAGCCACGCCTTCGACAAGGCAGGCCCCAAGGCCCCTGGCAAGCGAATCCTCTCCGACGACCCCGGCGACGGCGGAGACCCGGGTGACCCGCCCCCGACCGACATGCTGATCCACCAGTCGTCCTTCCGCGAGGGCCACCGCAAGGCCCCCGACCCCCTGCACCCGCCCGTCCCGGCCGACCCGCGCGTCGCCGACGACCTCACCTTCAACGACTACAACTTCGACGAACTCACCGACCTCGGCTTGGAGTTCTGGGTCGCCCGCATCACGCCCGAGTCCTGGATGTGGGCCGAGTTCAACGACATCATGAACTTCGGCAAGCTCGGCGCCGACGCCGACTACGCCCAGTCCGTCGACGACCTCCGCAACGCCTTCCGCTACGGCCGCGGCGGCCAGGGCGCGGGCACGGTCACCGTCGACGACAACTTCGACCCCGGCCGCTACCTCTACAGCGGCTCCGGCACGGCCCTCTCCCGCGCCGTCGGCGCCTCACCGCAGGAGAAGGCGTACACCGACAAGGCCGGCCAGATCATCAAGCAGTCCCTCATCGACAACAAGGGCCGCACCGATCAGCTCAAGGTCCAGGAGGACCTCTCCCAGAACTTCCTCTTCCAGGAGTTCCTCCGCCAGGACGTGAAGTACCCGGTGTACGACTTCTCGCTCTGGGACGGCAACCAGCGCGCCCTCTCCATCGCGATCCACCAGTTCCACGGCCACACGATCGCGCTGAAGGACTACAAGATCGAGGGCAACTCCTTCTCCGGCAAGCTCGTCTTCCACTCCTACGACCACTTCGGTCTCGACCCGGACGACGAGATCACGGAGTACGGCTTCATCGACTGGTTTACGCTCCAGCACTATGACCGGTTCGACGGGAAGTTCCCCCCGCCGATCGCGCAGGCGGACATCGAGATCCCCATCAGCGGCACGTTCTGACCTCGCCGACCTGATGCCCCCCAGGCGCTCGCCGGGCCGGGTCCTGGCCGTCACGCTGCTCGTCGTGATGGCCGGGTACCTGGCCTGGCGGGTCGCCGTCCTCGCGGGCCTGGAGGCCCACTTCGGCAGCGGCCTCGACGAGCAGCGCTTCAATCGGCTGCAGCAGGAGTACGACCGCCGCGAGGACGCCTTCGCCCGGGCCGACGCCCGGATGCGGAAGCTGATCGCGGAACACCCCCGCGCCGAACGCATCGACTGGAGCCAGTACCGGACCTGCGTCCGCGAGCCCGGCCGCCCCTCCGACACGTGCACGACGACGCCCCCGCGCGACCAGAAGGTGTACGACGCCCTCTGGGGCGTCAGCGTGATCCTCTACCAGCCCAAGGACGAGGGCCGCACGTTCTACCGCTTCTACCACGAGGACCCCCCGCGCTACACGATCATGCGCGCCCCCGAGGACACCGCGGAGGAGGCCGAGGAGTACGCGGACGCCCACGGCTTCCGCTCCACCCGCCCCCTCGGGCCCGGCTGGACGATCCTCGGCCCGATCGACGACATCGGCCGCGAGGAGAAGCAGTTCCCGTAGGAGGGCTCGCGGAACGCTTCGCCGGGAAGCAGCAGGCACGAGAGGAGACCCCCACCCCCGTGAACACGTTACTGATCACCGCCGACCGTGTCATCGCAGGCCCCGCGGACCGGGTGACCGCCGACGGCGCCGTGCTCGTCGACGAGAGCACGGCGCCGTATCCGCCGTCGGCCCCGCCGCCGAGCTGGACGCGACGGACGCTCAAGCGGGCGTTCGCTGCACTGCGCCGGCAGGCGCCTGCCTGCACGCACTGCCAACCCGGCAGCGATCTCGGGTATCTCGGCGGCTGAGGCTACGATCGAGCTGCGGCAGGCGCGTCATCCGACATCCCTCGGGGTGGGTGGGCGATAGCCCTACGCTTGCCGCACCTCAAGCACTCCGCGGCTTCCGGCCCGTCGCCTTCTTCGCGGTCTTCCTGGCCGCGGTCTTCCCGACCGTCTCGGTCTTGGCTGGAGTCTTCTTGGCCGGCGCCTTCTTCTTCGGCATCTCGTGCACAGTGGCGTCCTCGCCGCGGGACTTGCGTGCCTTGGCGACGGACTCCTGGAGGGCGGCCATCAGGTCCGCGATCTGGCCCGGCTCCTGCTCTGGCGGGGTCGGGCTACTTGCTGCGTGGGCGGCGCCCGAAGAGGGCCTGGCGCAGGGTCGGATACTGCATCTGGATGTCGGGGCGGCAGGTAGGGCAGTGCCGGCCGTCTTCCGGCGGGGCAAATTCGTTGTCGTAGCCGAATCTGGTGATCGGCAGGCCGCACCGCTCGCACGGTGGGACGGGTTCCGGCTCGGGCTCGGAGGTCCTTGGGCCCCGGGATTCCAGCTCGGCCTCCCGCTCTCGCCGGCGTTTGTCCTCCGCTCTCTCGTACTCGAGGCGGCGTCGCTGGTCGCGGGCGCGCCAGGCGTCGTGGTCAGCGGGGTTGGCGAGAGCGTCGGGGAGGGTTTGCCACCGGCCGTGTCCGCACTGGGCCAATGTGATACGGAGGACATTCTGGAGGGGCTACGGGCTCAGCAGCGTGGTCGGTGCGTGGTTTGGTCTGGGCCTGTTGACCAGATCCCACGCATGTGCCCGTCGAGGTGGCGCGGGCCTACCATCTCGGGGATGGCCAGTCGTGTGTGATGTCGAAGGGGCGCTCATGGCGGAGCTTGTGCGGCAGCAGGATGTGGATGCGTACGTGGGCTTCCACGCCTTCGGGTTGCAGGAGTCCGATGACGCGGACCTGCCGGTCCCCTTCCCGGACGACTTCAACCGGCATGCCTTCCTCAGCACTCATCCGGGACGTCTGGACATCACCAGCGGCGGCCATACCCACACCGCCACAGTCGGCGTCGAAGTGTGGGACGGGCCGCCGCCCGTCCAGAACCGGTCCGACTGGGATGAGGTGGCCGAAGCCGAATTCGTGTCAACCAGTGGTCAGGTAGCCGTGTGGTCCATGCACACGGGCCGGATGGACGACCTGATCACGCTGGCGGATTCCGGCGGTTCGTGGCACGTCCGTGTCCACTGTGCAGGCCGGTCCGAGGCCGCAGCCCTGTCGGAAGGCGAGGGCACCGGCCACGGCGTGGAGCGCTACCTCGTGCAGTTCTGGCCCGCCAAATCGTGAACCGGCTGCGGCGGGAGCGCTTGTGCCAGGGGGCGCTCCCGCCGCAGCACAGGTCAGGTGACGATCTTGACGATAAAGCCGTCATCCAGTCCGTCGATGATGCGGTTCTTGGCGTAGAAGCTCTTCAGGAGGGAGCCGCCGGCCTGGTTGTCGTCGCCCGGGATCGGCTTCGCGGAGAAGTTGAACTTTTGTGCCTCTGGGTCGTAGTCATGCTCCGCGGCTCCTTCATAGGTGCTCGCGAAGGGGTACTCGTCGCATTCCTTTCCGCCGCTGGTGTAGTTGGGGCCCCAGTACCGCTTGCACTGCTTGACTGCCGCCTTGCGGTTGTCGTCGATGCGACGTGAGCTGACCGTGCGGTGGAGCGGATCCGCTGCCGCCTGCCCGGGCACCTTCTTCGCCGACATGTACGGCTTGGTGTCCTGCGGGACGAGGAATGCCTGGTTGATGTGCTGCGCCTCGGCGCGCTCCTCAGCGCCCCGCTTCGCGCTCAGGGTGAGTGCGGTCAGGTAGCTGAACGTGGCGGCGCCTTTCCTGGCCGGGTTGCCGCCGCCGGTTGAGTTGGCGAGGTACGTCGCGGCGTCCCAGCGCGGTGCGAGCATGAATATGTTGCCCTTGAGGTCACCGGTCAGCGTGGCGTTGGGCGGCGGGGTGATGGAGATGGACGGCTGGTAGACGGCGAACAGTTGGTCGGCGGAGCCGCTGCCTTGGCCGGGTTTGGCGTTGACGGTGTCGTTGAAGTTGCGCTGGGCGGAGAGTTCGGTGAAGGTCTTGGTTCCGGGCATGTGGCCGCCGCGGGTGTAGCGGGCGCCGGAGGGCCAGCTCTGGGGTATGCCGGCTTTTGTCGTGATCTTCATGGCGGCCACTTCGGTCTCGCCCTGGGCCACCATCTCGGTGAAGTAGTACTGGAAGTTGATCGTGCGGCTGTTCTTGGCGATGGTTCCCACGACGCGGACGTTGAACTGGCTCACGCCGACGGGCCTGCGGTTGACGACCCAGGTCTGGACGAACGAGGCTCCTGAGCAGACTGCGAACCGAGACTTCAGAAAGAAGTTCGTGGTGCTGCCCAGTCCTCTTTTGCATTCGTCGAACGTCATCGTCCGCGACGGCTCCGGCGCAGTGATCTGTGCGCCCGGCCTGGGTGAGAGTCCGCTCTTTGCGGGTGCGGCAGCGGACGCACGGCGCGCCAGCGGCGCGTACGAGCGGGCAGGTCCAACGGTCTCCTGTGCCATCTGCGCACCCGGCTCTGCGCTCCGGGCAAGCTCGCGCAGCCGCTCCGTACCGCCCTCGCTCCGTAGCTCCTTGAGGGACGGTGCCGCTGTTCCCGCCGGCAGCACGTAGGACTCCACGCGCAGGTCTGCGGGACTTTCCGCTCCAGCGATGGCTGGGGCTGCCGCGGACAGGAGAGCAACAGTCGTCATCATTGTCAGTGCCCGTCTGCGGGCACGACGGAGTAAGACTCCGTTCACGATTGAACCCCCGAACTCAGCTGGTGCCGGACCTCACGCCCGAACACCTGGTCGAGAAAAGATCCATCGAACAAACGACCGCAATTGCTGCAGCCTCGCGGGGATGGCGAGAAGGGCACGGCTCATTGGCCGAGACCGAAGGCTCTGCCTCATCGGGACCGCTTCGGCAGCGGGCGGCCGTACCCGCCTCTCGCGCCTGAGTATGAGCGGGGCGTCTTGGGTCGCGCTGCCGTACGGATGTTCGCGCGGGTCGAACGTCCCTTGACGGGTCGGCCACGACTGTCACGACGCGGTGATCAGAGGGCGGCATCGCGCCGAGGATGCCAACTGGCGGTGCATGATCGCGTCTTCGAGCCACTGAGGGGGACTTTATGCTGATCACATTCCGGGGTGGCTGTGGCTGCGGCCGTCATGGCAGGTGCGCTGCTGGCGCCCGTTCCAAGGACAGGCCCCTGGGCGCTGGCTGCTGCGGCCCTAGAGCGCAGCATCGGGCCCGAGTTCATACCGCGTCGATGTGCGCGGTCGCGTGCAGGTCACCCGTACCGGAGCATGACCAACGCTGTCACGAGCAGGATCGTGCCCATGATGGCCCACCAGGTGAGGTCTTGTTGAGTCCGGTTGGCGAGTGCTGTCGCCAGGGTCGTCGCGTAGAGAACCTCTCCATGTGCGCCGCCTGCGGACCATCGGCGCTACGTCGAAGGGGCACCCGACGGCCCGGCACCTTGTCGATCCGGGAGCATCGCTCGCTCAGGCGGGAATGACCAGAGGGAGATCGGCGGTGACGGTGGCGCCTTGAGGCGTGGTGAGGATGGTGAGGGTTCCGCCGATCTGCTCGACGCGTTCGTGCATGGACTGGATGCCCACGCCGGGCGTCCACGGCTCGGTGCAGCGGCCGGTGTCCGCGACGGTGACTCTCAGCGACGTGGCGTCGTGCAGGGCCAGGGTGAGTCTGGCCCTGGCACCGTCGGAGTGCCGGGCGATGTTGGTCACCGCCTCCACCGCGACCCGGTAGGCGGCGACCTCGACGGCCGCGGGGAGCTGGGGCAGCCGGTTGGGGGCGTCGATGGTGAGGTCCAGGGGTCGGCCGTCGGCGGCGCGCAACGGGGTGACGCGCTGGCGGACGGCGTCGACGAGACCGAACTCGTCGAGCGCCCGGGGTCTGAGCCCGTAGACGATCCGGCGGATCTCGGTGATCGCGTCGCCGACGTCGGCGCGCAGCCCGCGCAGCGTCTCCGCGGCACGGTCCGGGTCGGTGGCGATGAGGTTGACGGCCGCGTCCGCGTTGTAGGCGATGCCGGTCAGGGTGGGACCGAGTCCGTCGTGCAGGTCGCGGCGCATCCGGCGGCGCTCTTCCTCCAGTGCGGTGACCACCCGGCCGCGGGAGACTCGCAGTTGCTCGCTCAGCCTGGCCGCATGCAGTGCCTGGGCGAGCGGCGCCGCCACCAGCTCGACCACCGCCGCCGCGGCGCGGGGCAGCCGCAGGTGCCCGGGGGGAAGGCACACAGCGAGGTCGCCCATGTGCTCACCGCCCGCGTGCAGGGCGGTGAGGGTGGTGTGGCCGTCGTCCACGGTGCCCGCCGTGGCGATGGTGGCGCCGTCCTGGCGCAGCGCGATCCCGGGAACGCCGAGGGTGGAGCGCAGGGTGTGCAGCCACAGCGGTGGCGGGGCGCCGGCCGTCAGGTCCGTGCCGAGCCGGGTCAGCGTCTCGACGGGGTCGGCCGATCTGCCGAACAGCATCTCGTCCATGCTTGCCTCGACCCACTGCCGTACGCGCTGGTACCCGGAGGCGATCACGGCCGCCAGCAGCGCCGGCACCCCCTTGCCCGGCCGGGCCCCCACGGCCAGCTCCCACACCGCCGCGATGCCCTCGTACACGGCAGCGCTGAGCGCCAGCATGACGATGAGCACGGTCGCCCCGCGGATCACCGCCCGCACATCAGTCCGCAGCGGCGCGACCAGCGCCATGGTGATCGCCAGGGGAAGCGGCAGTGACAGTGTTCCGGCGGCGACGACGCCGTAGACAGGGCTCATGGGCAGGGAGTTCTCCGCGGCGAAGAGCAGCATGGCGAGCAGGGCCGTCGCGGCCGAACCCAGCACCAGCCACAGGACCCGGCGCCGGTCGTCGCCGGAGGTGACCTCGAAGAGCGTCCAGGTGCCCGCGCAGATCGCGGTCGCGGAGGCGATCTCCGTCGCCACCAGTGCGGCCGGACCGCCCCGTACCGACGCCGCGGCTAACCCTGCCCCGGACACGATGACGCAACCGTCCGCCCAGCGCAGCAGCCGGATGGCCGGACGTCTCTCGACCACCCGGAGGGCGGCCAGGGGCACGACGACCGTTGAGGCGAGCACGGCCAGCACCACGGCGAGGGAACGGGCCCCGGTGGCGAGCACGAGCGGAGTGCTCAGCAGCATGACCGCGGACACGGCCAGCAGCCAGGGCGCCGCCGCGTCCGGGAGACGGGCCATGACCACTGCACAGGACGCCGCCAGGCAGCCGCCGACCATCACCGCCCAGATCACCCACTGCTCCGACGAGGGCGGCGGCGTGAACCACAGGGAGGCGACGGCCGTACCGGTCAGCAGCGCGAGAGCGGTCCACAGCGGAGCCGGGCGACGCCACGTCCGAAATCGCGCCGTCATGGTCCGGAGTGCGGCGTGCCGCCGCCCAGCCCGTGCTCCCTGGCCAGGATCACGGCTTCGGTCCTGCCGCTCACCCCCAGCTTGGTGAAGATGGCGGACAAATGGTTCGAGACGGTCTTGGCGGCCAGCGCCAGGTCGGCCGCGACCCTGGCGTTGCCGTGCCCCAGGGCGATCCGGTCGAGCACCTCGCGCTCACGGGCGGTCAGTTCGGGGAAGGGTACGGTGGGGACGGGCAAAGGCGCCGGATCGAGGTGCCCCAGGAGGCTGGCGGCGACTGCGGGCCCCATCACGAACTGCCCGGCCGCGACCGAGCGGATGGTGGTGAGAATCTCCTCCTGCTGCGCCCCCTTGAGGAGATAGCCGCGGGCGCCGGCCCGCATCGCGGACACCACCGTCTCGTCGTCCTCGAACATGGTGACCACCATCACCGCCACGTCCGGCAGCAGGGCGGCCAGCTGTCGCGTGGCCTCGATCCCGTCCATGGCCGGCATCTGAATGTCCATCACCACGACGTCCGGCCGGCTCAACTGGGCCTCGCGCAGCGCCTCTTCGCCATTTGCCGCCTCCGCCACCACCTCCACGCCGTCCAGCGAGGCCAGCAGGGCCATCATGCCGCGCCGTACGACGGGATGGTCGTCGGCAACAAGTACCCGGATCGGCCGGGTGGTTGGACGCATGTCCCGATGATGGCCGACACCGGTTCCCGACGGGGAGCCCTGGCTCCCGGGACGTACGGGAAATCCTCCCGGGTCTCCGGGACACCGCTCCGATGCGTCCCGGGCGTCGCGTGCCCGATGCTCGGTGGACCGGGCCGCCGCGTCGGCGTCCCTCAACCACCGGACAGGCGAACCGACATGAGCCAACTGACAGCCTCATCCGCCCTCACCCGCAAGAACAAGGCGGGTCTCGTCCTCGCCGCGGTCGTCGGCCTTTTCGACCTGGGCAACGTCTTCGACATCCCGGCGGACGACACCGGCGCCCCGGGGCCCCCGACCGGCGTCCTCGTGGCCGACGTCGTCCTCGGGGTGATCACCCTGGTCGCGGTCTTCTACACCTGGCGTACGGGCAACCGGACGGGGTGCCGGGTCGTGGCCGGGGCACGGATCATCGACGTGCTCACGGCTCTCCCGGCGCTGTTCGTAAGCGGCGTCCCGGCCTGGGTCGTGCTCGTGGTCGCACTCTTCGTGCTCCTCAGCGTCGTGACCATCGCCCTCGTCCTGTCCCGTCCGGCCCCGGGCCCCGCGACACCCTGACCCTCGACCGGCACCACGAAGGAGCACGCCATGGCCGGAAACCGCTATTTCACCTGGGACGGCTACTACCGCGGCCCCGGAGCAGGCATCGGCTTCGTCCTCACGCTCGGCCTGATCATCTACGAGGTGACACACCCCGGCACCATCGACCACTTCCTGGAGCATGTCCGACCGCGGCTCCCGGACCACCTGCCCACGCCCACGATCACGCCGCCGAGCCCGCCCGGCGACGTACCCACCCCGTGAACGGCGTACCCACCCCGTGAACAAGGAGGCACGCATGCGCAAACACCGAGGACATCTCGCCGCCGCTGCGGTGCTGGCCGCCCTCGCGACCATGGCCGCGCAGTGCGACGACAGCCAGGACGGCTCCACACAGGGCGGCGGGCAGAGCGGCGGACGGCCGGCCGCCTCGGCCCGCTCCACGCCCCCGAGCCACGACGAGAAGCCGCCTTCCAAAAAGCCCTCCCCGAACCAGCGCGGCACGACCCCGCCACCCGACCCCTACACGGGCCTCGTCAGCGTCAACGACATGCGCGCGCCCCTCGCCGCCGACGGCAGCAGTCAGGTCAGCTGTTCGGCTCTCGACTCCCAGTTCACGGTGACCCCCTACAACGCCCGGGCACGCTGGCGGGCGCGGTGGCCCTGGACTACAACCGCAGAACAGCCAGCGGCAGTACAGCAGCGGCAACGTCGCACGGGACGTGGTCCTCCAGCCGTCCTCGGGCACGCTGGAGCTGGGCTAGTCGGCGACGGTGCACATCTGCGCTTCTCTCTGGCTGGATTGGGCTGACGGTACGGCAGGCACGATGATTACCCAGTTCAGCGGCCTGCGCCGGTGTGTGGCGGGTGCGCGACAGGTGTCGCGGACCGAGGCGACCCTCGTGTGCATCAGTCGCACAGGCGCCAACTTCTGCTCATGGAGCGAACTCAGGCCAGTGTTCACCATGACGATCCCGAACTAACGTGCGGGCAGTCCGTCCGGGACGCGGGCGACACCCCGAAGCTGGTTGCCCGCAGTACATCTGAGCTCAACTCAATCCACCACAAGCTGGACCAGCTGGGAAACATCCCCAATACGGCGTGGGGCATCGAGGCCAGGACCAACCAGGTGAGCGTCGAGATCTTCGACGGAGTGTCGGCGGTCAGCCGGGACCGGATCGAGAAGGTCGCGGAGGCTCACCCCGGTGCGATACGCATCGACGAGGTCGACAACAAGCTGAAGTTCAAGGCAACTGACCACCGCGGCGCCAACGGAATCACCTCCAGCGGCTGGCTGTGCAGTGCCGGGTTCAACACCAAGAACTCCTCGGGGACGATCTACACGCTCACCGCCGGTCACTGCGTGCCGGGCACCGGCAACACCTGGTACATGGACTGGAATGGCCAGAGGATCGGTACCCAGACCGCGTACAACTTCGGCACTGGTACCACCGGCTACTGTGACGGGGCCACGCGTGGTTGCGACTGGGCGACCATCAAGGCGGACGATCCCGACATCAATCCTCTCGGGACCGTGAGGTATTGGGGTGGCGACTACCACCAGATCGACAGCTCCCGCTACCCGGCGGAGGGTGAGCATATCGATCGGATCGGTGTCAGCAGTCAGGATCTGACGGGCAACGTCACGAAGACGAGCGTGACTGTGAACATCGAAGGCAAGACTCTGTACAGCATGATGGAGACGAACAACTGTGCTCTGGGTGGAGACAGCGGCGGGCCTGCGCTGAACGGATCGACAGCCCTGGGCCTTCTCTCTGGCGGGACCGACGAGACCACGTGTACATCCTCCTCCAGCGGTACGTACCGCAACTACTTCACGAAGGTGCAGACCGTGCTCAATGAGCGCGGCCTTCACGTCTACTGACGGCGCGAGTCCGTTCGACTGCCGCAACCGGTGAACCCCTTTTTGGCCCGGCTACGTCACAGGGACAGAACAGCTAGCTGCCGATCCGTACGTTTGGGAGGAAACATGCGCATCAGGACATCGCGCCCGGTCGGTCTGCTTGCTGGGATCGCCTTGTCCGCTGTCGGACTGGCGGCCGTCTCCGGTTGCGGCAGCCAGAAGGTAGCGGCCGACGGTGACACGGATCGGCTCACAGACCGTGCCCAGCAGGTCGCCGAAGCCTGGGACGGCTCAGCCGCTGCTGCAACATGGCGCGCTGGCTACTACCGCATGGGAGAAGCGGTCCAGTTGCCGAGGGGCGGTCTGCACAGCAAGGCCGACAAGCAGGCCTATGAGAACCGGAACTTCATTCTGAGAGGCGAGTTGCCCGGCGATGGACCCCAGAAAGGCCAGGTCACGTGGCCCGCGGGTGACTCGCTCACCAGGCCGCTGGTTGGTGCAGATCGGTCGTACAGGGCCCTGGCCGACACCCACGTCGGCGGAGAACCGCACCTCTCAGTGACCGGGGCGGAGCTGGGCAAGATGACGGTGGTCACCAGCCGTGGGCCGGCGACGGTCCCGGCCTGGCTCTTCACCCTGGACGGCTACACCACTCCCCTCAAGCAAGCTGCAGCCGTCCCGTCGAAACTTCCTCCGTCGCCGATCAAGGCAGTCCGTGACATCCCCGGCTATCCGCTCAACCGACTCATCAAGATCACCGACGACGGGCGTTCGGTGACTGTGATCGCCCTCCATGGCGTCTGCGACGACGGAGCCGAGGTGGGTGTGCTAGAAACACGCGGAAGCGTCGCACTGTCGGCCGCGGTCAAGGGCCACAAGAGCGGTGGTACCTGCACCAAGCAGGCGAGAATGCGGCAGGTGACGGTGAAGCTGGAACGTCCCGTGGGCGACCGCGTCCTGCTCGACGCGCGCACTGGCCAGCCCGTTCCTTACAAGGGACTGCGCGGGATCTCACCGTCGTCGAGGGGGAATTGAGTCCTCCGCTGCTGTGGTCACCGGTTGACCTGGGCCATCAGCTCGCGGTTGGCCGCCCGTGCGGCGGTGAGGTCCTCGTCCCGTTCGTCGAGTTCGACGCGGAGGTCAAGGACCTGCTGTTCCAGCTCGGTGACCTGGCGGGTGAGCGTTTCGACGTCTGCCGGGGCGCCGAGGCCGGAGGCTTCCCAGGCCGCCTGTCCGAGGGACTCGGACAGGCGGCGTTCGAGCCGGGTGATGTGCGCGGACAGGCGGCTGTTGCGGGCCGTGAGGTTCGCGACGTCGGCCAGCAACGACTGGCGGCTGACCTGCGTGCCCGCCGCTGCGCCGGGCGGGGGCTCGGCCGCGCGGGCGAGATCAGCGGCGTGCAGGTCGTCGTGCCGATGGATCAGACTGCGGTGAACGCCAGCGGCGCGGGCGACTGCGGAGACGCTGATCTCCTCACCGTTGACGGCGAGCTGGTCCAGGGCTTTGAGGACGCGGGCCCTGGGGCATTCGGAGTCCGCGGCCCGCGCTTTGACCAGGTGCGCGGCCCCGGACGCGAAGGTGAACCCGTCCGGGGCCGCGTGACGGCCGACCTCCAGGACCGCCTGATCAGCGCATTCACCGCCTTCCACCAGGACAAGTCCTGCCTTCGCCCGCCTCCGCCTGCAGACCAAGGCCGACGGCGACCACGGCGGGCCGAGCCTGCCCTTCCAGCCGAACTCGCCACGTCCGGCAACCGGCGACTGCTCCTGCAGTTCCAGACCGCCGGAACCCTCCACACCGCCGCCCTCACCCCGCACGTCGCCTGACCGACCGTGGTCAGGCACCGCCACTCAGGGCAGGACACCAATGGGGGCGCGCACGGCATCGCGCAGGCGGGCGGCGTCCCGGCTGGGCGGCGCGCCGAACTGGCGACGGTACTCCCGGCTGAACTGGGAGGGGTTGTCGTAGCCGACGCGGTGGCCGACTCCGGTGACATCGCCCGGGTGGGTGGCGAGCAGCAGCCGAGCCTCCTGCAGTCGGATCTGCTTCTGGAACTGGATGGGGCTCATCGCGGTCACCGCCTGGAAGTTGCGGTGGAAGGCGGAGGCGCTCATGCCGGACATCCGTGCCACGTCCTCGACCCGGAAGGGCTGCGCGTAGTGCTCGCGGATCCAGCGCACGGCCCTGGAGACATGACTGAGGCTGCTGTCGGCGAGGCCGAGATGCCGGACCGTGGCCCCCTGCTCGCCGGTGATCAGCCGCCACAGGATCTCGCATTTGATCAGCGGGGCCAGTACCGCCCGGTCGCGGGGCTCGTCGAGCAGCCGCAGCAGCCGGACCACCGCGTCGAGCAGCGCTACCGGGGCGTCGCTGACGGCGATGGCCGAGGGCGTGCCTCCGCCGACGCGGGGGGCGTCTCCGGGGCCGGCCTGGAGGAGCAACTCGGCGACGGCGGAGGGGTCCAGCGTGAGTCCGAAGCCGAGCGCCGGCTGTTCGGGGCCGGCCTGAGTGAATTGTCCGGTGACGGGCAGGTCGACGGATGCGACCAGGTACTGCCCCGGACGGTACTCGTAGACCCGGTCGCCCAGAGCGAGTCGTTTGGCGCCCTGGGCGATGACCGCCAGCACCATGCCGGACATGGACGGGACCGGCGGATCCGCACGGTCGACCTTCGAGACGAGGACGCCGTCGATGGCGGTGGTCCAGTCGGGGCGCGCATGCCGGGCCAGCAGGGTGCGGAGCTCATCGAGGTGCATGCGTCCATTGCAGCACCGTCGCGGGTCATGGCTCCCGTACTCACGAGGATCGTGCAAGTACGGGAGAGCATCGTTCTAACATTTCCGCAGGTCAGGTGGATTGAATGGAACGACCGAACTCCAACACCGACCAAGAAGGCAATCATGATCGCCAACTACGGCTTCAGTGCCACCCTGACCGTCAGGCCGGGCATGGGCGACCGGCTGGTCGACCTGCTGCTGACCGGCCTGGACGAGGGCAGCCCCGGCGCGAGCGAACAATGCGTCGTCTACCTGGTCTCCCGCTCCGCGTCCGATCCCGACGTCGTCCACGTCATCGAGGGTTGGACCAGCGAGGACGACCATCACCGGATCTTCGCCGGTGAGGCCGCCAAGGCCATCGTGGCGCAGATCGACCCGCTGCTGGCCAAGGAGCCCGAGTACACCGACTACGTCCCGGTCCGCGGCAAGGCCGCCTTCTGAAGCCCGATCACTCCCCCGGCCTGCGGCCCCGGCGCCCGCCGAGGCCGCAGGCTGCCCACCCGACCGTCCGGCGCCCCCCCACGAAAGGCAACGATCATGGCCATGGCACGACCCGCCCTGGACCCCGAACTGCGTGAACTCCTGGCCGACATGCCCCTCATATCCCGGCTCAACCCGGAAGTCCTCGCTCACCTGCGCCAACTCCCCTCGCCGCCCATCGAATCCCTCCTCGAACACCGACAGGTCGACCGGCGCGAGATCACCGTGCCCGCCAAGGACGGCACCCCGATCCCCCTGTCGGTCTTCAGCCCTGCGAACACCGATCGCACCGCCCCACCCTGCATCTATTGGATCCACGGCGGCGGGATGGTCATGGGCGACCGCTTCTCCCAGATCGACATCCCGCTGGAATGGCTCGACCGGTTCGGCGCGGTCGTGGTCTCCGTGGACTACCGGCTCGCGCCGGAGGCCACCGGCGCCGTCCTGGTCGACGACTGCTACCGGGGATTGCTCTGGGTCGCTGAACACGCCGCCGAACTGGGCATCGACCCCGCCCGGATCGTCGTCGCGGGCGCCAGCGCGGGAGGCGGCCTCGCCGCCGGCGTCACCCTGCTGGCCCGCGACCTCGGCAGCCCGGCGATCGCCGCGCAGATGCTGATCTGCCCCATGCTCGACCACCGCAACACCACCACCTCCAGCCGCCAGTACTCCGGCGTGCCCGGCGTCTGGACCGGTGAGATGAACGCGTTCGGATGGGGCTCAGTCCTCGGCGACCTCACCGACGCCGAGGTGTCCCAATACGTCTCGCCGGCGTTGGCCAAGGATCTGTCGGGCCTGCCGACCACCTACATCGACACCGGCTCCGCCGAGGTCTTCCGTGACGAGGACACCGACTACGCCACCCGTATCTGGGCGGCGGCCGGCCAGGCCGAACTCCACGTCTGGGCGGGCGGCTTCCACGGCTTCGACGCCCTGTACCCGCAGGCACACATCTCGACCACAGCCCGCCGAACCCGCACCGACTGGCTCGCCCGACTCCTCGAACTGCGCCGCATAGCGCCGCTGAATCCAGCCGACGGTGATCGGCCATAGCTTTCACGGATACGCGGGTCGGACCCACTTGCTGAGCCGCCAGCGAACTGCCCGGCGCGCCTCGATGTCCGCACCCTTCCGGCCGAAGCCTTGCTGCACGCGGACATCGGACACCCGGAGACAGTCCACGCCATCGAGCGTTTCCGTAGCGCCGACGGCGTAGTCATCGGCATCCCGGTCTACAAGGCCGCGCACTCCGGGCAGCTGCAGGCGTTGCTCAATCTACTGCCGCAGTGCGCGCTGGAGTGCAAGACCGTACTACCGCTGGCGACCGGCGGGAGCACGGCACACGTCCTGGCGATCGACTACGAACTGCGCCCGGCGCTCACCTCCTTGGGCCCCGCGTAATCACGCCCGGCTGGTTCGTGCTGGACAAAGACTCCGAGGTGCGGAAGCGCGGTGGTGTCGTCGTAGAGTCCGCCGCACGGGAGGCACCCGAGCGGGTCGCCGACAGTTCTCCGCCGCGCTCGGCGGACGTGTGGCCCTGGAGCCACCAGCGTAAGAGATCCGGATGCCTGGGAAACCGCTGACACGCTGGGCCAATCACCACTGATCCCGAGGATTGAGATTGTCGCGTCCATTATGTGAACGCCCCCTTGGGGGCGGGTGCCACCTTCTGCCACGATCCCTAGCAACCAGGTAGGAAAACTAGGGATCAGGGGGTGGCCGTGGGAGCGCTCAGCTGCGCAGACCGGGTGCTGCCCGTGTTGACCTCGCGTCGTCACATCGACTTCGGCCGTACGCGCAGCGCTATCTGTCGGCCGGTCTGAGACTCAGCACGCCATCCCACACCCCTTTGATCACCCTCCTTCCCTGAGAGGACACCTCCGTGTCTGCCGCAAGACCGCTCACCACCCTGCGCACCCTCGCCGTCATAGCCGCGCTCCCCCTCCTGCTCACCGCCTGCGGCTACGGCTCCAAGTCCACCGATGACGGCAAGCAGACCCCGGCGGCCGCGGCGGGCGCCAAGAAGCTCTCCGCCGACGAAGTGAAGATCGGATACTTCCCCAACCTCACGCACGCCACCGCTCTGGTGGGCGTCCAGGAGGGCCTGTTCCAGAAGGAGCTCGGCGGCACCACGATCAAGGCATCGACCTTCAACGCCGGCCCCTCCGAGATCGAGGCGCTGAACGCCGGATCCATCGACATCGGCTGGATCGGCCCCTCCCCCTCCATCAACGGCTACACCAAGTCGAACGGCAAGAACCTGCGCATCATCGGCGGTTCCGCCTCCGGCGGCGTGAAGCTCGTCGTCAACCCGAAGAAGATCAAGTCCCTGAAGGACGTCAAGGGCAAGAAGATCGCCACCCCGCAGCTCGGCAACACCCAGGACGTCGCGTTCCTCAACTGGATCGCGGACCAGGGCTGGAAGGTCGACGCCGAAAGCGGCAAGGGCGACGTGTCCGTCGTCCGCACCGACAACAAGATCACCCCGGACGCCTACAAGTCGGGCTCCATCGACGGCGCCTGGGTGCCGGAGCCGACCGCGTCCAAGCTGGTCGCCGAGGGCGGCAAGGTACTGCTCGACGAGTCGACGCTGTGGCCCGACAAGAAGTTCGTGATCACGAACATCATCGTGTCGCAGAAGTTCCTCAAGGAGCACCCGGACGTCGTCGAGGCCGTGCTGCGCGGCTCGGTGAAGACCAACGCGTGGATCAACGCCAACCCGGACGAGGCGAAGGCCTCCGCCAACAAGGCGCTGGAAAAGCTGTCGGGCAAGGCGCTGCCCGCCGAGGTCATCGACCCCGCCTGGAAGTCCATCCAGTTCACCGACGACCCGCTGGCCTCCACCCTCAACACCGAGGCGGAGCACGCGGTCAAGGCCGGTCTGCTGGAGAAGCCCGATCTGAAGGGCATCTACGACCTCACGCTCCTGAACAAGGTCCTCAGGGCCGAAGGCAAGAGCGAGGTCGACGACGCCGGTCTCGGCGCCGAGTAACCGGGAACCGCACCCGATGAGTCCCCAGGAGGTGACGACCATGGCCACCACGGTTGCCAAGGCTGCCGAGGACGCCACGGCGGTGACGTACGCCGCCCGTGTCGAGCACGTCTCGAAGTCCTTCTCCGCACCGGGCTCACCCGGCGGACGGCAGCTCGTGCTGGACGACATCACGCTCGACGTCGCACCGGGCGAGTTCGTCACCCTCCTGGGAGCCTCCGGCTGCGGCAAGTCCACGCTGCTCAACCTGGTCGCGGCACTGGACCAGCCGTCCACGGGCACGATCGCCACGGACGGCCGGCCCGCCCTGATGTTCCAGGAACACGCCCTGCTCCCATGGCTGACCGCGGGCAAGAACATCGAACTCGCCCTGAAGCTGCGCGGGGTCGCCAAGCCGGAGCGCCGCGCGGAGGCGGAACGGCTGCTGGAACTCGTACGGCTGCAGGGCGCCCACCGCAAGCGGGTACATGAGCTGTCGGGCGGTATGCGCCAGCGGGTCGCGCTGGCCCGGGCGCTGGCCCAGGACAGCCGACTGCTCTTGATGGACGAGCCGTTCGCCGCGCTGGACGCCATCACCCGTGACGTACTGCACGACGAGCTGACCCGCATCTGGAGTGAGACGGGGCTGTCGGTGCTGTTCGTGACGCACAACGTGCGCGAGGCGGTCCGGCTGGCCCAGCGGGTGGTGCTGCTGTCCTCCCGCCCGGGCCGCATCGCTCGGGAGTGGGCCGTCGGCATTCCGCAGCCACGCCGCATCGAGGACAGCGCGGTCGCCGAGCTGTCCGTCGAGATCACCGAAGAACTGCGTGGGGAGATCCGCCGCCATGGCCAGCACTGACACCGGCGTCGACACCGAGAAGGACGGCTCCATGGTGTCCGAACAGACCCGGGACGCTTACGGTCTGGCGGGGCTGGAAGCCGGCCTCGACGCCCTGGAATCGGTGCAGTCCGGCCGCACGCCGCTGCGCGAGACCCTGATACGCAAGGTCCTGCCCCCCGTCACCGCCGTGGCACTGGTGCTGGTCGTCTGGCAACTGCTGGTGTGGGCGAACGTCGCCCCCGACTACAAGCTGCCCGCGCCCTCCGATGTGTGGGGCGAGGTGCGCGATGCCTGGGTCCAGGGCACTCTGCTCGACTACATCTGGACGTCCGTCTCCCGCGGTCTGCTCGGCTTCCTGCTGGCGCTCGCCATCGGTACGCCGCTCGGCCTGCTCGTCGCCCGGGTGGCCTTCGTCCGGGCGGCCATCGGCCCCATCCTGTCCGGCCTGCAGTCGCTGCCGTCCGTGGCCTGGGTGCCGCCCGCCGTGATCTGGCTGGGCCTGAACGACAAGATGATGTACGCCGTGATCCTGCTCGGCGCCGTTCCCTCCATCGCCAACGGCCTTGTCGCGGGCATCGACCAGATTCCGCCGCTGTTCCTGCGGGCCGGTCGGACGATGGGCGCGACCGGACTGCGCGGGGCCTGGCACATCGTGATGCCGGGGGCGCTGCCCGGCTATCTGGCGGGGCTGAAGCAGGGCTGGGCGTTCTCGTGGCGGTCTTTGATGGCCGCCGAGATCATCGCTTCCTCGCCCGATCTGGGCGTCGGTCTGGGCCAGTTGCTGGAGAACGGGCGGAACAACTCCAGCATGTCCCAGGTGTTCCTGGCCGTCTTCCTGATCCTGCTCGTCGGTATCGTCATCGATCTGCTGATCTTCAGCCCGCTGGAGCGGTGGGTACTGCGCAGCCGCGGCCTGCTGGTCAACCGCTGAACGAACGGATCCCGAGCGGCGGCGGGTGCGCTACCCGGTCCCGTCAGCCAACGGCGCACACGCACACGGCACCGGCCGGCAGAGGCGTCATCGCCTCACAGCGGAGCCGGTGCTGTCGTTGTGCGCGGGAGGCGGGCCGCCTCAGGCATGGGGAGGATCGGCTCTGCGAACTCTCCCGCTGGGCGCCTCGTTGGTTCTCGTGGGGCGTAGGCCACGGCGCTGGCAGATCTTCCCGTCCGTCCAACAAAACCGCAGGTCAGATGGCACCTGATCGCGTGTCAGGTGGCGCAATACTCCAGCAACACCGCTTTCCCTACCAGATAGGTATGGTCCAAAACATGTCAACCGCGGACCGCATCCGAGACCACGCCGGCCAGGGCGCGACCACCGTCGCCGCCCACCGTGCGCGGCGACGGCTGCGCGCGGACCGGGCACGCCAGCTCGCCGACCTGCTCCGCCACCAGCTCCTGGCCGGGGAGTTCCCGGACGGCGCGCTTCCCCACGAGACGACCCTCGTCACCGACTACAGCGCCTCCCGCAACACCGTCCGCCAGGCACTGGACCTGCTTCGGGCCGAGGGCCTGGTGGAACGCCTCCCCGGCGTCGGCACGGTCGTCGTGGCCCAGAAGTACCCTCACGGTCTCGACTGCCTGATGGGCCTCGCGGAAACCCTTCGCGAACACGGCCACGTCACCAACGAAGTACGCACCGTGGGCCCCGTCCCCGCCCCGGCCCCGGTGGCCGACCGGCTGCGCCTCCCGCCCGCTGCCGACGTCCTCTACATCGAACGTCTCCGCCGGCTGAACGGCCTGCCCCTGTCCCTCGACCTCACGTACATCCCCCTCGACCTCGGCACCGCCCTGCTCGGCGAGGACCTGGAGAACACCGACATCTTCCGGCTCCTGGAGACGCTCACCGGCCGACGTCTCGGCCATGCCGAGATCAGCTTGGAGGCGGTGAACGCCGACGCCCACTCCGCAGCCGTCCTCGAAGCCCCGCAGGGCGCCGCCGTCCTGATGCTGGAACGCCTCACCCACCTCTCCGACGGCCGTCCGGTCGATCTCGAGTTCATCCGCTTCCGCGGCGACCGCATCACTATGAGCGGCTTGCTGCACCGCTCACTCTGACGCGACCACCCTCCTTGCCCGACCTCCCTGGAGACAGCCATGCCCTTGGCACCCCAGCGGGCCGACGTGCCCGTGACCATCGACGAGTCCAAGTGCATCGACGGCTGCACCCTCTGCGTGGACATGTGCCCGCTGGACTCCCTCGCCATCGACGACAGCAGCGGCAAGGCGTACATGCACGTCGACGAGTGCTGGTACTGCGGCCCGTGCGCGGCCCGCTGTCCCACCGGAGCCGTCACGGTCAACATGCCCTACCTGCTCCGGTGAAAGGTCACACCTCCCATGAAACGCACAGCACTTGCCGCAGCGGCCGTCCTGCTCCTCGCGCCGCTCACCGCCTGCGGCGGCAACGCCGCGGCAGGCGGTGACGGCTCCACCGTCACCGTCACCGTCGGCTACCAGTCCAAGACCATCAACACCGTCACCGCGGGGACGCTCCTCCGTTCGCTCGGCTACTTCGAGAAGCAGCTGAACTCCCTCCACGACGGCAAGACATACAGGGTCGACTGGCAGGACTACGCCACCGGCGCCCCCATCACCGCCCAGATGACCGCCGGGAAGATCGACATCGGCTCGATGGGCGACTTCCCGCTGCTCATCAACGCCGCCCGCGGCAAGCAGCTGAACCGCCCCACCCACCTGGTCTCCGTCACCGGCTACAACCTCCGCGGCGGCCTCAACACCATCGTCACCGCCCCCGACTCCAAGCTCACCTCCCTGACGGACCTGAAGGGCAAGAAAGTCTCCACGAGCGTGGGCTCCGCCGCCGACGGCACCCTCGTACGAGCCCTGCAACGCGCCGGCATCGACCCGAACGACGGCATCAAAAAGCTCAACCAGCAGCCCGCCGTCGGCGCGTCGGCCCTTGCCGCGGGCAGCACGGACGCGCTCTCGCAGTTCGTCGCCTGGCCCGGTCTGCTCGCTTTCCAGGGCAAGGCGAAGGCCCTGTACGACGGCGCCCAGCTGAACCTGCCCACCTTCCACGGCGTCACCGCCCGCGAGGACTTCGCCAAGCAGCGGCCGGCCGTCCTGGACGCCTTCCTCAAGGCCCAGGCCGAGGCCACCGAATACCTCAACGCCCACCCCGTGGCCGCCGCCGAGAAGGTCGCCAAGGCCACCGGCCTGCCCGCCGAAGTCGTCTACCTCTACAACGGCGCCCATGGCATCTCCACCTTCGATCCGGCCGTCAAGCCGCAGCTCGTCTCCGCGCTCAAGCAGGACGTGTCGGTGCTGAAAGCGGCGAAGCTGACCGGCGATGTGGACGTGGACTCCTTCGTCGACGACCAGTACGTGGAGAAGGCCCTCGGGGCGTCGTACGCGAAGCAGTTCGCCGCCACGCCGCCCGCCCCCACGAGCGAGGCATGGCCGAAGAGCGCCGAGGAGACCAAGGCCTTCAATTCCCCGGCACACCTCCTGAGGTACGTGGGCGCCCACCGCGACGGCATCCGCGCCGCCTACGTGCCCGACGCCACCACCGGCACCCTGTGGTTCGCCGACAAGGCTGTGTGGGTGGCCGACGGTGAGAAGCTCCTGCCCTTCGTCGCCCCGGCGACCGCGCAGGCGTACGTCTCCGCGCACGGCGGCGCCCGCGTCATCACATACGCCAACGCCCTGGAGCGTGCCGCATGAGCCGGCCCGCGCCGCGAGCGGGCCGTAAACAGCGACCCCTCCCGCCGATCGGCCGGCATGCGCTGCGGGTGGCCGCCCTCGCGGCAGCCCTGGGCCTCTGGCAGCTCCTGACCGGCCTGGACGTCGACCTGTGGCTGCGCTTCTCGCAGTTCCCCACGGTCACCGACGTTGCCCACGCCTTCGCCGACCGCCTCTCCGGGCCGGACTACTGGACGGACCTCGCAGACAGCCTGACCCGCATCCTCACCGGCTTCCTGCTAGCCGCGGTGCTGGGCGTAACGGTAGGCGTGCTCGTGGCCCGCTCCCGTCTCGCCGAGGACCTGCTCGGCCCCATCCTGGAAGTGATCCGCCCGATCCCGGCGATCGCCCTGGTCCCCGTCGCGATCCTCCTCTTCCCCTCCAACGAACAGGGCATCGTCTTCATCACCTTCACCGCCGCCTTCTTCCCGGTCCTGGTCTCCACCCGGCACGCCGTCCGTGCGCTGACCCCCGTGTGGGAGGAGGCCGTGCTCACGATGGGCGGCGGCCGGTGGCGCATCCTGGGCTCGGTCGTCCTGCCGGGCGCACTGCCCGCCATCTTCGGCGGCCTGTCGGTCGGCATCGGCGTCTCGTGGATCTGCGTGATCTCCGCCGAGATGATCTCCGGCCAGTACGGCGTCGGCTACCGCACCTGGCAGGACTACACGATCGTCAACTACCCCGGCGTCTTCGTCGGCATGGTCACGATCGGCGTCCTCGGCTGGCTGACCTCCACCGCGGTGGAACTCCTGGGCCGACGCCTGACCCGGTGGCTGCCGCGTACGTCGTACGTCCCCGAAGCCCGGCCGGCGCCACCGCGCGCGCTCGCTCCCGCCCCGCCGGCCCCCACGGCCGCACGCACCGACCAGCCCTCCGACCCCAAGGAGGCACGCGATGAGCACCTCGTCTGACACCAGTGCCGGCCTCGGTACGGTGGAGCAGACGCCGTCCGCCGTACGCGGCACCCGGCTCACCTTCCACGCCGCCACGCTCGGCCGCCCCGACGCCCCCGTCCTGGCCGGCGTCGACCTGGACGTCACGCCGGGCGAGATCCTCACCGTCGTCGGTCCGTCCGGCTGTGGCAAGTCGACTCTCCTGCGCACCCTGGCGGGCCTGCTACCCCCGCTCTCCGGAGAGATCAGCCAGGACGGGCAGTCCCTGACCGGCCCGTCCGCCGAACGCGCCCTGGTCTTCCAGGAGGACGCCCTGCTCCCCTGGCGCACCCTGCGGGCCAACGTGGAGCTCCCGCTGGCCATCCGCGGAGTGCCGCGCACGGAACGTCGCACGCAAGCGGAGGCGTGGCTGGCCCGGGTCGGACTCACCGAGCAGTCCCGGCAGTTGCCGCACCGCGTTTCCGGCGGGCAGCGCCAGCGCGCCCAGCTGGCCCGCGCCCTCGCGGGAACGCCCCTCGCCGTCCTGATGGACGAGCCCTTCGGCGCCCTCGACGCCCAGAACCGCGCCGGCATGCAGGACCTGCTGGTCGAGGTGCTCGGCGACACCGGCGCGACCGTCGTCTTCGTCACCCACGACGTGGACGAGGCCCTGTTCCTCGGCGACCGCGTGGCCCTGCTCGGCAACGGCCACCTCATCGCCGTACGAGACGTGCCGCGCCCCCGCGACCGCGCCGCTCATAACGATCCGACGCGCATCGCCCTGCGGCGCGAAGTCCTCACGTCACTCGGTTCTTGAAAGGCATTCCGGTGGACACCCCCCTGCAGATCCCGGCCCTCACCGACGCCGAGGAGATCAGCTGCGACGTCCTCGTCATCGGCGGCGGCACCGCCGGCACCATGGCGGCCCTGACCGCAGCCGAGCACGGCGCGGACGTGCTCCTCCTGGAGAAGGCCCACGTCCGCCACTCCGGCGCGCTCGCCATGGGCATGGACGGCGTCAACAACGCTGTCATCCCCGGCCGGGCGGAGCCCGACGACTACGTCGCCGATATCACCCACGCCAACGACGGCATCGTCGACCAGTCCACCGTCCGCCAGACCGCCACCCGCGGCTTCGCCATGGTGCAGCGACTGGAGTCGTACGGCGTAAAGTTCGAGAAGGACGAGCACGGCGAGTACGCGGTCCGCCAGGTGCACCGCTCGGGCTCCTACGTGCTGCCGATGCCGGAGGGCAAGGACGTCAAGAAGGTCCTGTACCGGCAGCTGCGGCGCCGGGAGATGCGGGAGCGGATCCGCATCAAGAACCGTGTGATGCCGGTGCGGGTGCTGACGGCAAAAGGGCGGGCCGTCGGAGCGGTGGGCTTTCACACCCGCACGGGCGCGTTCGTCACCATCCGCGCGGGTGCCGTGATCCTGGCGACGGGCGCCTGCGGCCGGCTCGGTCTGCCTGCCTCGGGCTACCTGTACGGCACGTACGAGAACCCGACGAACGCGGGCGACGGCTACGCCATGGCCTACCACGCCGGCGCGGAACTCACCGGCATCGAGTGCTTCCAGATCAACCCGCTGATCAAGGACTACAACGGCCCCGCCTGCGCCTATGTCGCCAACCCCTTCGGCGGCTACCAGGTCAACCGGCATGGTGAGCGCTTCGTCGACTCCGACTACTGGTCCGGCCAGATGATGGCCGAGTTCGCGGCCGAGGTCGCCTCCGACCGAGGCCCGGTCTACCTGAAGCTCAGCCACCTGCCCGAGGAGTCGGTCTCCGCCCTGGAGTCGATCCTGCACTCGACCGAGCGACCCACCCGAGGGACCTTCCATTCCGGCCGCGGCCACGACTACCGCACCCACGACGTCGAGATGCACATCTCCGAAATCGGCCTGTGCGGCGGCCACTCGGCCTCCGGCGTCCGCGTCGACGACCACGCCCGTACGACCGTCCCCCGGCTGTACGCCGCGGGCGACCTGGCCTGCGTTCCGCACAATTACATGATCGGCGCGTTCGTCTTCGGCGACCTCGCTGGCGCGGACGCCTCCCAGTACCCGCCCTACGAGGGTGAGTTGCCCGCCGACCAGCTCCGCGAGGCGCACGAGCTGATCTACCGTCCGCTACGCAACCCGCACGGGCCGCCGCAGCCCCAGGTCGAGTACAAACTGCGCCGCTTCGTGAACGACTACGTCACCCCGCCGAAGTCCGGCGCCCGTCTCTCCCTCGCCCTGGAGGCCTTCGAGCGGATGCACGACGACATCGCCGCGATGGGCGCCCGCACTCCGCACGAACTCATGCGCTGCGCCGAGGTCACCTTCATCCGCGACTGCGCCGAGATGGCCGCCCGTGCCTCCCTGGCCCGCACCGAGTCCCGCTGGGGCCTCTACCACGACCGGCTCGACCATCCGCAGCGCGACGACGCCTCCTGGTTCCACCATCTCGACCTGTACAAGTCCCCCTCGGGTGCGATGGAGTTCACGGCCCGGCCCGTGGCTCCCTACCTGGTCCCCGTCGGCGGCTTCGCCCCGGCCGGCGGCCCCTCCCGGCACCTCGGCGAGGTGCACCCGGAACAGGTGGCGGTGGCAGGGGCCCGGGAAGCGGCACCGGTGGCGTTGCGGCAGGAACCCACCCTGGCCGACACAGCCGCCCGCCCCCAGGCCGACACGGACGCGCCGGCCACACCTCGTCTACTCGAACTGCTCTCCCTCGCGGAGGACGAGCCCGATCTCTCCGTGCTCGCCGCCTACTTGACGGACCCCGAGCCCGGCGTGCGCCGGACGGCCGTCACGGTCCTGACGGAGACCGTGCCGCCGGGCACCGGACCCGCACTGGCCTCGGCGCTCACCGACACCGACGTCGGCGTCCGCGCCGCCGCAGCGGCGTCCCTGCGCGAACTGGTCGAGATGCTGCCGCCGGAACCGGCCCTGCGCGACGGCCTCGCCGCCGCCCTGTCCGAGGCCGACCCCGCCGTCCGTACCGCCGCACTGGACGTGCTGCGTGCCCTGCGGCTCGGTGACGCCGAGGTGTTCGCCGACTCCCTGACGGACTCCGACATCGCCGTACGCATCGCGGCCGTGCGGGCACTCGTGTCGGTCGACGCCGCCGCAGAGGTGGCCCGCGCAGCGGCCGTCGATCCGTCCCGCGAGGTCCGCGTCACGATCGCCAAGGCCCTGGCCACCCTGGGCACGGGCTCGGACCTGGCCCGTTCGGCTCTCGCCGCGCTCGTCGACGATCCCGACGCCCTGGTGCGTGGGGCCGCCTACGAGGCTCTCGGCACGACGGGCTGCCCGACAGCCCTGGCCACACGCGCCGAGGAGGCCTCGTCCGACCCGGCCTGGCAGGTACGGGCCGGCGCCGCCACCGCTCTGTCCGCCGCAGACTCCGACCTGGCCGTGCCGGTCCTCGCCAAGGCCCTCACCGACCTGAACGCCGACGTCCGCAAGGCCGCCGTACTGGCCCTGACCCGCCACCGTGCCGTCGAGGACGCCCGAGCGGCCCTGGCCACCGCGACGACGGACGCGGACGCGGACGTCAGGGCCTATGCGACGCGGGCGCTGTGACGGCGACCTACCGTGCGGCCAGGAGACGACCTCCATAGACGATGAGACGCGCTGGAATCTGGGGTGGTGGCTGAGAACTCCGCACCAAGCACGTACCGATGCCCGGGATGCTCAAGACGATGTCGGCGAGTTCACGCTCGCGAAAATCGGCCCTCGATGAGCTTGTCCGTCTCGGAGATCTGCTCGCTGACCGGACGCCGGTCAGGGATTCGTCCAGGCCTCGGGGTCCTCCGCGAGGCTCAGGACCTCGTCGGGCAGCTTGGCCGCAGCCACGTCGGCCAGGGTGACCTCGCCGAGAACCTTTCGAACATTGGCACGTACGGCGATCCACAGCGGCAGCAGCGACTCCGCGGGACCACAGTAGGAGAGCTCGGGCGGGCGCACCCCCCGCACCGACACCAGGGGTCCGTCCGCCACACGGATGACGTCCGCGATGGCGATCGAGCCAGCCGGGCGGGCGAGACGGTAGCCACCCTTTCCGCCCCGCTGGCTGACCACGAGACCACCCCGGCGCAGATCGCCGAGGATCCCCTCCAGGAACTTGTGCGGGATCCCCTGCGCCGAGGCGATCGCCTCGGCCTTGAGCGAGGCCTCGTCCCCTGCCGCGGCCAGCTCCAGGGCCGCCCGCACCGCATAGTCCGCCCGCGCCGAGATCCGCATGCCGCGATTATCCATCACTGCCGAGTCCGCCCGTCACCGGCTGCGCCGTCAGGCAGGAAGGATGAAGGACGGGTGCGCACCGTTGAGGAAGTAGTCCCCGATCTCACGCAGTCTGTGGGCGGCCGGTTCACGCAGGGTGTGGGTCCGGGCGTCACGCCAGAAGCGGTCGAAGCCGTGCCGCATGGAAGCGGCCTCGACTCCGACGACCTCCAGGGCACGGTTAGTGATCTCCTGCGCGGCCCGGGAGGCCGCAGCCTCGGCCACGCTCGCGAGGACGGCGATCTCCGCGCACTCCTCGTCGTGGAGATCCTCGTCCTGCACGAGGCCGCGCAGGAGGGCATCCACCGCCTGCTCGGCGAGAGCGGACGCGGCACGTGCGACGACGGCGAGCTCGCCGTACACGGTCAGCGCGTAGGGATCCTGCGGGGGACTGCCCGGCCAGGGCTGGGGCGAGAAGGGCTGCCAGGGCGACCGCACGACCCTTCCGTGCTCGTGGACCTCGTCCAGCAGTCCCTCGGCGATGCCGAGACAGAACTGGGCGGAGACCAGGCGCGCGGTCGGCACGGCAAGAGAGGCGAAGGGTGACAGGACGCCCTCGTCGGGCGAGAGCGAGCCGAACACATCGTCCGCCGCTACCGGTACGGAGTCGAACTCCACGGCGCCACCGGCTGCCAGCCGCTGGCCGAAGGTGTCCCCGCTGCTGCCGCTCACGACACCCGGGTGGGTGGGGTCGACGAGGACGGCCAGCGGCTCACCCGTGCCGTACCTGGCGGCTCGGACCACCAGCCGGTCGGCGATCCCGACGCCGGTGGCGTACCTCTGGTAGCCGTTCAGCAGATAGCCGCTCGCCGTGGGAGTCAGGATGAGCGGCGGTTCGTGTGAGGCGATACCGCCTCCCCAGCACCACTGCCCCTCCGTCGACTCCCGCTCGACACGGGCGGCACATGCAGGGTCTGCGAAGAAACGGGCGGTGAAGGACAGGAAGTAGTGGTGGCCCAGCAGGTGGCCGATGGCCCCGTCGGCCGCGGCGACGGTCCGGACGACCGTGTAGGCCGTGCGCCAGTCCGCACCTCCTCCCCCCTGCTCGGCCGGTGCCAACAATGTCAGCAGCCCCGACTCGCGCAGCCGTGCGACCTCGTCGAGCGGTGCTTTGCCGGCCTGTTCGCGCTCGACCGCGTCCGCGGCCAGGTCGTCCGCCATCTCACGGGCTATGTGCAGCCAGTCGACCTGCCCGGCTCCCGCGTCGGTCACCTCGTCGGCCCTCACCGTCATATCCGGACCCGCTTCGTGCGACTGCGGCTGTCGCTGCACCTCAGTGCTGTTGTCATGGCGTCTTCCTTCAGGGGGCCGAGGACGACGCGATGCCCGGCGAGGCGGCGTGGGAGTGCAACAGTGCGCGGAGAGGCGTCGGCTTCATCATCCTCACTCTCCTCTTCGATCATCGTCAATACTTCCATAGTAATTCGATAGGAAAACTAGGGATACAGGCACGCTCCGGCTGATTCACGCTCCCGGATGGCGAGTTCGCGATGGCACGCAGCCGGACGGTTGTCCCGGCCCCGAGGGCTGCCGGTCGGGCCGTGGAGGCGCTCACGGGCCGTGGCGCCGCCGGACGAGGTCAGGAGCCTGCCGCGGCTGCGCGGTTCCGGGACGACGAGGTCGACGAAGTCGGCGAAGGTGCCTGGGGTGGTGGCTCGGTATCGCAGGCAGCCTCACGGGCGACCTCGGAGGTCGGCTCGACGGCGACAGCGACCGCCTCGTCGTCGTAGCGATCACATGGGCGCATCCGACCTCCGCCGCGATCAGGTGGTCATCGCGGGCCCCCGGCGCCGGCGAAGGGCACTTGGGCCGAGAGGGCGGCCTGCTGTCCGTACGGGTGCTGCCACAGGCCCTGCGCCTGAAGTCTCGGCAGGACGCCCTCGCCGAACCAGTAGGCCTCCTCCAGGTGCGGATAGCCCGAGAGCACGAACTCGTCGATGCCGAGAGCGTGGTACTCCTTGATCCGCTCGGCGACCTCGTCGTGGCTGCCGACCAGGGCGGTGCCCGCGCCACCGCGCACCAGGCCGATGCCTACCCACAGGTTGGGGTGGATTTCCAGGCGGTCACGGCTGCCGCCGTCGTGCAGGGCGAGCATGCGCTGCTGGCCCTCGGACTCGCTGCGGGCCAGGCCCGCCTGGATGGTCTTGACCGCCTCCGGGTCGAAGCCGTCCAGGAGTCGGTTCGCCTCGGCCCAGGCCTGTTCGGAGGTGTCGCGGGTGATGACATGCAGGCGGATGCCGAAGCGGACGCTACGTCCCTCCTTGTCGGCCAACGCCCGGATCCAGGCGATCTTCTCCGCGACGGCGGCGGGCGGCTCGCCCCAGGTGAGATAGACGTCGACATGCTTGGCGGCGACTTCTCCGGCGATCGGTGAGGAGCCCCCGAAGTACACCTCGGGGATCGGGTCGGGTACCCGTGCGAGCTTCGCGTCCTCGACATGGAGGTGCTCGCCGCGCAGGTCGACGGTCTTGCCCTCCCACAGCCCTCGTACGATCTCGAGGAATTCGCCGGTACGGCGGTAGCGCGCGTCTTTGTCGAGGAAGTCTCCGTAGGCTCGCTGCTCGTGGCTTTCCCCGCCGGTGACGACGTTGAGCAGAAGCCGTCCGCCGGTCTGCCGCTGGAAGGTGGAGGCCATCTGCGCGGCGAGCGTCGGTGAGACGAAGCCGGGCCGGAAGGCGACGAGGAACTTCAGGTGCTCGGTGTTCTGGCTGACCATCGCGGTGGTCAGCCACGCGTCCTCGCACCAGGCTCCCGTCGGCGTGAGTGCGCCGACGAAGCCCAGGTCCTCGGCGGCGCGGGCGATCTGGCTGAGGTAGGCGACCGTGGGCGGCCGGTCGCGCCCGGACTCGGTGGCGGGGGTGCCGTGGCCGCCGCCGACGACGTGGCGGCTGTCTCCGTTGGTCGGCAGGAACCAGTGGAAGGTGAGGGACACTCGGGGCTCCGATCTGGGGTGCGATCAGGGGACGTTCGTCGGCGTCGCGGCGGAGAGCCGGTGCAGCTCCTCGCGGGGAAGCCGGCGTTCGGCGTCGCGGGCCGAGGCGCCCGCCCGGAACTCGTTGCTCGGGGCGGACGCGACAGTGGCGGCCTCGGCGCCGTCGGTGATGACGTGTGCGGTCATGGCCTCAGCTCGCCGCGGCCAGGAGCGGGGTACGGCCCAGCGCCAGCGAGAACTGGTCGACGACCTGGGTGAGCGCCTCGGCGGCGGCCGGTGCGACTGTGATCGAGCCGTCGTCGTGGGCGGTGATGTCCTTGTCGAGGGTGAACCAGCCCTGCACGATGTGCGCGGCACCCATGGAGTTGAGGACCGGACGCAGGGCGTAGTCGATGGCAAGGACATGCGCGGTGGAACCGCCGGTGGCGAGAGGGAGGACCGTTTTTCCGGTGAGTGCGTACTGCGGGAGCAGGTCGAGGAGCGCCTTGAGGACTCCGGAGTACGACGCTTTGTAGACGGGTGTTCCTACGACGACGCCGTCGGCACTCGCGAACAGTTCGGCGGCCTCAACGATCGCCGGATGCCGGAAGTCCGCGCCGAGCAGGGCCTCGGCGGGGATGGTGCGAACGTCGAGCGGAACGACGTCGTGCCCCTGAGCGGTCAGTCGCTGGTCCAGGTGGCGCAGCAGGCGGTTGGTGCGGGAGGAGGCGGAAGGGCTGCCGGAGACGGACAGGACGGTGGCCATGGGTCCTCTTTCGGGGAGAAGGGGGGCGCCTCCGCCTGGGAGGCGCTCTGGGGGCGGTCAGGAGTACCAGGTCGGTTCGGGCAGTTCGCCCTCGATGACCCAGCGCCCGGCCTCTGGCCGCTTGTGGGCGACAGGGTCATGGATGGTGGGTGCGGACGTTGCGCCAGAAGCGGCAGGCCCTCGGATGCGGCGGTGGCACGGGCGCCGGTCACTTCGAAGGTCTGGTTGCCGATCTCCAGGGCGACGTCGACGGCGCGGGCCTTCACTACTGGAAGTGCCCCCGTCGGCGCCATTCCTCCGCGAGCAGTTCGTACGAGCGGACCCGGTCCGTGTGGTCGTGGGTGATCGTCGTGATGAGCAACTCGTCCGCGCCCGTGGCCTCCTGCAGTTGTTCCAGCTGGTCGGCGACCCGGCCCGGCGAGCCGACGAACTGGGTGTCGAGGCGGTCCTGGACCAGGGCCCGGTCCTCGTCGGTCCATTCGTGGGCGCGCGCTTCCTGCGGCGTCGGGAACTCGATGGCGCCCTCGGCGGTACGGATGCTGCGCACCCACGGGCCGTAGCCGGTGGCGAGTTCACGGGCCGTTGCGACGTCCGCTGCGACGACGACGTCCGCCGAGACGCTGACGTACGGCTTGTCGAGGAACTCGGAGGGCTGGAAGAAGGACCGGTAGCCCTCCACCGCCTCCAGGACCGTGGCCGGGCTGACGTGATAGTTGGCCGCGAACCGCAGACCGTTGCCGCCCGCCACCTCTGCGCTCTGACCCCCGCTGCTGCCCAGGATCCACACCTCCACGTCGGCGCCCTCCCCTGGCACGACGTGCGCTTCGACGCCCTCCGGCGAGCGGTAGGTGCCGGCCAGCAGGGCGAGGATGTCGTCGATCTGCTCGGCGTAGTCCTGTGACTCGGCGCCCGGCAGCAGGAGCAGCCTGCGCTGCAGCGCGATGCGGGGCGAGCCGAGCAGATGTTCGAAGGAGAAGCGGGATGGGATCAGCAGGCCGTTCGGGGTGCGGCCGTCGGCGACGGGGGTCGCCGTCGACAAGGGGGCGGCCGGCTGTCCCGGCGGGCGGCCGCCCGAGCGGCCCAGGCCCAGATCGAAGCGGCCCGGGTGCAGTGTGTCGAGCAGGCCGAACTCCTCCACGGTGGACAGCGCCGTGCGGTGCCCGAGCTGCACGGCCCCGGAGCCGAGCCGGATGGTGGAGGTGGCGGATGCGGTCAGCGCCAGGACGACGGCGGGTGACGTGCCTGCCACGCCGGGATTGAGGTGATGCTCAGCGAACCAGTAGCGGGCATACCCGAAGCGCTCGGCCTGCTGTGCGAGATCGAGGGAATTGCGCAGGGCATCGGCTGCCGTCGATCCGGAGGAGATCGGGACCAGGTCGAGGACGCCGAGGGAGATGTCAGACACGGACGGACTCCTGAGTGAGCGGTGATGCCGAAAGCACGGGGCCCCAGGCGAACGGCGGGTCGGGGATCTCGCGGCGCAGCACGGGGGCGACCTTGGACTGGAACAGCTCGAGGGAGGCGCGGTGCTGGGACTCTGGCAGCCCACCCGCGTCGGCGTGCAGGTGGACGACCGTGTGGCCGAACTGCTCGTGGTAGCGGTGCACCTTGTCGACGACCTGTTGCGGGCTGCCGATCAGCGCCGAGCTGCGCTCGACGAAGTCCTCCAGGGTTTCGAAGACCACCGGCAGGCCTGCCTTCTTGAAGAAGGCCACGTTGGCCTCGAAGATCGGCCGGTACGCGGCGAGCGCCTCCTGCGAGGTGGGGGCGACATAGATGCCCGCGGTGCCGGCGCCGACGGCGATCCGCGCCGGGTCGTGGCCGTAGAACTCCCAGCGCTCGCGGTAGTGGCGGATCAACTCGGTGTACGCCTCTATGGGGTTGGTGACGTTGGCGGAGAACAGCGGGTCGCCGTAGCGGGCGGCGAGGTCGACCGACTCCTTGCTGGTGGCGCTGCCGTGCCAGACCCGGACGGGCTGCTGGTACGGCCGCGGCCACACCTCGGCGTCGGTCAGCGGCGGACGGAAGCGGGTGTCGGCGGTGACCTTGTCCTGGCGCCAGATCTTCCGGAAGACCTCGTAGCTCTCGGCGTTGCGGTCCCACTGGTCCTCGGGCGTGACGTGGAACAGGTCGCGTTGGGCGGCGCCGTTGCCCTTGCCGATGATCAGGTCGAGGCGGCCGCCCGAGAGATGGTCGAGGGTGGCGTAGTCCTCGTACGCGCGGACCGGGTCCAGCAGGCTGAGCGTGGTCACGGCCGTGAACAGGCGGATCCGCTTGGTCAGGGCTGCCACATGGCTCAGTACGACGGTCGGGGACGAGGAGATGAACGGCCGCTCGTGCCGCTCCCCCACGCCGAAGCCGTCGAACCCCAGCTCCTCGGCGAGCAGGGCGTTGTCGAGAACCTCGCGGAACCGGTCGTGTGTGGACTTCTGCACCCCGGTGACCGGGTCCGGTCGATGCACGATCAAGGTGATCGCGAGGAACTTCACGACGCCGCCCGCTCGTCGGACGCCTCGTCCGGGTGGGCGAGGCCGAGGTGGTGCCGGAGCGTCGGGCCCTCGTAGTCGGTGCGGAAGACGCCCTGTTCCTGCAGCAGCGGGACGACCTTGTCGGCGAAGTCGTCGAGGCCGGTCGGGGTGATGTGCGGGACGAGGATGAAGCCGTCACTGGCGTCTGCCTGGACGTAGTCGTTGATGGTCTTGGCGATGGTCGCCGGGGAGCCGACGAAGTTCTGGCGGTTGCCGGTGTTGATGACCAGGTCGCGGATGGACCAGTTGTTGGCCTCGGCCAGCTCGCGCCACTCGCGGGCGGTGGCCAGCGGGTCGCGGTACATGCGGACCTGGGCGCGGCCCTTGGAGATGTGGTTGTCGCTGACGTCCGGGTCGATGTCGGGCAGCGGGCCTTCGGGGTCGTAGGCGGACAGGTCCCGGTTCCAGACGAACTCCAGGTGCTTGATGGCGGTGGCCCCGCTGACCTGCTGGCGGCGCACCTCCCGGGCCAGCTCCTCCGCCTCGGCGTCGGTGTCGGCGAGGGTGAAGGTCGCGGCGGGCAGGATGAGCAACTGGTCATGGCGGCGGCCGTACTTGGCGAGGCGGTTCTTGACGTCCGTGTAGAAGGCCTGGCCGCCTTCGAGGGTGGCGTAGCGGCTGAAGATGGCGTCGGCGCTCGATGCGGCGAACTCGCGGCCCTCGTCGGAGTCGCCGGCCTGGAAGATGACGGGACGGCCCTGCGGGGAGCGCGGGACGTTGAACTGGCCGTGGATGGCGAAGTGTTGGCCGGTGTGCACGAAGGAGCCGGCCTTCGCGTCGCGTAGGAAGACGCCGGTCGCCTGGTCGGCGATGATCTCGTCGCCGTGCCAGGAGTCGAAGAGTTCGCCCGCCGTGGCCAGGAACTCCTTCGCCCGGGAGTAACGCTCGCCCTGCGGCAGGAAGCCGCCGCGGCGGAAGTTCTCGCCGGTGAAGGCGTCCCAGGAGGTGACGACGTTCCAGGCGGCGCGGCCGCCGGAGAGGTGGTCGAGGCTGGCGAACTGGCGGGCCACCTCGTAGGGCTCGTTGAAGGTGGAGTTGATGGTTCCGGTCAGGCCGAGGTGTTCGGTGACGGCGGCGAGCGCGGCGAGGATCGTGAAGGTGTCGGGGCGGCCGACAACGTCCAGGTCGTAGATCTTTGCGCCCTGTTCGCGGAGCCTGAGTCCCTCGGCGAGGAAGAGGAAGTCGAACTTGGCGCGTTCGGCGGTCCGGACGAAGTGCGCGAAGGAGCTGAACTCGATGTGGCTGCCGGCCTTCGGGTCGCTCCACACGGTGGTGTTGTTGACGCCCGGGAAGTGTGCGGCCAGATGGATCTGCTTCAGCGGCTTGCTCATGTCGGTGCGGTCCTTCCGGCTCAGGCGGTCGCTGCGGCGTAGCGGTTGGCGGGGTGGGCGAGGCCCAGCAGGCCGCGCAGGGTGTCGGCCTCGTAGGCGGTGCGGAAGGCGCCGCGGCGCTGGAGTTCGGGCACCAGGCCCCGGGTGATGGCGGGCAGGTCGTGCCCGGCGACGGCGGGCCGCAACCGGAAGCCGCTCAGCCCCTCCGCCGCCACCTCCTGCAATAGATCGGCGAGTTGGGCGGGCGTACCGGCAAAGATGCGGGCGTCGCTGGTGTACGGCTCTCCCGCGAGGGCGTCGAGACGTGCACGGCGGTCCTCCGCCGCGGCCGGCTCGTCGTCGAGGAAGACCACCAGGTCGCCGAAGACGTGCAGGAGTTCACCGGCGCGTCCGGCCGCCTCCTGCTCGGAGCGGATCTCGGCGACGATCGCGCGGGCCTGGCGGGCGTCGTGCGGAGTGACGTAGCCGACGTCGGCCTGGCGGGCCACCAGCCGGTACGGGATCGTCTGGTGGGCCAGGGCGGTGACGAGCGGCTGGCCCTGGGGCGGGCGCGGGGTGATGGACGGGCCCTTGACGCTGAAGTGCCTGCCCTCGAAGTCGATGTAGTGCAGCTTGTCGCGGTCGATGAAGCGGCCGGTGGCGACGTCCCGGATCTCCGCGTCGTCCTCCCAGCTGTCCCAGAGCCGGCGCACGACCTCGACGTAGTCGGCGGCCTCATCGAAGTGGTCGGTGAGCAGTTCCTGCCCGGCCGGACTCTGGATGCCCTCCAGGCTGAGCGGTGGAAAGGTGCGGCGACCGAAGTGCGCGGCCTCGTGCGGCCGGGGCGAGATCTGCACGCGCAGACCGGCCCGGCCGGTGCTGACGTAGTCGAGAGTGGCGATCGCCTTGGAGATGTGGAACGGCTCCGTGTGAGTGGCGATCACGGTCGGCACCAGTCCGATGTGCCGGGTCAAGGGTGCGATACGGGACGCGATCAATACGGCGTCCAGGCGTCCGCGGACCTGATCGGTACGGCCGTCCGGCTCACCGTAGTGCGAGGACTGCAGGCCGAGTCCGTCCTCGATGGTGACGAAGTCGATCAGGCCGCGCTCGGCCTCGGCGACCAGGCCGGCCCAGTAGCCGGCGGTGAACAGGTCCCGGGGCCTGGCTGCTTGCTCGCGCCAGGAGGCAGGATGCCAGCCGGTGCCGTCGAGAGCCACGGCAAGGTGCAGGTGAGAAGCGGGAGTTGAGGACACGAAGGTGCCTTCCTGGAGGTCCGTACTAGATCGCCGGCCCGCGGGAGTCGGGGCACACGGCGGCTGGGGAAACGGGGTCAGGAGCTACAGAGGGAGCCGGCCACGCGCTGGAGGTCGATGTGGGGCCGGGAGTGGAGGTGGACGGCACGCAGTACACGTGTCACGTGTCGCACCTCCGTCCGAGCGGACCATGCACTCACCTTCGACAAGGACAACGGCACGGCTATGCCGTTTCTTCCAGAGCGGCGGCGCCGGTGTGCAGGACGAGCGAGAAGGCGGTACGGCGGCGCAGGGTGAAGCCGATCGACTCGTACAGCCGGATCGCGTTCGCGTTGGTGGCCGCGGCGTGGAGGAAGGGGCGTTCGCCGCGTTCCCTGATGCCGGCGGCGACCGCGCGGACCAAACGGGTGGCCAGGCCCCGGCCGCGGTGGTCGGGATCGGTGCACACGGCGCTGATCTCCGTCCAGCCCGGCGGGTGCAGCCGCTCGCCGGCCAGGGCGATCAACCGGCCCTGGTGACGGATGCCGAGGTAGGTGCCCATCTCGACGGTGCGGGGCAGATAGGGGCCCGGCTCGGTGCGGGCGACCAGGTCGAGGATCTCGGGCACGTCGCCGGGGCCGAGCCGTACGGCCTCGGGGTCGGGCTCGGCGCGCAGGGAGGTGTCCACGAGCTGGACGCCGTGTCCGGTGCGCACGACCTCCCAGCCCACTGCCGCCTCGGTCACGCCCCGCACCGCGGCGGTGCCGCCAGGGCCGACGAGTGCGGCGAGGTCGGCCCAGGCGCGCGGGTCGTCCTCGTCCAAGAGGGCGTGGAAGGGTGCCACGTCCTGGTGGTAGCGGGCGGCGTGGCCGATGCGTTGGGCGAAGTGAACGTGGGGGCCGGTGAGCGCGGCCCAGGCGGGGTTGTCCAGGATGTGCGAGGAGCTGGCGTCGATGCTGATCACGGACATGGTGTGGCAGTCTCCGGGGTGCGGCTCGGGGTGTCCGGCGCGCGGGGACTCCACCGCGAGGCGGCGGTGGAGTCCGCTCACGCGTGGTCAGGAGTTGTCGAGGGGCAGTCCGGGCGGGTTGACCTCGGACTTGGCGACGGCTTCGTTGGAGAGGTTGTAGGCCTTGAGCCACTCGGCGTACTGACCGTTCTTGATCAGGTAGTTGATGGCGTCGGCGAGCGGCTTGGCCAGCCCGCTGTCCTTCTTCGCGGTGGCCGCGATCAGGCCCTGCAGGCTCGCGCCGGCGCCGGAGTAGGTGCCCGCGGTGCGGGTGGCGTTGGGCGTGTCCGCGACCTCGCGGTTGTGGTAGGCGATGCCGGGGTTGGGGCCGAGGTACGCGTCGATCTTGCCGCTGGACAGGGCGAGGTAGACGCTGTTGCTGTCCTGGAAGTACTTGACGGTGAGCTTCTTGCCTTCCTTGGCCAGCTTCGCCTTCCACTCCAGAAGGATCTTTTCCTGGTTGGTGCCAGAGCTGACGGAGACGGTCTTGCCGGCGAGGTTCTCGTAGTTGCCGTCGAAGTTCCAGGTGCTCTTCTTCGGCACCACGAAGGCTAGGTTGTCCTGCCGATAGGAGGCGAACTCGTACTTTTTCTTGCGTTCCTCGGTGTCGGTGACGTTGGAGAAGGCCACGTCGACCTTGCCGCTGTCGATGCCGACGAAGAGGTTCTCCCAGGTGGAGTTCTTCACCTCGGGCTGGAGGCCGAGGACCGCGGCGACCAGGCGGCCGAGGTCGGGTTCCGCACCGGTGAGGGTCTTCTGGTCGCCGCCCACGTAGGCCAGCGGCGGGAAGCCGGCCGGCAGGGCGCCGATGCCGATCTCCAGCTTGCCGCTCTTCTTGACGGCGGCGGGCAGTTCGCCGCTGATGGACTTGACCTCGGAGACCTTGATGGAGGTCTGCTGGGCGGCGCCGTTGGAGACCTGGCCGATGACGACCTCGCCGGCCTTGGCGGCGCTGTCGGTGGAGGTGGCCGCGTCGCTGTTGCCACCGCAGGCGGCGAGCCCGGTGGCCAGGGAGGCGACGGCGGTCGCCGCGGTGATGCCGCGTATCAGGCTGCGTCGGGTGAAGTGGGTGGCCATGGCCGTTCCTTGTCGCTCAGGGGCGGTGATGAGGGGGTGGCGTGGGGGGAGGTCGTGGGGGCGGCGGGTCACAGGACCTTGCTGAGGAAGTCCCGGGTCCGCTCATGCCGTGGTGCGTCGAGGACCTCGGAGGGCGGCCCCTGCTCGATGATCTTGCCGGCGTCGATGAAGACGACTCGGTCGGCGATCTCGCGTGCGAAGCCGATCTCGTGCGTGACGATGACGAGGGTGGTGCCGCTGGTCGCCAGGTCCTTGATGACGGCGAGGACTTCGCCGACCAGTTCGGGGTCGAGGGCGGAGGTGGGCTCGTCGAAGAGGATGACGCCGGGGCGCAGGGCGAGGGCGCGGGCGATGGCGACGCGCTGCTGCTGGCCGCCGGAGAGCTGGCGAGGGTAGGCGCCGGTCTTGTCGGCGAGGCCGACCCGGCCGAGGAGTTCGCGGGCCAGCTCCTGCACCTCGGGCCTGCCGAGCCTGCCGGTGGCGACCGGGGCGGCGGCCACGTTGTCCAGGACGGTCAGGTGCGGGAAGAGGTTGAAGTTCTGGAAGACGAAGCCGATCCGTCCGCGCTGGGTGAGGATGGCGCGCTCGCTCAGCTCCTTGAGCCGGTCGCCCTGTCGCTTCACGCCGATCAACTCGCCATTGATGCTGACGTGGCCGATCTCGGGCTTCTCCAGGTGGTTGATGACCCGCAGCAGGGTGGACTTTCCGGAGCCGGAGGGGCCGAGGATGACGGTGACCTCGCCGGGGCGGACGGTCAGGTCGACGCCGTCCAGTACCCGGTGGGTGCCGTACCACTTGTGCACGTCGTGGACCTCGACGGTGGCGGCCTCGACGTCCGCCCGGGCGTCGGCGGTCTTGGCGGTCATACGGCGGCCTCCCGGCGGATGCGCTCCCGCAGGTCGGTGAGCCCGGTGCGGAGCTTCTGCAGCGGTGTCGGCGGCAGGCTGCGGGTGGCCCCGCGGGCGTAGTGCCGCTCGACGTAGAACTGGATGACGGAGACGACGCTGGTCAGGATCAGGTACCAGACGGTGACGACCAGCAGCAGGGGCACGATGTCACCGGGGTAGGTGGAGCCCATGGTCTGCGCGGAGCCGAACAGGTCCAGCAGGGAGACGTAGAAGACCAGTGAGGTGCCCTTGATCAGGCCGATGAGCTGGTTGACGTAGTTCGGGATGATCGAGCGCAGCGCCTGCGGAAAGACGATCTTCCGGAACTGGTAGCCCTTCGGCAGGCCCAGCGCCGCGGCCGCCTCGTGCTGGCCCTGGTCGACGGAGAGGATGCCGCCGCGAACGACCTCGGCCGCGTAGGCGGCCTCGTTGAGGCTGAGGCCGACGACGGCGACGACCATGTCGGTGGCGAGCTTCGACTCGTCGAAGGAGAAGAAGGCCGGGCCGAAGGGAATGCCGACGCTCAACGTCTTGTACAGGGCACTGAAGTTGTAGAGGAAGATCAGTACCACGATGAGCGGGATGGAGCGCAGCGCCCAGACGTAGGTCCAGCTGACCGCGCGCAGCACGGGGCTCCTCGACAGCCGGGCCAGGGCGAGCACGATACCGCCGATCAGGCCGAGCACCGCGCTGTAGGCGGTGACTTCGAGGGTGATGAGCAGGCCGTCGAGGATGGTGGGGCGCAGGAACCAGTAGCCCCAGCGGTCCCACTGGTAGAAGGGGTTGGAGACCAGTCCGTGCACGAACTGGGCGACCAGGACCAGCACGACCGCGGCGGCGATCCAGCGCCCTGGCCGGCGGAGCGGCAGAACTCGCTGGGCAGTGAGGGCTTTCGATGATTCGGCGGCGGTCGGCGCTTCGGGGAGGGTGACGGTGGCGCCAGGGGGTTCACTCATGGTGGGCTCCGGCTGGGGGGGTACACCCCGGAAGCGCGGCGGCATGCGGGGGCGCACACGACGGCGTCGTACCGGGGTGGGGAGGACAACAGCACACCGCGCGGGCGGTGTTCGTCAGGGATTGCGGGGGCTGCGGGGAAGTGTCAGCCCCGACAGCGGGCACAGCCCGGTGCGGTACACAGCGCGCTGTTCACGCGGAGCAGATCGACGGCGCGATCGGCGACGAGAGGGTTCGGGTACGGCGCGCCGTTCGGGCCGAGCAGCCCGAAGAACGCACCATCCGGTATCTCCAGGTCGAGCCCGGCCACCGCGGTGAAGCCGTCCTCGTACGTCTTGCGCAGGCCCTCGACCCGCAGCGCGGGCGGACTCCCGCCGCTCCGGAAAGTGGAAGCGGCGGGAGTCGCAAGCGGGTCAGCCACGGGAAGCGGATCAAGCCCGGAAAGCGGGTCAGCCATGGAACTGGTTCGCAGGCACCGGGAGCCCGTAGTGCTCACGCAGGGTCGTACCTTCGTACTCCTCGCGGAACAACCCCTTGCCGCGCAGGATCGGCAGCACGTGTTCGACGAAGACCGCCAGGCCCGACGGCAGCGCAGGGGCCATGATGTTGAACCCGTCCGCAGCACCGCCCTCGAACCAGGCGATGATCGTGTCCGACACCTGCTCGGGCGTGCCCACGAACTCGAAGTGACCGCGTCCGCCCCCGAGCCGGGAGATGATCTGTCGTACGGTCAACTGCTCGCGCACCGCGAGATCGATGATCAGGTCGGAACGGCTCTGCGAACCCTCCAGCTTCGGCCTCGCCAGGATGAACTCCGGCAAAAGCTGGTCGAGTTCGAAGACCGACGGCTCAGTCTCGAACACCGCGGCCAGCTGACGCAGCCCGTACTCCGGGACGCGCAGCTCGTCGAACTGCCGCGCAAGCGCCCGGGCCTCCTCCTCGGTCGAGCCGATGTACGGGACGATGCCCGGCAGGACGATGACGCCGTCCGGGTCGCGCCCCGCGGCCCTGGTCCGTGCCTTGATGTCGGCGTAGAAGCCGGCCGCACGCTCGTATGTCGTGTGCGCAGTGAAGATCGCCTCGGCGTGCCGTGCCGCGAAGTCCTTACCGTCCTCCGAGGAACCGGCCTGGACCAGCAGCGGGTGACCCTGCGGCGGACGCTCGACGTTGAGCGGGCCGGCCACCTTGAAGTACCTGCCCTCATGGCCGAGCCGGTGCAGGCGTGCGGGGTCGGCGTAGCGTCCGGCGGCCTTGTCCGCGACGACGGCCTCGGACTCCCAGCTGTCCCACAGCGCCTTGGCGACCTTCAGGAACTCGTCGGCGCGGGCGTAGCGCTCGGCGTGGCCGGGGCGGTCGTCGAGGCCGAAGTTGGCGGCCTCGTCGGCCCCGGCCGATGTGACGATGTTCCAGCCGGCCCGGCCGCCGCTGACGTGGTCGACGGACGCGAGCCGGCGGGCGAGGTTGTACGGCTCGTTGTACGTCGAGGACACGGTCGCGATGAGGCCGATCCTGCTGGTCGCCTGGGACAGCGCGGTCAGCAGAGTCAGCGGCTCCAGCTGGCCCGGTGGTCGGAATTCGCCGGTACCGATGAGGGCCGGGCCGTCCGCGAGGAACAGCGAGTCGAACTTGGCGCTCTCCGCCAGCTGCGCCAGCTCGATC
Organism: Streptomyces sp. 142MFCol3.1; assembly: GCF_000424945.1. Classification (NCBI taxonomy): domain Bacteria; kingdom Bacillati; phylum Actinomycetota; class Actinomycetes; order Kitasatosporales; family Streptomycetaceae; genus Streptomyces; species Streptomyces sp. 142MFCol3.1. The sequence continues at coordinate 66,698 of NZ_AUKV01000030.1, forward strand.
CAGTGCCGTAGGTCGAAGTCGGCGCGGGGATTGCTGTGCGGCAGCCGCCACGCCGCCTCATGGTGGCCCGCTTCCATGAGGAAGGCGTTGAGGTGGAGCCTCCTCCGTCCCGCGCTCATGAGGTGACCTTCAACTTCGAGCTGTCGTAACCGGCCGGGAGGAGGTTGTCGACGATCGACGGGACGTCGACCTTCTTGGTGATCTGGCCCGCCTCCAGGAAGGCGTCCGCGAGCTTCTGCTCCAGTTCGATGTCCGACTGCTCCACCGGAGTCACCCGGTTCGAGTAGGCGGCCAGGGACGCCTTGGCGTCGGCCAGCGGGATGCCCTGCTCCTTCGATAGCGCCTGCGCGTATTTGTCGGGATTCTTGACCGCCCAGGCGAACTCTCGCGACAGCCTCTTCAGGACGTCCGTCAGAGCCGCACGCTTGGTCTTGTCGTTCAGCGACGTGTCGCTCGCGACGTAGTAACTGCTCGTCTGGTCGATCGGCGGGAGGCCCTTCACCAGGATCCGCGCGCCGTTCTTGACCGCGATCGCCGACTGCGGGTTCCAGATCGACCAGGCGTCCACCTTGCCGGTGTTGAACGCCGTCGCGCCGGCCGCCGGGTCGAGGAAGACCAGCTTCACGTCCTTGGGGGTGAGGCCGACGCTTTTCAGCGCGTTGAGGGCCAGCCCGTGGGCCGAACTGCCCGGCGGGACGGCGATCTTCTTGCCCTTGAGGTCGGCGGGCGTCTTCAGCTTCGAGCCGTTCGGCACGATGATGTTTTCGTTGGACTGGGTGGGCGTGAGCGAGCGGTTGACGGCCACGACCTTGAAGCCGTACTCCTTCGCGGCGCCGGTGATCGGCGGTACGTCGCCGACGCTGCCGAGGTCGATGTCGCCTGAGGCGGCGGCCTGCACGAGCGGAGGGCCGTAGGTGAAGCGGGCGAACTTCACCTTGTAGGGCGCGTTGTCGAACACGCCGGTGACTTTCGCCAGTTCCTGGCTGCCGTCACCGCCGTTGTCGCCGATGGTGAAGGTGTACTTGCTCCACTCGGCGTGCTTGGCGTCACTCGATTCGACGGCGTTGCTCAGCGGCGCGGCGGTGTCCGACGACGATCCTCCGCAGGCGACGAGGGTACTCGCCAGAGCGAGCGAGCCGACTGCGCCGATGAGTCTCGTGGTTCTCTTTCGCATGGGTTGTCGTGCTTTCTGTGCTGGGTGAAGGTGTTCGGACAGTCAGTGCTGGCCAGCCAAGCCGAGGTCTTCCAGGAGCCGGGCGCGCAGTTCCTCCCGTGCGACGCTCGCCTCGCGGTCCGCGGCTGAGAGGTCCACCTGGTGCGCGGTGCCGATGCGGCCGTTGCTCATGACGACGATGCGGTCCGCCAGGGCTATCGCCTCGTCGACGTCGTGAGTGACGAGCAGCATGGCCGCCTGATGCTTGGTCCGCAGGGCGCGTACGAGGTCGTGCATGCGAAGCCGTGTGATGGCGTCAAGGGCGGCGAACGGTTCGTCGAGCAGAACGAGTTCGGGCTCGGAGACCAGTGCCCGCGCGAGTGAGACCCGCTGGGCCTCGCCGCCGGAGAGCTCCTTGGGCCAGGCCTTCTCGCGGCCCGCGAGGCCGACCTCGGCGAGCACGTCGCGGGCCCGCTGCTCCGTGTCGGCCCCGTGCAGGCCGAGCGTGACGTTGCTCAGTACCCGCTGCCAGGGCAGCAGCCGGTCGGCCTGGAAGACGATCGCACGCCGGGCCGGGACCTCCACGCGCCCGCCGTCGGGCCGGTCCAGTCCGGCGAGCAGCCGCAGCAGGGTGCTCTTGCCGCAGCCCGAAGGGCCGAGCAGGATCACCAGCTCCTCGTCGGCGATGGTGAGGTCGAGGTGGTCGAGCACCACCCGGTCACCGAACTGACGGACCACCTGCTCGACGACGGCCCCGGTCTGACGACGGGGCTCTGTCGCAATCGTGCTGCTCATGACGCCTCATAACTGGGTCGCCACCGCAGCAGCACCCGCTCGAGAGCCCGGACGAACTGGTCGGCGAGCAGACCGAGGAGCGAGTAGATCACCAGCCCCACGAAGACCTGGTTGGTCTGGAGATACGTCTGCCCCTGAGTGATGAGGAAGCCAAGTCCCTTGTCCGCGTTGACTGTTTCGGCGGCGACCAGGCCCAGGACGCTGTATGCGAGGGAGAACCGGAGGCCCACCAGGAAGCCCGGCAGGGCTCCGGGCACCAGCACGCGCGTCACCAGGCGCCAGGGGCCCGCGCCCGTCGTGCGCGCCATCTCGATCAACCGCTGGTCGACGCCCCGTATCGCGGCGAACAGGTTGAGGTACATCGGGACACCGGCGCCGAAGGAGATCAGCAGCACCTTCGTGAGTTCGTCGATGCCGAACCAGACGATCATCAGCGGCAGCACCGCGAGGAGCGGGATCGTGTTCAGCACCTGTACCAAGCCGTTGAACAGGTACTCACCGCTGCGTAGCAGCCCGCCGAGCACCCCGCTGACGGTGCCCACCGTCAGACCGATCGCGAGACCGATGCCAGCCCTCTGCAGCGAGATGGCCAAGTCCGGCCCGAGAATGCCCTGTTGCCAAAGATCGGCGGCGGACTTCACGATCGAGGTCGGGGCGGGGGCATAGGTCTTCGACACCACTCCGGCCCGAGCGAGGATCTCCCAGGCGATGAGGATCGCGACCGGGGTCGTATAGATGCCCAGCGGCCAGCGCAGGCGCTCGCGGAGTGTGCTGAGCGACGTCCGGCGGCGGGCGTCGCGCGGGAGGAACACCTCGCGTTCCCGCGCGCCCGTCGTCTCGACGTCCGAGCCCTTGGTGACGGCAGGCGCCTTGAGGCTGAGATCGGTCATGCCGCCACCGCCGGCACGCTGCTGTAGTGCGAGGCGTCGCCGACGAGCTGCTCGCTGCGGCGGCCGTCGACACCGGTCGGTACCTCTCCTGCGATGGTCACCCGGTTGAGGCGGCGCGGGTGGTCGTCGTAGTTGTCCACCGCATAGTGCTGGGTGATCCGGTTGTCGAAGATCAGCAGCTGGTTCGGGGACCACGTCCAGCTCAGGATGTTCTCCGGACGGGTCACATACGACTGGAGGATGCGCAGCAAATCTGCCGAGTCGCTGCTCGACAGGCCGACGATCCGCCTGGCGAATCCACCGATGAACAGCGCGCGTTCGCCAGTGAGCGGATGGACTCGCACGACCGGGTGCTCGGCCTCGTAGGGCGTCGAGACGAAGGCCCGGTCGTACTCCTGTCGCTGCGCCGTCGTGGCCGCGGGGCGGGCGTAGTCGTACTGGTTGGTGTGCACGACGCGCAGCGTGTCCGCGAGCGCGCGCAGCGCTTCGGGCAGGTCGCGGTAGGCCGCGGCGGCGTTGGCGATGAGCGTGTGGCCGCCGTAGGGCGTGGTCACGATGGACCGGAGCGTGGTGAGCTGCGGCGGGTTGACCACGAAGGTGACGTCCGTGTGCCACTCGTTGGCCTTGGACGTCGCGCTGTCGACGGCGAGGACATTCGTCGTGCCGTCGGCTGCCGGTACGTTCGGGTGGGCGGTGGTGAGTTCGCCGAACCACCCGGCCACGCGCTCCTGGCCGGCGTTGTCGAGCTGCACGTCGTCGAACACGATCGCCTTGTGCTCGTTGAGGGCGTCTCGGAGCGTCGTGACTGTCGAGGGGTCGGGCGGCGCCGCGAGGTCGACGCCCTCGACGACCGCGCCGATGCGGCTGGCGAGCTTTCGGATGGACGGAGGCATGAGGGGATCCCTCCCGGGCAGATGGGCACGCCAAGGGGCGCTGGGGACGGGGAGTCGAGTGAAGGGGGTGGGTACAGCGCAGGACTGGTCGACCACGCGGAACACCGGACTGGGCCGGCCGGAGAGAAGACGCGCGGTGGCAGGGCCTCTACAGCCGCGTTCTCAGCGGCCGCGTCGGCGTGCGCGAACAGGCTCCCGGCTCATACGAGAAGGGGATGAGAGGGGAGCCCTCAGGAGATGGATACGACGATCCCTTGCCGCGTCAGCGACAACAAAACGCGCTGGAGACGTGCGCCAGGTCGATGTGGCGCCGCCGAGTGAGGTCCACGCGCGGGTTCATAAGACGGGAGTTCAGCAGAGGTCCCCCACGTCGGTCAATAGCTTTCCGGACAGGTCTTGCATGGCGGACACGGAGAACTCGTCCGCCTGTTCGTGGAGATCGCGCAGGCCGCATTGCCTGCCTCTGACGTGTGCGTCAAGGGCAAGCCTCCTGCGCGGCGGCGCCAGCAGGTCGGCCGCGCTCGGCGGGCTTCCCTCGATCAGGAACCGTCCATGGCCGCTTCCCTGCCCTCCGCCGCCCGTTACTGAGAGCGCCCGGCACCTGCGGCCGCCTCGCTCACGGGCAGTTCACCGTGAACAACCCGGCCTCCTTCGCGTGCACTCAACGCCGGGTCGTGAGCTACTGGAGCTGCTACTGCCGGGGCACCTACGCGAGTTTTCGGGGCCACCCGGGGTGCACTCTTGTGGACCTCCTACGGTCCGCCGCCTTTGACGGAACAGGGCATCCCTGGCCCACCCTCACTCCGACCGGCGCCAAGCGGGACGCCTACTGCTAGAGGTCGGCGCGTTCCACGAAGAGGTCACGCAGGTGGGCAAGGCTCCGCTCGGCCAACGGGCGTAGGGCTGGGGCAGCGGCGCGGGCGTCCGCCTATGCGGTGAAGGAGGTGGCCTCGGAGCTGGGCCGCACACCCGCCCAGGTCGCACCGGCCTGGACCCTGAACGCCCCGGGCGTGACGGCACCCATCATCGGCGCCCGCACCATCGCGCAACTGGAGGACAACCTGGGTGCCCTGCAGGTCGACCTCGCTCCTTCCCAGCTGGCCCGCCTCGATGAGGTCAGCGCCATCGACCTCGGCAATCCGCACGGCCTGCTCGCCAGCGATCACATCCGCACGGTCACCACAGGCGACATGAAGATCGAAACCCTCGGCTGATTCGCTTCAACGGCGACATCCGGATATATCGACATGTTTTTGATGATGGAACGGAGCAACCTCGGTTATGGGTAGGTACAGCGACAAGAATGCGGTGATCACGGGTGGCAGCAGCGCATGGGGCTCGCGCTGGCGGAGCTGCTGGTGCAAGGCGGAGCCCGCGTGGTGATCACCGGCCGTTCTCAGGCCAAGCTCGACGCGGCACGCGAGCGGCTCGGCAAGGATGCCGTGGCCGTCCGGGCGGATGTGGCCTCACTGTCCGACCTGGATATGCTCGTCGGGCGTGTAAAGAGCGAGTTCGGCTCGATCGAGGCTTTGTTCGTCAATGCCGGCATCTCCCCCCTCACTCCCCCTCGAGTCGACGACCGAGGACGTGTACGACGAGCTGTTCGCGATCAACGTCAAGGGCGCCTTCTTCACTGTCCAGAAGCTCGCCCCGCTGCTGAGCGCGAACGCCGGCATCGCCCTCACCACCTCGATCGAACGTCATCGGCATGGTGGACACCAGCGTCTATGCGGCCGGCAAGGCGGCGCTGCGCTCGATGGCCCGCACCTTCTCCCGCGAACTGCTTCCGCGGGGAATTCGTGTCAATGCGATCAGCCCGGGTCCCATCGACTCGGGGATTCTGGAAGCGATGAACTTGTCCAAAGAGGCCGCCGACCAGTTCAGGGCGGAGCGGACCGCGAGCAACCCCATGAAGCGCTACGGCACGGTCGAAGGGTTCGCCAAGGCGGCCGCATTCCTCGCCTTCGATGCCACGTACACCACCGGCATCGAGCTGGCCGTGGATGGCGGCGAAACCCAGCTCTGAGCTCGTCTGCCGTCCCGTGGCGAGCAGCGCGCCTCGCCGAAGTGCGCACGCCCACAAGTGGGCCGTGGCGCACAAGGAGAGAGACGACGGCCCCCAGCGCCGGGGATGCAAGCACACCGGGCGGGTGCCGGGTGACGACGGTCAACGCGACAGAGGCTGTTCGATCACGCCGCCCCGATGAGGTTCAGGGACGTAGCCCTTCGCCCCAAGTGGCAGAACCTCCAGGCAGGCCTGGGAGCAGGCGTTGACCAGCATCGGCAGAACATCCGTCGCCACCGCCCGGGAGAGCCACGCCTGGTGCGGGCCGCAGTGGTGCCCCAGCGGACGGGATCCAGACCCTCGAGGTCCAGGACCGTATCGCCGGGCAGGAAAAGCCGCGGGAAAGGCGGCCGGTACTTGTAGTTGCCTTGACATCCTCGCCCACCTAAAGGAGGGCGATTCCCGCCTGCTACACCGTTGTCGGGTGCAGCTTCGGGTGGGTTCCTGTTTCTTCACGCTGTGCCGGGACGGGTCCCGGTCTTACCCGCGCTCGGCAGGCTGACACCGCCAGTCCGGCGGCCTTGGCGACGTTGACCGCCGCATTGATGTCCCGGTCGAGGACGGCCCCGCAGGCTGCGCACTCCCAGATGCGGACGTGCAGTGGCTTGGCGCCGTCCTTGACGCCGCACTGCGAGCACGTCTGAGACGTCGGCTCGAACCGGCCGATGCGCACGAACGTCCGGCCGTACCTCGCGGCCTTGTATTCGAGCATCCCGACGAACGCCGACCAGCCGGCGTCGTGCACGGACTTGGCCAGGCGCGTGCGGGCGAGTCCTTTGACCGCCAGGTCCTCAACGGCAACCGCTTGGTTATCACGAATGATCTTCGTTGAGAGCTGGTGGTGGAACTCGCGCCGTGCGTCGGCCACCCTCGCGTGAGCGCGGGCGACCTTGAGCCGGGCCTTTCCCCGGTTGTTGCAGCCCTTCGCCTTCCGACTCAGGGCCTGCTGTGCCTTCTTGAGTTTCTTCTCGGCCCGGCGCAGGAAGCGGGGGCTGTCGATCTTCGTGCCGTCGGAGAGGATCGCGAAGTGCGACAGGCCCAGGTCGATGCCGACCTCGGGCACGGTCTCGGGGAGGACTTCGGAGGGTTCGGTCTCGACCACGAAGGATGCGAAGTACCGTCCGGCGGCGTCCTTGATGACGGTCACCGTGGACGGGACGGACGGCAGGGGTCGGGACCACTTGACCGCGATGTCGCCGATCTTCGGAAGGCGGAGCTTTCTGCCGGGCGTGATCTTCCATCCGGCGTTCGCGGTGAAGCGGATCGACTGCCGGTTGTCCTTGCGGGACTTGAACCGGGGCGCCCCCATCGTGGGCCGCTTGCCCCCCAGGCCGTCGAAGAAGTTCCGGTACGCGGTGTCCAGGTCGCGAAGGGACTGCTGGAGGATCACGGACGACACCTCGCCGAGCCACGCCCGCTGCGGCGTCTTCTTCGACGCGGTGAGCCGCTTGGACAGCTCGCCGGAGGTGACGAACGCCAGCCCGGCGGCGCGGGCGTCCTCCCGCACGCGCAACGCGTCGTTGAAGACCACCCGAGCGCACCCGAACGCCCTGGCCAGCGCCGAGCGTTGCGGATTGTTCGGGTACAGGCGGAACCCGTACCTGAGCTGCATAGCGATCACCATACAAAGGTGGTTCATGTCACCATGCTGGAACCCAAATCCCGATGTGCGTACCGGCCGCCACGTCGTCCACAACGTTCACGTCCACTTGCTTCACGTCCACTTGGTTTTCGTCACGAAGTTCCGGCGCACCGGTGCGGAGCCATGACCGACCAGATCTGACGCGCTGCGAAGAGATCATGCGGGAGGTCTGCTCCGACTTCGAGGCCGAGCTGAAGCAGTTCAACGGCGACGCCGATCACGTCCATCTGCTCGTGCACTACCCGCCGAAGGTCCAGCTCTCCAAGCTGGTCAACTCCCTCAAGGGCGTCTCCGCCCGGCTGATCCGCAAGGAGTACGACAGCCACATCCGCCGGTATGTGTGGCCCGGACACTTCTGGTCCGGCTCGTACTTCGCCGCAAGCTGCGCCGGGGCACCCCTGACCGTCATGAAGCAGTACATCGAGAACCACAGACGCCCCACGTAGCGGGCTGAGGTGAACACTGTGGACCCGTGCTCACGTGCGGGTCAGCGCAGTTCTGAGATGGCCCTCACCCCCGGCGTAAACGCCGGAGCACTGGCCAAGATCAAAGGTAGATCGAGCGCGTGTTCACCGTGCTGTTCATCAGCCGAGCGCACCGCCTGATTTCGTACGGGAACCAGTGCAGCCGTCGTGACGTGTAGGGGCTGAACTCCTCCAGGCTTGTCATGTCGCCGATCTCCGGAGGTATGCGGACCAGGTTGCTTCCGTACAGCACAAGGGTCCGCACTGCTGTCAGCCGCCCGATCGACGCCGGCAGCGTTACGATCTGCCGCCGCTCCTCAGGTCTCAGATCCGGCAGCGGGCGGAACTCCTCCCGCCTGTCGGCCGCCGCCTCTTCGATCAGCTCCAGCAGCGGAGCCAGCCCGGAGCACTGGTGTCCTGGATCTCGGCGTGGAAAGCCGTCGCCGCGCCGGGCGGGCTCACCCGGGCCTAGCTGAAGAGTGGCAGCGGTCCTGCGGCACCCCGAGCCGGGGGTCGACCGCTTCGGGAACAGCAGAGAACTCATGGGACCCGCGTCGTAGCAGTTCCCCTCGGCTGATCAGACGTCGAAGGCTGGAGTCACCTCGTATGGCTGCGGCCTTTCGCGTGTGCGCGGCTGTTTTCGCCCGGGTGCCCGACTCGAAGCGGTCCTCTTCGGCGAAGAGGTGATCTTTTTCAGCAGAACAGACATGCTCCCCCGTACAACCCTTCCTCCCTATGCGGCGTCAAACACGGCGCCGGACATAGGAACGGGACCTATCCGGACACCCCCCGCGCCCCCGAGCCAGCCGGTCGTATCTGAGCCAAGGAGCCGCTCATGCGCAAGCACCGCTCGGCCGCCGTCGCGGCGGCATCGTTTCTCCTCGTGACGGGCGCGGTCATCGCGACCGCTCCGAGCGTCTACGCCGGAACACCCGGCGGAACACACGCCAACGACCGCAACACCGACTTCAACGGCGACGGATACGACGACGTGCTCGTCGGCGGCCCCGGGGCGGCGGTCGGCGGGTACAAGGGCGCCGGCATGGTCACCGTGCAGTACGGCGGCCCCAGGGGCATCGGCACGACCAGGGTCAAGGCCTTCAGCCAGAACTCCACGGGCGTCCCCGGCGCCGCCGAGAGCGGTGACGGCTTCGGCAAGTCGCTGGCCACCGGCGACCTCGACGGCGACGGCTACGACGACGCGATCATCGGCATTCCCGGCGAGGACCTCGGCGCCGTCGCCAACGCGGGCGGCGCGGTCGTCCTGTGGGGCACGCCGAACGGCCTCACCGGATCGGCCAGCGACTGGCTGCAGTCCGACGACCTCACCACGGGCGGCCGGTTCGGCGCCTCGCTCGCCGCGGCCCGCTTCGGCGACACCACTCCGGGCGACTTCCTCGCCGTCATGGACTCGGTCGGGCTGACGATCTACACCTTCGAGCCCGCCCCCCAGCCCACCGCCAAGAGCACGGACGTGCAGGCGCGGCGGCCGGTGCAGAAGTCGCGCACCACGCTCACCTCGCCTTCGCGGAAGACGCTCAGCCAGGCCTCCGCCGACGACGCGCCGGGCATCCAGCCCAAGTCGATGACCACGGGCGACTACGACAACAACGGCTTCGCCGACCTGGTCGTCTCCGGCACCAGCGTGGGCGACGAGCCGGGCTACGGCTGGTCGTACATCCTGCCCGGCACCGCGTCGAACGAAGAGCCGCTGCCGATCACCGCGGTGCGCGGCGGCCCGGTCGTCGCGTCCGGCGACATCAACCGCGACGGCTACGACGACCTGGTCACCGGCGAGCCGCACAGCCCGGACGACGGCGGCGAGAGCATGAGCGGCGGCATGGTCGGCGTCTACTACGGCAGTGTGGACGGGCCCGCCGGCCAGGAGGGGCCGGGCACTCCGCCCCTGTGGTGGACCCAGAACTCGGCGGGCGTGCCGGGCGCGAGCGAGCAGGGTGACGGCTTCGGCACCGACCTCTCCGTCGGCGACAGCAACGGCGACGGATACGCGGACGTGGCGATCGGTGTCGCGGGCGAGGACATCGGCAGCGTCGCGGACGCCGGCGCTGTCACGGTCCTGCGTGGCTCGGTCAAGGGCATGACGTCGACCGGCGCATGGTCCGTGAACCAGGGCACCGCGAACGTCCCGGGCACCGTCGAGAAGGGTGACAAGTTCGGCGGCCAGGTCGCCTTCACCGACCCGAACGACGACGGCCGCTTCGGCCTGCTCGCGTCGGCACCCGGTGAGAACACGAACGACGGCTACGTCTGGGTGCTCTCCGCGGGCAGCTCGGGCCTGACCACCTCCGGCTCCTGGAGCTACGGCCCGAGCGCGTTCGGCGGCCTGCCGACGGACGCGCTGTACGGGGCGGCGATCGACGACTAGGCGGTACATGGCGAGCGGCCCGTACGCGGCCTTCGTACGCGTACGGGCCGACGACGGGCCGCGACGCGTCCGGCGGCGAACCCGTAATGAAGAACCGCCTGCTCTGGCCTCGCGGCCGGGGCATGCGGTGTCGTCGCTCCATGAGAACCAGGAGAGCGGTGCAAGGCGCGGTCGTGTCGGCGTGCGCCCTGCTGTCTTCCGGATCCACGAGTGCTTTGGGCACGAGCTGCCTGTGGCCAAGCGTCTCGCCGGACCGGACGACAAGTACGACATCCTCGAATACGGCCGCGCTCACCGACGTCGTCCTGGGCCACGCATTCCCGCAGGAGCACGTGCACGACCTCCTGGAGGCTCTCAAGCCCTGCCCAGACGTCACCATGGAGTCCCTGCAGTTCCTCAACCGCAGGCTGTACTGCCATCCCTTCGAGGGCTTCGTCCGACAGCCTGGGCCGCTGTCCACCGAGTCCTGGCCTGCTCCGCGAGGAGGAGGCTCCCTGACCGAGGGACTGCTGGCGATGCGCAGCTCCGAAACCGAGGCCGAGGCACGCCGCCAGGCCGCAGCTCTGCTCATCCAGGAGTCTCTGGCACAGCTCGAGGAGGGCGCCACAAGGCTTGTTTCGCAGCTGAGCCTGTGGCCCGGGACCGAGGCGGAAAGCCACTCCCGGACCACGGCCGTCGTCGCCAACGGGTTCGCCGGCGGAGGCCGTGTCCGTGGCGGCGGCGTCCAGCTTCGTGCGGGCGCCCTCGAGGAAGTGCGCGTACTTCTCCCGTACGTCGCCGCTCGGTTCCCGCCCCGACTCCCAGCCACCGACCATGGACGCACTGACACCCACACGAAAGGGCCCGGATCGTGTGGATCCGGGCCCTCTTCGACAGTAGCGGGGACAGGATTTGAACCTGCGACCTCTGGGTTATGAGCCCAGCGAGCTACCGAGCTGCTCCACCCCGCGTCAGTGTCCCCCACCGTACGCCATCACAGCAGGCACCGAAGACCACCATCCGACGCAAGGCTTCTGCGCGGCGAAGCCGACGGTGGTGACGTACTCGGAGCGCAGCCGCAAGGGTCACCTCGTGTTGTCTGTCAGCACAAGCACGATTGAGCGCAGGACCTCGGCCTGTCAGGACTTTGGATCTGTTGGGTGATAAGCCGTGCGCGGTCTGGATCATCCACGGCCACCGACCTGGCGACAGCGGCCCGTACTCTCACCCCGGCATACCTGTCGGTAAGCGTGTTCGCGATGCGTTCCGCTCGGTCGGGGTCAGCGGCGGCCACCGCCTCCCAAGGCAACTGGCTAGTGCCGGTGCCAGACCAGCGTGTAGCGCCAAAACAGTCGTCGGTGCAGGGGTGCACCGGGTAGCGCCAGGTGGGCGTCACGAACGATGTCTGCAAAGGTCATAGTCGCCGGTCGGGTCGGGGCGGTCATTGAGGCTGGTCGCGGCGCCTTGCGGCCCTTGTTCTTGATCCAGGCCATGGCGACGTTCGCTGGAATGGCCACAGCGTCGATCAGGTAATCGCTCCGAGACTGCGGGCGATAGACGCCGACGACGACCAGGGTTCCGCCGGGCGCCAGGTGCTGACGGAAGCAGGTGAGGGCGTCGATGAACGGCATGTGGTGGATGGTGGCGACACATGTGATGACGTCGTAGGGGCCAGGCTCCACCTCCTTCAGTGCGTCTCCGACAGTGAAGGTCACCGGGGCGGCGGGGTCTGTGAGCTCCCACGCGCGATCGATGATCGTGGGATCGACGTCGATACCGTGCACTGCTCCGGCCCGTGAGGCCAGGAGTCTGGCGAGGTCACCGCTGCCTGATCCGACGTCCAGAGCCCTGTTGAAACGTCTGGGGAGCCGGCGCAGGATCCACCGGTGGTAATGGGCGTTGTGGTCCCAGGGGTGGGTGGCATGGAACTGCTCAAGTGCTCGCAGGACGCGGGGCAGCAATGTCGTCATGGCGTGAGTCGATCACCTCTCGGTCGCCTGCCGAAACCACAACCGAGACAAAGGTGAGCTGGCCGGGGCGCCAGGCCTGGAACGACCGACAGCCGCTCGGCCGGGTATCCCGGCGCGCCGTGCGGGGACCTGCGGGCTGAAGCCGAGCCGGTGCATCAGCCTCGTGGTCCCGGAGACGCTGTAGGAAACGTGGAACTTTCTGCCGATCAGCGTGGCCACCCTCGCGGCGGTCCACACCTGGTCCTCCACCCAGCCGTGCGCGGCGGGACCCTGCTCCAGATACACGGCCAGTTTCTCCAGACAGCGCGAGGACAGACGGCACCGCGACCGCTCGGGCCGCGGGAGGCCAGAGCCTGCACACCGCCGTCCCGCCACAGCTGATGCCACTGGTAGGCCGACTTCGGACTCACCCGCAGTTGCCGCGCGACCTCTGATGGCTTGACCTTCTGCTCGAACAGCTCGACCGCCTGCATCCGCACAGTCTCCCGACGCTTGCGTCCCGCAGCCGTCAGCCCGCCCCCATCCGCGTATCTCACACAGCACGTGATACGGCCACCACCCCAGACTCATCAGGGACTTCGCCAAAGTTCACCCTGACGAGCCGAAGTCAGTAACCTGGATGTGGGGCCTCCCGTATGCCGGGAGGCCCGCACGTCAGCCGGCCGCTCAGGCCTGCGGGACGAAGAGGAAGTGATACGCCTCCAGCCCGGTGATCGGATACTGGTGTCCCGTCAGCTCATCGAACCGGGCCGCCACTGTCGCACCCCCCGAACGAAACACCCGCAGCAGGAAACGGCTGTCGGCGGGCACGGCGAACGAGAACTCGGGCCCCTCGATCGTGCAGACCACCAGGTCGCCACTGCCACTGCGATACGGCCACTCCCCCAGCAGCTCGAACTCCGCGCCGAGCGGCTCGGAAAGCTCAGCACCCGTCTCGAGCGTCACTTCCACATCGTGCGCCTGCGCCTCGCTGCGCACTAGGACCGTGCCGTGGCTGACCTGCACGGGGCCGGCATCGACGGGAAGATCAGTCCAGAACGGCCGCTCCGCCTCACCCGGCCGCCGGTTCTCGTCGATACCGCAGATCGACCGGTCAATCTCCACCGTGCCGGACACGCGGTCATTGCTCACACCCATGCAACCGAGCCTATAAGGGGGAGTGTAAATCTAACGGCGGATCCGGCGATCATGGGAGGGACGTCAAGTGACTGATACCGCCGTGGAGTTGGAGACCGTGGAGCCTGTCGAGAGTGCCGTGTCCGGGCAGCCTGTGCCTGTGTCCGACGAGCAGCTGGTCGCGATGCTGGTGGAGCGGGCCCGGTCGGAGGGGCTGCAGCTGACCGGGCAGGGTGGGCTGCTGCAGCAGCTGACCAAGCGGGTTCTGGAGTCTGCTCTGGAAGGTGAGATCACGGATCACCTCGGCTACGAGAAGCACGACGCGGCCGGCCGGGGCAGTGGCAACTCCCGCAACGGGAGCCGGTCCAAGACGGTGCTGACCGACGTCGGGCCGGTCGAGGTGAAGGTCCCGCGTGACACCTCGGGCACGTTCGAGCCAGGGATCGTCAAGAAGCGGCAGCGGAGGCTGACCGGGGTCGATGAGATGGTTCTGTCGTTGTCCGCGAAGGGGCTCACGCACGGCGAGATCGCTGCCCACCTGGCAGAGGTCTACGGGGCCGAAGTGTCCAAGCAGACCATCTCCACCATCACCGACAAGGTGATGGAGGGCATGGCCGAATGGCAGAACCGACCCCTCGACCGTGTTTACCCCGTTTTGTTCGTCGATGCGATCAACGTCAAGATCAGGGACGGGAAGGTCGCGAACCGTCCTGTCTACGTGGTGATGGCGGTGACGGTGGACGGCACCCGCGACATCCTCGGCATCTGGGCCGGCGACGGCGGCGAGGGCACCAAGTACTGGCTGCACGTGTTCACCGAGCTGAAGAACCGCGGCCTGGACGACGTGCTCATGCTGGTCTGCGACGGGCTGAAGGGACTTCCCGAGGCCGTGGAGACCGTCTGGCCTCGCACGATCGTCCAGACGTGCGTGGTGCACCTGCTGCGGAACTCGTTCCGTTACGCCGCCCGCCAGGACTGGGACAAGGTCGCCAAAGCCCTCAAGCCTGTCTACACCGCGCCCAGTGAGGACGCGGCGACGGAGCGGTTCCTGGAGTTCCAGGAGGCGTGGGGAGGCAAGTATCCGGCGATCGTGAAGCTCTGGTCGGACGCCTGGGCCGAGTTCGTGCCCTTCCTCTCCTTCGACGTCGAGATCCGCAAGGTCATCTGCAGCACGAACGCGATCGAGAGCGTCAACGCCCGCATACGCAGGGCCGTTCGTGCCCGCGGGCACTTCCCCAACGAGGCTGCCGCCCTCAAGTGCATCTACATGGCGCTGATGAGCCTGGACCCGACCGGGAAGGGCCGCAAGCGGTGGACCATGCGCTGGAAAGCACCCCTCAACGCGTTCCAGATCACCTTCGAAGGCCGCCTGACCCCGAGCAACAACTAACCATCAACAACCAAGATCAGCCGTTAAATTGACACACCCGACTAGGGGGCAGGTCGATGTCGATGCCGAAAGGGACCGCTGTCTTCATGCGCTCGCGGTTGATTCCGGTGGCGACGTAGGCGCGGGTGATGTCGTCCAGCTCGTACGGGTGGATGACGGGGAGGCCGTTTTCCTCCTCGATACACCAGTAGTGCGGGATACCCGCCTGCGCGTATTTGAACGGCTTCAGCGACCGGTCCCGGTCGGCGGACTCGTCGGAGACGACTTCGACGGCGAGGGCGACTTGGTCGGGGAGGTAGCGCGTACGGTCCGGGCCGTAGGCGACGGTGACAGCAACGATGTCAGGCTCGGGTCGGTTCTTCTCGTTCAGTTTGACCGTCATTTCCCGGTCGATCGCGAATCCCTCGGGGGTCTGGTCGTCCAGTGCGGTCGTAAGTCGGGTGACCACGCGGGCGTGCCAGGACCGCTGCGGGGAGATCATGAAGATCAGCGCTCCGTCGATCAGCTCGGTATGCCGGGGGAGGTCGGGTGCGTTGTCGAGGTCATCGGCCTCCCATCCACTGGGCCGGGGCGGCAGCATCCAGGGCGGGAGCGCGTCCCACGCGGTCGTCATCGTGTCCTCCTTCGGGCGCCCCGGCCAGCTTGTCTGTCAGCTCCGCGTGGCGGTGCGGGCCGCGACGAGAGCGGCGACGGGGTCGGTGGTGGCGGGGGCACAGGGCCACCATGCGGCGGTGGGGCTTTCGCGGGTGTAGGGATGCCATCGGTTGTCGGGGCCGAGGCGGATCTGGACGTCTTCGTCGTCGGCGGTGAGGCGGTTGCGCCAGGTGCGCATCCGTAGGGTGCGGGCGGTGTCATCTGTGCTGTCCGCGTTGTCGGGGTCGGCGAGGGCGGTGCGGGCGGCGGCCATGGCGGCGGGATCGGGGACGAAGGGTGCGCGGGCGACGGCGACGCCGGCGGATCCGCCGTGGCGCAGGGCGCGGACCAGGAGGGCGAAGTCGAGCGGGGGCAGGCCGGCGGCGCGTACGAGCTGGTGGAACCAGTCCTCGCCGATGCCGGTCGCGGCGAGGCGTACGGCGTCCTCGAGCGGGGTGCAGGTGAGGGAGGTGGTGTGCCCGGCGGCGAGGTTGCGGGCGCGCTGAGCGGTGTCGCGGGTGAGTGCTTCGAGGTCGTCGAGGGTGAAGGGGGCGCCGGGTGGGGGTGCGGTGGTGACGGGAGAGGGGGCTGTGTCGGGTTCGCCTGGTGCGCTCTTGGCCGGCTCGAGGGCAGGCAGGGTGAAGGTGCCGTTCCAGGAGGCGAATGCGTCGCGGGCGGGCATGCCCCGGCCGCGGGGCGTCTCGCCGGTTTCCGGCACAGCGCACGTTGAGGTCTGGCGGCGGGTGCGCAGCGCGGTGAGGACGGCGTCCTTGGTGCGGCCGCGGAGGGCGAGGAGCCGGAAGGGGTCGTCGTCGAGATGGGTGGCGGTGGCGTAGCACAGGGCGGCGGCGTGCTTGCAGGGGTAGCCCCAGTCGGGGCAGGAGCACTCCGGGTCGAGTTCGGCCGGTTCGGGCAGCAGGGGGATGCCGGCGGCGCGGGCGTCGTCGGCGAGGTCGGCGGGCATCTCGCCGTCGAGGAGGGCGGCGGTGCGGCCGGCTTGGGCGGCGATGGCGTCGAGGAGGGCGTCCCACTGGGCGTCGGTGAGGACGCGCAGGCGTACCGCGGCGTCGTACGGCCGGGGGGCGCTGCCCTCGACCTCGGCGCGCAGCATTCCGGGGGTGGCGGTGACCGGGCCGACCATGCCCTTGCGCGCGTAGGTACGGCCGCGGGAGAGGCGGCCGGCGTCGAGGGTGGAGGCCTCCAGGGCGTCCACCCAGGCCCGGCCCCACCAGGTGGCGGCGAAGGCGCGGCTGCCGGTGCGCGGCGCTTTGTGGGAGGGGGTCATGCGTCGGCTCCGTGGGACAGTGCGACGAGTTCGGCGAGGTCGGCGTTGGTCAGTTCGGTCAGGGCGGCCTCGCCGGAGGTGATGATCTGGTCCGCGAGGGCGCGCTTGGCGCCGAGCAGGCGGGCGACTTTGTCCTCCAGGGTGCCCTGCGTGGTGAGCCGGTGGACCTGGACGGGGCGGTCTTGGCCGATGCGGTGGGCGCGGTCGGTGGCCTGGTCCTCGACGGCGGGGTTCCACCACCGGTCGTAGTGGATCACGTGGGTGGCGCGGGTGAGGTTGAGGCCGGTGCCGGCGGCCTTCAGGGAGAGCAGGAAGACGGGGAACTCGCGCTGTTGGAAGGCGGCGACCATCTCCTCGCGCCGGGGGACGGGGGTGGCGCCGTGCAGGTAGCGGGCGCGGATGCCGCGGTCGGCGAAGTGCCGCTCCAGGAGCTTGCCCATCTGCGTGTACTGGGTGAAGACCAGGGCGCCCTCGTCCTCGGCGACCACCGTGTCGAGCAGTTCGTCGAGGAGGTCCAGCTTGCCCGAGCGGGCGGCCAGGGGCCCGGTCTCGCGCAGGTAGTGGGCGGGGTGGTTGCAGATCTGCTTGAGGGCGGTGAGGAGTTTGAGTACCAGGCCGCGGCGGGCGATGCCGTCCGCCTTCTCGATGAGGGTCATGGTCTCGCGGACCTGCGCCTCGTACAGGGCGGCCTGCTCGCGGGTGAGGGTGACGGGGTGGTCGGTCTGCGTCTTGGCCGGGAGTTCGGGGGCCACACCGGGGTCGGACTTGCGGCGGCGCAGCAGGAACGGACGGGTGAGCCGGGTGAGCTGTTCGGCGGCCTGCCGGGCCTGTTCGGCGCTCTCCTCGTCGCCGTCCGCACCCAGCGCGCCGCGCTCGATGGCCTTCGCGAAGCGGTCGCGGAAGGCGGACAGCGGGCCGAGCAGACCGGGGGTGGTCCAGTCGAGCAGGGCCCACAGTTCGGAGAGGTTGTTCTCCACCGGGGTGCCGGTGAGCGCGACGCGGGCGCGGGCGGGCAGGGCGCGCAGTTCGCGGGCGGTGGTGGCGTACGGGTTCTTGACGTGCTGGGCCTCGTCGGCGGCGACCAGCGACCACTTGACGGCGGCCAGCCGCTCCCGGTCCCGGCGCAGCACGCCGTAGGTGACCAGGACGAGTTCGTCCCCGGCGAGGTGGTCCAGGGTGCGCTCGCCGCCGTGGTAGCGGCGCACCGTGAGGGCGGGGGCGAAGCGGGCCGCCTCGCGCTGCCAGTTGCCGAGCAGCGAGGCCGGGCAGGCCACGAGGGCGGGGCCCGCGGTGTCGGGTTGCTCCTGGCGGTGCAGGTGGAGGGCGAGCAGGGTGACGGTCTTGCCGAGGCCCATGTCGTCGGCGAGGATCCCGCCGAGCGTCAGGCGGGTCATGTCCGCCAGCCAGGCCAGTCCGCGCTTTTGGTAGTCACGCAGGGTGGCCGTCAGGCCCTGAGGTACGCGGACGGGAGCGCGGCACTCGCCGGCCCGCAGACGGTCGACCAGCTCGCCGAAGGCGCCGGCCGTTTCCACCGCGACGCGCTCGCCGTCCCATTCCACCTCGCCGCTCAGCGCCGCCTGGAGTGCCTCCAGCGGAGCGAGTTCGCGGCTGCGCTGCCGCTTGAGGCGGGCCACCAGCTTCGGGTCGGCGACCACCCACTGGTCGCGGAGCTTGACCAGCGGGCGGCGGGCCTCGGCCAGCACGTCGAGTTCGTCCTCGGTGAGCTGCTCGCCGCCGAGCGCGACCCGCCAGGAGAAATCGAGGAGGGCATCCCTGCCCAGCAGGGTCTCCACGGTCGCGCCGGGCGCGGTGGCCGCCCCGATCTCCGCTCGCAGGTCGAGGGCCTTGACCAGCTCGCGCGGCCAGTGCACGCGTACGCCCGCCGTGCGCAGCGCGTCGGTGGCGTCCCCCAGCAGCTCCATGGCCTCCTCGTCGTCGAGCCTCAGCGCGCTGGGCGCGGCTTCGGCGAGCAGGCGGGTCAGGGGCTGCCAGGCGCGTGCGGCACGGCGCAGTGCCAGCAGCGCCTCGGCCTCGGCGTGCGGGCCGAGCAGACGCTGCGCGGTGCGGGTCGGCCCACAGCTCGGCGGCGTCCAGGACCAGGGAGGGGTCGGCTGCGGTCCGCAGCTGCAGCACCGCCTGGAAGACGCGGCGCCGCCCGACGGGGGGCTCGACCCGCAGCTCCACACCGACCTGCGCGGCCCGCTCGGCCGCGGCCTCGGCCGCCCACGGGGCCAGGCGCGGGTGCAGGGCGGTCGTGCGGTCGGCGTACGGGTTGCTGGGCGCGGCCCAGCAGGCGGCTGGGGTACGCGGCAGGGCGTCTGCCAGTGCGTCGCAGAACTCCCCTACGAGGGCTGCCGGTTCGGCGATCCGTACGGCCTTGCCGTCTGCCGGTGGCGCGGGGAGATTGTGGGCGTACGGGGGCAGAGCGGCGGCCAGCGCGTCCAGGTCCCGCTTGCCCCGCGCGCCGGGTGGCCCGAAACGCCAGGTGGTGTATGTGTCGGAGGTCAGCGCCGGATACAGCCGCCCCTCGCCCAGCAGCTGAAGGGCGCGGCGGGCGACGGCCGCCCATGCGGCGAGCGATGGATGAACGGGGTCCTTTGGCAGGTCGGGCAGATCGAGCAGGAGGGCGAGCGCGTCTGCGGGGCCGAGCGCCAGCCCCTCGATGTCGCGGGTGCGCACCCCGGCACCGTGCGGCAGGACCAGATCGAGGCGGACCCGCTTTACCGTCTTTGGTACGGCGGTCGAGGCGGGCACGCGGCGGGCGTCGGCGGAGGGCCGGTAGAGCACCAGGCGGCCAAGTCGGGCCGGCCGCCCCGGCTCGGCCGGCACGAACACCGCGGCCCAACTGCCCGCGGCGAGGTGTTCGCGCGCCCAGGCAGTGGCAGCAGGATCCGCGAGCGGCGCGGCCTCGGCGGTAGTCTCCCGCAGAGCTCGGCTCACTTGGCACTCCCCGCCTTGAACGCGGCCTTCCGCAGCCGCTTGGCCACGGCCTTGTCGAGGGGTTCGACGGCGTCGGCAAGCGAGCCGAGCACCTCGCCGGCGTGCGGGTGGCCGGCACGGTACGAGAGGAGCGCGGCCGGCAGTTCGCGGGCGTCCGACCGGGCGAGCGAGCTGGTCACCGGCGCCGGGACGCCTGCCGCCACCAGCAGCGCGCGCAGGTCGAAGCGACCCAGCGCCGTGAGCTGGAAGCGGTCGGCGGGCAGCATGCCCTGCCCGCCGCCGTCGAACAGCAGGGTGAAGACGGCATCGTCCGCAGGAGGCTCATGGCCGTCGCGCTCGGCGGCACCGAACAGCTCCAACGTCCCGGCGGGGTCGTGGTACTGGTCGGCGAGGAGCGCTGACACCAGCTGCCGGGCCGGGCCCTCGGGCAGTCCTGACAGGCCGTCCGTGCCGAAGTCGGCGACATCCAGCCACTCCTCGTCGGGCAGCCCGTACGCCGCGAGCAGCATCAGAAACACCAGCGGCGGAGCCTTTTCGGTCAGCTCCCGCAGCGGCGCCAGCTCACCCAACGGCCCGCCCAACGCGCGGAAACCGAGGGCGGGTTCGGTCGCCGCTGCCGCCACCGCCGACCTCTCCTCCTCGCCCTCCCCCACGCTCGAAATCGCTCGCGCGGCGGAACCCCCATCGTCGCCGTCGGCGAGCAGGCCCGCGTCGCCGAGCAGAGAGTAAAGCTCGCCGCACTCGCGCCAGCACATCCCCGGCGGAGCCTGGCGCTCGCCCCACCTGCCACGCCGTTTGGGTCGCGTGCCCGCCCGCCCCTCTCCCGCCACCACCCTTCTGCAAAAGCCATTCGGGCCCTTCTCTGTCCTCCGCAGCCCCACCTGCGCCAGCCCGCGGGTGAGTTCGGCAGGGTCGAGGTCAGCCTGGTCGAGGCCCTCCTCGTACAGGCCCGCCAACACCTCGTCGTGCGGGCTCTGGTACTCCACCCGCTTCTCACCGCCGTGCCGGACGACAGCGGGGCTCGGGCGCTGCCCGTCCCCGTACCGCTCCAGCCGCTCGGTCAGCTCGCGCACGCCACCGAGGTCCTCGGCGGGCGGCATGGCACGCCGCCCGCCCATGCACAACGGGACTTCCCCCTCGCCCTCTTCGGCGGGGCGTGCTCCCTCCACAGTGATCCGGTGCAGCCAGTCGTCGCCGAAGTCGTAGGTGTAGTCCATTCGGTCGCCGGTGCGCGGCGGGACGTCCGCGAGGACGGCCTCCTCCTCGTCGAACACCGGGACATCGAGATCCTCCGGCGGGGCGTACCGCCCGCCCAGGCGGTCTTCGAAGGCGTGCAGGTGCATGTCCTGCCAGCCGAACGCCTCCTGGATCACGACGTGCAGCGATCCCAGCGTGATGTCCGAGGGCACCACCAGCCGCCGCCACACCGGCAGTTTCATCCCCTCCAGACCAACCTTCAGCTGGTGGACGGAAAGCTGGCGATCGAGGGAGCTGCGCTGGGCGGCCATGGCTTGAGGACTTCCCACTGTTGGAGGCATACGCACCGGACCACACCGCGCATCCGCCGCTGTACGCCGAACCGCTGACCGGCCATTCTTGCAGTCCGAAGACACCAGCCCAGCCGCTCAGTCCCTTCAGTTGGAGATCAGTGGCTTCGCTGTAGTTCCTCGATCACTGCGTGCGGGTAGCTTCAGCGGAGTTACTGGACATTTTGTCGGAGGTCACGGACCGGGAGCGGGCCGAGGAGTTCTCTGATCGGTAGCCGAACAGCTCCCGGATGCTCCCAGGTGTGGCAGCCTTCGGTGCCTCTGCTGCCTGCACGGCGGCGCTACGCGCTGCCCGGGGTAGCGGCCATCGACAACCACCGTGGTGTCCTTGCAGCGGCCGACGCTGGAAGGCAGGCGGGGGGTGGGTTACGAGCCTGGGATCGACGAGCTCACGCAGCCGCACGACAAATGCCGCCGCCGCGGGCTTGTAGGGCTGTGGCGCACAGGCGGCCGAGCCGCCGTTGCTGAACGAAGCGGCGGACAGCCTGGACGTGGATGGCTGGGAACCCGTCGAAACATATTGATCGCCACGTGCCCCCATTCCCGGCGGCCGCGAGCTATCCGTCTTGCATCGTTGGACATAGATTGTGTGGCTTCAGTACTAAATATCCCCCTCTCCGGGTCCTGAAGCTGCAGGAACATGATGTCGCCTCGGACTGCCACGCTGCAGCTGCCTACTGCTGAAATAACAGAAGCCCGCCTCCCCAAGTCGGCCTGGACAGCGTGATTTCGGGGCGACGGGCTTCCGATAACACCCCTCGCAGTTGAGGTGATGTCCTGTGCACAAAGACCGTATCGCCCGTGCCGCCGGATCCAAAGAGGAGAAGCCCCGCTGGGCCCTGGCACTTGCTGCCGTGTCGGCCGTGGCAAATGTCGCCCGTTTGATCCGCGAACTCGTCCAGCACTAGCAGTTTCGTTGAGATCATCCGATCGCCGGTCCGGGTGTGCCGTTGACTGACACGCAGTGGGAGCGGATCGAGGCGGTGCTCCCGGACCGCACCGAAGCGGGGTGGCCGCTGGCGGGATCACCGCAGGGTGATCGACGCGATCGCCTTCGAGTCCCAGACCGGCTCGCAGTGGGTCCATCTGCCGGAGAAGTACGGCAACTGGCGAGGGGTCTACAACCGGCTACGGATGTAGACCGTCGACGGCACCCGGAAGTGGGTCTTCACCGCGCTGATGGCTCAGGCCGACGCCGACGAGGACCTGAACTGGGCGGTCACGGGGGGGCCCCGGCCGGCGGGCCGGCCGACCATGCCGTCGGCCGGTCCCACGGCGGGCTGACCACGAAGACCCACCTCGCCGCCGACGGTCGCTGCCGTCCGCCGGTATTTCGTTCTCACCGCCGGACAGGCCTGAGATGTGCCTGCGTTCACAAAGTCATGGCCCGTCTGCGCGTTCCCCGCCGCCGCGACGACCGCGCACCAGGCCGGGCCTGGTCCTGGCCGACACGGCGTATTCACAGTGAGATGACGCAGAACGGGTCCGATGGACCGAAGTTCCTGTGGGCCGAGCATGGGGCTGTCGCTGAGCGGCAGGACGGTGGCGGTGCGCTCGGCGAGCCGGGCGGGGAATTCGCTCCACAGCGCCCAGTCGCGGGCGTAGCCAGTGATGGTCTTGCGCGCCTGGTGCTTCTCGATCTCCTCACGGGCACCGTCCGCGGCGATCCTTCTGCCGTGCGATGCAGGGCCGGCCGAGGTTCTGCCGGCCCGCTCCGCGACACTCGTCAACGGGCGACTGCAGCTTTACGATGCGCTCGTGGACGGGGCCACCCTTTTGAACGTGCTGGCCATAGCGATCTCCGTTTCCGCGGTGCTCGCCTCGATGTGGTTCGGAGCACGGCAGGTGCAGATCGCCCGGCAGGCGAACTACATACCTGCTCTGATGGACCTGCTCGCCGAGTTCCGCTCCGCCGAGCTGCACGAGCAGTACGCCTACGTCTGTCGCGATCTCAACCGTGAGCATGCGCCGGATGGTGGGCTGCGGGGCCTGCCGCCTGACGCCAAAGCGGCCGTGTACAGCGTCGCCTACTTCTTCCAGACACTCGCCGGCTTGTACGCACTGGGTGTCATCGACGAAACCGCCGCCATCGTCATGGCGCGGGGCCGGATCGCGAAGGTATGGGAGGCCATCGAACCGTTCGTGGAACAAGAACGGCGCTTCCCCGACGTCGATCAGCACCTCCTCGCCCTCCTGCAGGCCTACGCGGCCGTCTCCCAGCAGTTCACCGGCCCCTCCAGCGCAGAACTCATCCGGGCGCGCTGGCACAGCAGACACTCCACGTTCTGGCAGCACCTGTTCGGGCGGCGCCGCCGCTGACCCAGCCGCGGCGACGGCCAGCCCCTCCCGTTCGATTACCGGCACATCGCCTACCTGATACCCATTCATAGGTGCAGTGTGCTTGGCCGATTGAGCGGACCTTCGGCTGGCTGATGCACCACCGCCGCGTTGCCCGCGACTTCGAGACCCACTCCCACCGCTCCGAAGCCATAATCCACGTCGCGATGATCGACCTCATAAGCCGACGCCTCGCACTGGCGCGACACTTGAACCTCGAACCAAACACTGCCGCCGGGACAAAACGCTCTTTCAGAGAGAAGAGATATCTCGATGACACTGCAACGAAATGCCATTACCGGCCTTCTAGCGACACTTCAAAAAATTCACTCCGGACGATAAGGGGGTGCGATGGCTTGATACGAGAGCGCCCTTTCTACGATTTCCTCGGGCGTAAGCTCAGGTTCCGAGTGGTAGATCAAGGAGTAGACACCCGGATAAGGAACACTTGACTCGAATAGCACCTCCATGGCGTCCACTTCTTCTTCAGTTCCATCGAACGCAATGATGCGTCGAACCAGACCTACAAGCTGCTCCCACGTAAGATCACCTAGGGCCACTAGATCCCCCTCTCGCATGCAAATCATCCGAAGTGATGACCGCGATCAAGTACCTCTTCCACTGTGGCCTGGACGCCTCTAGCAAGACAGAGCATCCCCTCGATGGTGACCGGCCGTCGCGGCGGTCGTTGAAGGAGGCAACGCGCACAGCTCCCCCGGCAGATGCGCGAATGAGAGCGCGGGCCCGAACCTCGCCCGACTTCGTGCC
This sequence comes from Streptomyces sp. 142MFCol3.1, assembly GCF_000424945.1. NCBI lineage: Bacteria > Bacillati > Actinomycetota > Actinomycetes > Kitasatosporales > Streptomycetaceae > Streptomyces > Streptomyces sp. 142MFCol3.1. The sequence continues at coordinate 90,951 of NZ_AUKV01000030.1, forward strand.
CGCCCTCGATAGTCGCTGAGATGCCGTTGACGTCCGCTCTCCGGTGAAGAGAGCACTCGTGACGGAACTCACCCGAACAGCAAGGGGCTGCCGGTGGGCGGCACGGCCACAGCGCCGTCACGCTCTGGCAGTGCCGACTGAGCCGGAGGCACGCCGGGCGTGCGCCTACACGGTGGCGCCCGGTCCCGGACGGGCCGCCGCACCGTCCAGCCGTCTGTGCGTGATCAAGTTGGCGGCATCGGCTGATCGAGGGTGACACGCCCGGCATGAATAAATATCCGAAGCTTTTCTTGCATATCGTTGAAGTGGACGTCGATTCGCTCGTTCATCTCCGCCACGACCTCTCGTGTCAGAGTCCCTGAAGAAGATCTCACTTCGTGTTCTTCTGCACAATTCAGCAGATCACGCAGGCTGGAGATACAGTCGTTCGCCCTAGCAGACACCTCGTCAGGCCCTTGCAATCCCACACCGTACGAAGCCACTACAGCATCCCTATGTGCCCTTCTTCCCTCCATTCGAAGGCCAGCGATGTGCTCGGATGCGCGAACTGCATTGAGGCAAGCTCTGTGGTAATCAAGAGCTACACCGCGGGCGATCAGAACTTTTTCGGTGAATCCCTGATAAATCGCCCTTCTGTGATCTCTCCTCCACCGGTGATGTTCCAAACGAAGGTCAAGTTCCTGCAGGCCTGCTTGTCTGTGTGACTGACGTTCTTCATGCCGTTCCAGAGCTTGCTGTTTCGCACGTTCCGAGCGGAGAGCGAGGAACCCAGTGAGACCACTGCCGATCAAGGTTCCGATGATTCCCGCAAGAGAGAGGAGCAGCGAGTCGGCCATGCTTCATCCCTACGTCAGACAGCACACCAATACTCCTGCACTGCTGACCGAGTCCTGAGCCGCGCGCGCCACGGTCGAAGGCAGCACGCGCGACCATGGCCTAGGGAAGCACGCAAGCCAGGGGAACCCAGCGCTCCGCCCAGGCCGCGATCAGGCTCGGTCTGCCCCGTTCAGAGTCCGAAGCACCGAACCGATCCACGGTGTACGCAATGTGTGCACGTGGTGCTTCCCGTTCAGGGCGTCGCCCCGGAGTCAGGCCAGTATGGCGACAGGGTGGGCACCGGGGACAAACCCATGGTGCGCCGGGGATGAAGCTGGTCGGCGACATCACTTACATCCCCACCCATGAGGGCCGGCTGTATCTGGCGACCTGGCTGGACCTCGCGACCCGCGAGATCGTCGGCTACTCGATGGCCGACCATCATCGCGCCGGCCTGGTCGTGGATGCGCTGACGATGGCCGCCGGACGCGGTCAGCTGAAGCCTGGATGCATTGTGCATTCGGACCGCGGCAGTGCATACACCTCGGACGAACTCCGATGTGAGACAGGCCGGTTCGGGCTGCGGCAGCGCATAGGCCACACCGGCTCCTGCTTCGGCAATGCAGCCGCCAAGTCGTTCTTCGCTCTGCTGAAGGAGGAGATCGGAACCCGTCGCCGGCCCGACCGGACCGGCGCCCGCGCGGACATCTTCGCTTTCGTCGAGACCTTCTACAACCGACAGCGCCTGCACCGCCATGCGCTCTGGTGTGTGTCAACTTTGACAGTCCCTTCGCGCCCAGGGACACACAGGCGAAGAGGGACCGTCCCGGGGTCTCATGCGGCGCTTCGAAGACACCGTGCCCGGTGATGCCGTCAGCCGCTGTGGGGTTTCGGGCGGATGAGCAGGAGGGCGATGTCGTCGTGGCGGGGGGCGTCTCGTGTGGCGTGGTGGATGAGGGTGTCGGCGAGGTGGTTCAGGTCCTGGTCCCGGGCGTGGACGAGGTGCTGGGCAAGGGCGTGGGTGGTGTCGTCGATGTCGGTGCCGGGGGTTTCCACGAGTCCGTCGGTGTACAGGGCGAGGACTGTGCCCGGGGGGAGGGGGATCTCGGTGGTGGTGTAGTCGGCGTCGGGGTCGATGCCGAGCAGCAGGCCGGGCGGCAGGCGCAGGACTTCGGCGTACCCGTCGGGATGGGCGAGCAAGGGCGGGGGGTGTCCGGCGTTGGCCAGCCGGGCGCGGTGGCGGGCCACATCGAGGTGGGCGATCAGACAGCTGGTGAACAGCCCAGGGTCGAGGTCGGTCAGGAGACGGTTGGTGCGGGCCAGGACATCGCCGGGGGATATTCCGGCAGTGGCGTAGGCGTGGACGGCGATGCGGACCTGCCCCATGAGGGCGGCGGCGGTGGAGTCGTGGCCCTGGACATCGCCGATCGCCGCAACGGCGCTGGTCTCGTCACAGCGGATGAGGTCGTAGAAGTCGCCGCCGATGTCCATGCCGCGCCCGGCGGGGAGATAGCGGGCGGCAACCTCCAGCCCCTGGATGCGGGGCAGGGCCTGGGGCAGCAGGCCGGTCTGCAGAGTGCGGGCGAGGGCGTGTTTGGCGTCGTAGAGGCGGGCACGGTCCAGGGCCTGGGCGATCAGTCCGGCAAGAGAGGTGAGGATGGCGCGTTCTGCCGGGGGGAAGGGGCGGGGCTGGTCGTAGGAGAGGACGAGAGAGCCGATGGGACGCCCGGAGACGGTCAGAGGCAGAAAGCCCCAGGCGTTGGTCTTCTCGTAGCGGGGGCCCTCGGGATAGGCACGCTGGAAGTCGTCGAGGGTGGGGAAGAAGGCGGCGTCGCCGGTGGTCAGGACATGCGCGACGGCGGTTGCGGAGGTCAGAGAGGTGCCGTCGAAGCGGCGGACGAAGTCGGTGCGGTAGCCGCGGTGGCCGACGATGTGTAGACGGCCTTCCTCCTGGGTCATCAGGATCAGGCGCTGGGGGCCGAAGGCGGGAACGATCTGGTCGGCGACCCGTTCGGCCACGTCGCGCACGCCCGTGGCTTCGGCGAGAGCGGCGGCCAGGTGTGTCAGGAGGTACAGGGCCGTCGCGCTCACCGGTGCGTCCGGAGAGCGCAGCTGCTGTCCCGGGCCGGTGGTGGCCGGCTGCGCGGCGGGGGTGATGAAGATGCTGATGCCGCTGCCGTCGGGGTAGAGCTGGAAGAGCAGCGGCGTGTTCGGGGGGCGCACGGCGGTGAAGGACGTGGGCTGGCGGGAGATCAGCGCTGCCCGGTAGCCCTCCTCGAAGAGCGGGTGGTGCAGCCACAGCAGCACCTCCCACGGGCGTTTGCCCACCAGGCGGGCGGCGCCGGCGTCCATCAGGCTGGCGGCGGCGGCGTTGATGAAGGTGAGCCGGCCCTCGAGGTCGAGGGCGCAGCAGCCCACCGGAAGGCGTTCGGTGAAGCAGAGCGCGGCCCTGGCTTCGGCGGGGTCGGCCTCTGCAAGCTGCGGGGCAAGAACCCGAGGCTCCTCAGGGGCTCTCAGCGGACGGCCGTGCTGCGCGGCCTGCTCGAAAAGGTCCGCCGCACGCTGGCAGCAGGTGGTGACCGCCTGGCGTTCATCCTTGCTGAGCTGCGGCGGGTGCCAGATGGGCCACAGCAACACGATGCCGCCCCACACCATGGCGCCGCTGGTGAGGGGGGCCGCGGCGAGCATGAAGTCGTACGGCAGCACGATCCCGAGCCGGGGATAGCGGCGCGCCAGCTCCTCCTGGCTGCCCAGCCACACCAGACGCCGCTGCCGCATCGCATCCAGCACCGGGATCGGAGCATCCACGGGAATGCGGGCCCACGGCGCGGCAATCTGCTGGGAGACACCCGACAGCAACGCCAGCCGCAGCACTTGCTCTCCGGGCTGCAGCAAAAACACCAGGGCAGCCGACGCATCGGTCTCCCGCACCACGTCGGCCACGACAGAATCCAGGCGCTCCGCGGCGAAACCGGATTCGAGGCCGGGGTCGGCAGGCTGCCGCATGGCGTTCACCCGGACCTGGCGACCGGCGCAGTGCTCCCACGGGTGCGCCCGAAACGGCTGCGGGCCGCCTCGGCGCTGATGCCCAGCCCCGCACCGATCTGCGCCCAGCTGGCCCCCGCCTGCCGGTCCGCCCGCACCGCCGCCCTGACCAGCTGCCCGGCCAGGTCCGGCACGCGTGCCACTGCCGCGCTGTGCCACTGCGTGCACGGCCCCGGCGGCGGCAGCTCATGAGCCCGCTGGGCGAGGGTCTGCACCTGACAGATCAGGTCCTCACCGGCCGCGGCCATCCCTTCCCGGGCTCTGGCCGCCTGCCTCCAGCGGCGGCGTGCACGCCAGGCCGCCTGCCGGTGCGCCGGCCGACAGTACCGGCGGCCACCCACCGCCGCCCCCTGGATCCGGGCCCCGCACCAGCCACACTGCACGTCACCCATATGCGGACAATACGCCCGTTCCGCCGAGACGGCCTCATCCACGTGACTGACGGGGCCACCGCTCAGCGGCCGGCCAGTCCTCCGCGGTGGAGGACCGGCGAGGACGGGCGGCTTCGGGCGACATGCCGCCCTCTGGGCCGCCCCGCGCGGGGTCAGACGGCTCCGTCGAAGGACCGGCATCTCCTTTGACCCGCACTGGTACCGCCACACCTACGCCACCAGACTGCTGTGAGGCGGCACCCCGGTCGAGGTTGTCAGCAAAACGCTGGGACACGTCAGCCTGACCACTACGACCGAGACATACGGACACCTCACCGCCGAGGACGCTCGGAAGGCGCTGGAGGCCGTCGGCTGGTTCGACGGAACGGAGGTGCGGCTGTGAGCGAGACCTCGCACATGCCTGCCGACCCGGGAAAGGCGGGGCCCGAACGCGCCAGGCTTCAGCTGCATACAGGGCAACGCGTCGAGGAACCCACTGCGCGAAACGTCTGGGACATCGAGTACGACCGGGAGGTCTGGCGGCTCCGCGAGCTGGGGATCAAGGCCAAGATCGCCCACATCCTCTTCGACCGGATCCCACAGCCCTGGCTGAAAGATCTGGCAAAGCGGTGGGCCCGGTGGCGGCTCAGCACAGGGCTCGGCGCGGAGTCGGCACCTCCGGCACACGAGCCATTACCCACTTCGCGCAGTTCCTCGCATCGCCTGCGGTTCGCGTCGTCCGCCTTGATCATGTGGATCGGCCGTTGTTGGAGAGGTATCTGGCCCATCTGCACGCCGACTATGCGGGCCGAGCGGTGCACCGGAACTTCATCGGACAGCTCAATCTCTTCTTCCTGGCCATCCGTCAGCACCGCTGGGACGACGCCTTGCCCTCAAGCACTGTGTTCTTCCCCGAGGACCTTCCCCGATACGACGAGCGGCTGCCCCGGGGCCCTGAGCGAACCAGTGATGACGCAGTTGGAGCAGCCCTCGAACCTGGACCGGTGGAAGACCCCGGCCTCCCGGCTGGTCACGCTCATCCTGATGCGGCGGCCTGAGGATCACCGACACGGTGCGGCTGCCGCACGACTGCATCGTCCACGACGCCGACAGCCCTACCTGCGCTATCTGAACAGATGAAACGTGAAGCGCTCGTCCCCATCGACGAAGAGCTTGAGCGCGAAATCCGAGATCGCGAGGCCTACCTGAGCATGCTGCTGTGCAGAACACGTTTCCTCTACCGAGAGTAGAGGAACGCGGTAGAGTCGGGATATGGCAGCAGACGAGACGAGCATCAAGGTGAGCACCGCCGCGCGGGATCGGCTTGCCCAGTTGGCGGCCGAGCACGGCACCACTATCCGTAGCCTGGTGGAGGGCCTCGCACAGGGCACGCCGACGCAGGCCGAGTACGCCGAGCGTGCCGAGCTGGCTCGCGCCGAGCTCGCCTCGGCCCTCGGCAGCGCGCCGAGCCCCGAGGCGGAGGCGAAGGCCCGGGCTCTGCTGGAGCGCCTGAGTGCCGCCTCGCACGGTCCGCGGGCGGCCGCGTAGTGGCCGGGATCGCCGTTGTCCTGGACCACACGACCGCCACGGCGCTGTACGACCCGAAGGACCCGTTCAACGAGGCGGTCGCTGCGTTCTACGTCCAGGCCTCCGGCGGACTCGGCGAGCTGTATGCGCCGGTGCTGTCGCTGACGGCCGGCGACGCCGAACGACCCGGCCTGCTCGCCTATATCAAAGGGCTGCGGTTCATCCGGATCGAGGCGTTCGACACCGACGCTGCGGTCACCGCCACCGAACTGCTGCGCTTCGGGCATTCCTGGGCCGCCGTCCACGCCATCCACGCCGCCCGTCCCTCCGCAGCCCACCCCAGCGGGCGGTACCTGCTCACCCTGAACCCCAAGGCGTACGCGGGAACCGGCGTCCAGGCCGTCCACCCTGACCAGTAGCCGTCAGCAGCCGCGGCAGCAGAAGACGTTCGCCTCCCGCCTGTCCTGCCGTCACGATCGTCGCTTTGCCCCGGGCCCGGCTCGCCGCAGCCTGACGCCCGTGAAGGTCCGACACTGCTAGGCCGGGAGCGTCACCGCTCGCGCAAGCGGTCGCTTTCTGTGCCGATGTGCCGGGCCGCAGGCCGAGACGTCTTCTGAAGGAACTGTGCAGTTCACTGTCCTGCCCAGCCACGGGCGACCTGTCTCCCCCGTGCCGGGGCAGGCCTTGGAGCAATGCTCGGAACCTGTGGATCGATGCCGGGAGGAACGCGGAGGGCGTACCTTCCCGATGATCCCTTGAAGGCCGCCGAGTAGGCCCGCGTTCGCAGCGCGGGTCGGGAAGGCACGCCCGTGCTGAGCGTAGTGAACGCGGACGGCAGTATCGCGTCCGGCTCCCTGATCGACGAGATCGTCCGCGAGGGCCCCCGCCGCATGCTGGCCGCCGCGCTGGAGGCGGAAGTCAACCAGTACATAGCCGAGTTGGCTGCCGAGACCGACGAGCACGGACGGCGCCTGGTCGTACGCAACGGCCACCACCGGCCCCGGACAGTCAGGCCGCCCGTCGTCATCTGCAGCCAGACGTCGGTCTTCGGGCCGAACACCCACTCGAAGCGGCGCAGATGCAGCAGCGGCCACAGCCCGCCCACGACGTTGAACGCGCCGTGCGCCACCGCGACCGTGTCCGCCAGCTCCGGCACTCTGGTTTGGTCATGGGCCGTCCCTCCGGCTCCGTTCTCAGGTGTCGGCCGGCCTGGCAGGAAACGACGGCCACTCGCGCAGCTCCACCGTCGTCGTGACCCGCGTGAGGGTGGGTTTACGCGGCACCGAACCGAACCCGAAGCGCACAGGCGGATCGACGGGCGCCATCGCACCGAGGTCATGGCCCTCGAAGACCGCCGAGATCGCGCGGACCGGCCGTAGATCCCGTACGCCGTACCACTCGCGGCGGCCCGCACCCGCGCTGCCGCGGGTCCGCACGTGCGCCGGCAGCAGGCGGGCGGGCCAGTTGGTCAATGCAGCCCATGCCGGGCGGGCGGCGAGTACACCGGGCACGGCCCGTAGCAAGAGCCCCGCTACGCCCCGGCGGCCGACGGTGAAGCACAGGCCGAGTGGGCCGGCGGTGACCGTCCAGGTGCCGTCCGCGACGCGGACATCGACCGGCACGACGCACACCGTGTCGAAGTGGTAGGTGCCGCGCACGAAGTCCGCCGTACGGCCTGAGGGGGCCAGCAGCAGCCGCTCCCCGTCGGCCCGCTCGATCATCACGTCGCTGAACGGCCCGAACGGCGACCGGTTCCAGTGCCCCAGCACGAGGCGCGTCCCGGACGAAGTGCCGATGCCCGCGATCCAGCCGTCGAATCGCAGCCGCGGGCACAGACCGGCAGGGAGGTGCCTTCGGCTCATTGCCCTGCTCCCGACCGGAGGTCAGGAAGATCCCGGCCTCGGGACACTGGGCCTGGTGGGCCCAAGCCGCACATGCCTGACTCCTTCTGAGAAATGCACCACGAGCTCGGCCGTGGGCGCGGGAAGGCCCGCAGCGGTGGTCAGCGTCTCCTCGAGTACGTCGACGACGGCGTCCCTCAACGGCCAGGGCTCATGCTCGACCGGCGTCTCCCAGAGCATGCCGAGCCGCCGTGTGTACGCCCGCCAACGCGAGGTCAGCCACACGTCCCGCTCAGTGGGCGTGATCGGGTCGCCGGGCCGGACGATCAGGCGGTAGGAGGCGTCGCCACCCCGTCTGGACCCGGTGTACGAAACGACGTCCCCGGCCACGGAGACGCTCAGCGTTCCCGGGTTGTACGGGGCGCCGACGGCCCGGGCCGCCAGCATCAGCGGGCAGGCCACCTCGATGGACAGAAACCACAGCCCTTCCCGCCCGTCCCGATGCCGGACGTAGGTCCGCAGGTTGGTTTCCGCGAAGGTCGAAAGCCCGGGCACCAAAACAGGCACACCGGGAAGGCGCACATCCACCATCATGAAGGGGGTGAGGCCCACCCGCGCGGCACCGTCATACTCGTCCACCACCAGTTCCCCGGGCAGCAGCGCCTGGACCTCGTCCGGCGGGAAGGCCCAGTGCACGAACGTCTGTCTCAGCCAGCCGGCCCGCAGCGCCGGAATGCGCACCCGCTGCTCCGCTCCATATGCGACCACACACGGCGAGTTCCCCCGCCTTGATCGGCGAAAACTGCAAGCGGGCGCTGGCCGGTGGCCTTGGTGAACTTCACCGTATCGGTGGCGGACAGGTTCGCTGCCGACCCGTCCTTGGCTTCGGCGGCCGGGACGTGATGGCTCAGGGGTATGGCCGCTCGGAGCCTGTGCCGATTGCGGCTGACGTCGCGTTGCTGCTGTGACATGCCTGTCGGGTGCCATGCCTTGGCAGCGTTGCTTGGCCGGTTCTACGGCCGCGAGAGCGTCCTCACCGGCGCCGACCGCGAGCACGCCGAGGTCTCCCTGCTCGTACTCCATCTCCTGCAATTAAGCCTGATCCTGATCAACACTCAGCTTCTCCAGGCGGTCTTCCGCGACCCGCAGTGGACCAGTCGGGAAGCGCACCGCCGCAGACCGGCGCGGGCCGTCCCCGCGGTTCTGGTCCCACGCCAACCCGTACGGGAGTTTCACATCGATATGGACAGCAGGCTCGACATCACCAGGAGGTAGGCCTACCTCGGATGGCCTGGGTGCCGCTTACTGCCCGTCGCCGTGATGCGGCGGCGGCCACTTCCGCGGCGGGCGCTGTCCTTTCAGTAATCCGTCAACCGTTTGCTCTGACGGGAAGTTCGGTGATGCTGAGGGCGAAGTCCAAGTTCCCCACCCCGTGGTTGGCGAGGCCCACCGTGACCACGCCCGCTCCTTCCAGCCAGTGCGCCATTTTCAGGCCGCCGACGTCCAGCGGGCGCAGCCCAAGGGTCTCGATGAACGCCTCCACACGTGCCTTGGCCTGCGCATTGTCGCCGGCGATGAAGACGTCGGGCCGCCCCTTCTCCAGGACATGGCGGAAGACGGTGTTGAACGCCTTCACCACGCTGGCGCTGGCCGGGGCCGCCTTGGCGACTTCCTGCGCGATCGAGGTCTCCTCGCGGTGGGCCAGCCCGTCGAACGCGGAATTGAAGGGATTGCTGATGTCGACGATGACCTTGCCCGCGAGAGCGTCTCCGTACTGGGCGACGGCCGGCACGACACCGTTGTACAACAGGGCCACGATGACGATGTCCCCGGCCGGGGCGGTGCCCCATTCTCCCGTCGTGGTGCCGCCGCCGAGAGCCTTGGCCAGGTCAGCGGCCTTGGACTGATCGCGGCCCATGACCTCGACGGTGTTGTCGCCCGCTATCGCCCGCGCGCCGATGGTGCGGGCCATGTTCCCGGTGCCGATGACGCTGATGCTGCTCATGAGATGTCCTGCCCTGGGTGTGGGTTGTTCGGGTCAGATGGCGGTGGTACCGCCGTCGGCGACGAGTTCCATGCCGTTGACGTAGCTGGAGTCGTCGGAGGCAAGGAAGAGGGCGGCGGTGGCGATCTCGTCGGGGCGGCCCATCTGGCCGCGGGGGATGAGGGACTCGAACTGGCGCTTGGTGACCTCGTCGAAGAGTTCTTCCTGCTTGGCGGTGGCGACCTGGCCGGGTGTCAGGACGTTGACGCGGATGCGGCGGTCCTTGAGCTCGTTGAGCCAGATGCGGGCCCAGGCCTGCTGGACGGCCTTGCTGCCGGCGTAGACGCTCCAGCCGGGGAAGGCGCCGAGGGAGGCGTTGGAGCCGGTCATGAGGATGGAGCCGCCGTCGTTGAGGAGCGGGAGGGCCTTTTGGACGGTGAACAGAGTGCCGCGGGCGTTGAGCCCGAACCAGGTGTCGAACTGGGCCTCGGTGATCTCGCCGAGCGGGGCGGGCTCGCCCCCGCCTGCGCTGGCCCACAGCACGTCGAGGCTGCCCTTCTCCCGCTTGACGGTGTCGTACAGGCGGTCCAGGTCGTCCAGGTTCGCGGCGTCACCCTGGACGCCGGTGACGTTGCGGCCGATCTGCTTCACGGCCTCATCCAGGGCGTCCTGGCGGCGGCCGGTGATGAAGACGTGCGCTCCCTCGTCGACGAACAGCTTCGCGCCGGCCAGCGCCATGCCGGTGGTGGCGCCGGTGTCGCCGCCGCGGCCGGGGCGCCCGCGAGCGCATCCTCAGCGCGTCCCAGCAGCTGTTCCGCGAACAGGGCATCAACCGCACCGGCATGGACCAGCTCTGCGCAGCGGCCGAGGTGTCCAAGCGCACGGCCTACCAGCACTTCGCCGGCAAGGACGAACTCGTCGCCGAGTACCTGCGCCAGTTCGACCCCTCCGTTCTGCCTGGCGTGTTCGACCGCACCGACCTCACGCCCCGCGAACGGCTCCTCGCCGCCTTCGACATCCCCCCACCACCCCCCTGTGCCCCTACATCGGTGCCGCCGTCGAACTCCACGACCCCCAGCACCCCGCATCCCAGTACGCACGCGACTACAAAAAAGCCGTCGCCGCCCGGCTCGCCGACACCGCCCGCGAAGCCGGCGCCGCCGACCCTGAACAACTCGGCGAGCAGCTCGCGCTGCTCATCGACGGCGCCGCGGCCCGCACCCGGGTCCTCAACGCCGACGCCTTCCCCACCGCCGCCGCCATCGCCGCCGCCCTCATCGACAACGCCATCCCCGCCACAGCCGGCGAAGACCCGCGACGGGAGGAAGTGCCAAGCTGACTTGGCACTCCGCGACCGGGCTGGACGCGCTGCCCCTCGCGCGGCTGCACCCGCCGGTACGCGACACCAGCCACCCGGCACCTGGCCCGGACCTGCCGGCTTTTACGAACCTGGCCGCCCGCCTGCTGAAGCCGCGGCAGAAGGCCGGGGAGATCGGCAACCCCGAGGACCCGCCGACGTGGTCGGCCTGGCAGCTGTCGACCCTGCCCGTAGCAGCCGTAGACCACACCCGACGAGCACCGGGGCCCCTGCGAGCGCACCGGTGTGCTGACGGCCGCCCGGCGGATCCGTACGAGCCTCAGGACATGCTGCCCCGGCACACCGTCCCCGGGGCCGGGGTGCGGCCCGTGCTGAGGTAGCGGTCCACCGCCTTGGTGACGCAGCGATTCTGCGGATATGTGCCGTGGCCCTCCTCCTGGGCCGTCAGGAGGACGCCGACGCCGTCGCCCAGGGCGCGTGCCATGCGGCGGGCGCCCACATAGGGGGTGGTCGGGTCGCCGGTGCCGCCGACCACCAGGACGGGGGCCGCGCCGTCGGCGTTCACCTGGAGCGTGGCGCGCTCGCCGTCGAAGGGCCAGTCGTAGCAGAGGTAGACGCCGGTGGACCAGGCCGCGCCGAAGACGGGTGAGGCGGCTTTGATGCGAGCCTCGTCCCGGTCGAGGCGTTCGAAGCCGGGGCGCAGGCTGGAGTCCGCGCAGGTGATCGCGGTCTGGGCAGCGCGGCTGTTGTCGGGCGGGGTCGCCGCGCGGTCGGCGGAGCCGATGTCGTCCGCGCCCTTGCTCAGCAAACGGCCGTCGTTGTGGTCGATCAGCGCGGTGAGGGCCTTGGCGAGCGGCGCCCAGCCGTCCGTGCCGAGGTCGAGATGGTCGCTGACGGCGTACGCGAGGTCGTCGGCGTCGAGGTTTCTTCCGGCGCCTGCCGGGGCGGGTTTCTTCTCCAGGCGGTCGGCCAGGCGCGTCATGCGCCGCGCGGCCTCCTGGGGCCCTTCGCCGGTCGGGCAGTGGCGGATGCGGGCCGCGCAGTGTGCGGCGAACCGGTCGAACGCCGCCTGGACCGCCTTGACTTGCGAGATCTGCTTCTCGGCGAGGTCCTCGGTCGGGTCGACGGACGCTTCGAGGACGAGCCGTCCGACGTGCGAGGGGTACAGGTGTGCGTAGATGGCGCCGAGCGCCGTTCCGTACGAGACGCCGAAGTAGTGCAGCCGCTCGTCGCCGAGGAGGTAGCGCATCAGGTCGAGGTCGCGCGCGGTGTGCGAGGTGCCGACGTACGGCAGGAGCGCCCCGGAGTGCTCGGCGCAGGCGTCGGCGCCGTCGTAGCCGGTGTCACCCGCGGTCTTCCCGCATCGCACGGGGATGGTCGCGCCGACGCCGCGAGGGTCGAAGGAGACCAGGTCGTAGCGGTCGAGGAGCGGCCTGTACTGGTTGAGGAAGTCGGGCAGTCCGCTCACGCCGGATATGCCGGGGCCGCCGAAGTTGAGGACGAGCGAGCCGATGCGCCGGGCGTTCGCACCGGTGGCCTTGCGGCGGATCAGGGCGACGTCGATCGTCTGGCCGTCCGGTTTCCGGTAGTCGAGGGGGGCCTTCATGGTGGCGCAGTCGTAGCCCGTGCGCGCGGTGGGCGGCGAGGTGCAGCGGGACCAGTCAAGGTGCTGGCCGGTGGTGAGCGCGGTGGGCAGATTGGCGGGCGGGTTGTGCGCGGTGAACTCCGTACGCGGCTCGGCACTTTGGCCGGGAGCGTCGTGCTGGAGCCAGGCGCAGACGGCCCCGATCGCGGCGAGGACGACCACGGCGATGATGCGCGCGCCGACCGAGAGGCCCGGTCCGCGGCTTCGTATCGGATGTGCGTCACTCATCGAAATCCCCGCGCTCTCGCCCCTGGACGCCCACCCCGGTGCCCGCATGCCCGTATCTGTGATCGCCGATCGTCGAATGCGTGCAGGATACAAGCCGCTTCGGACAGCACGGCCGGACGCCCGGCGTGCGATGTCCGGGGCGGCGCGGGGTGTTGCAGGTCGAGTGAGGAGCGGGATCCGTTCGCGCCGGCCCGGTTCATCTCGCTGCGGATCGACCCTGAAGGCGCGTACTGGCGCCGCGGTATCGAGGCCGCGACGAGAGACCGGCAGCACCGACCTGCGGGTGTTGTACGTGTTCACGGCCCCTGAGGAGTGGGGCGCCGCCTGCGGGTGTCCGCTGGGGCGGTGGCCGGCGGATGTTCGGCGCTCCTACGGCGCCAACACCCTTGGAGCCCGGCGCGTGGTGGAGCTTGAGGCGCTCGGGACGGTCTGGTCGGCCTGGAACACCGCATCGCCGCTCAAGGGCTCGTTGAGCGGAGGCGCGATAGGTGTCACCAAGGCAGGCCTGTTGTCACTTCGCGTCGGAGTCTGGCTGTGCCAGGGGTCTGGTTCCGGCAACGCCGGTGCAGGCCAGTCACCTTGTACCGCACGAGGTGTCGGGAGCTGATGGCAGACCGGACGCTGTCCCCGAAATCCATCACGGTGTCCCGGCGTTCACCGCCGTCGGTCACAGGGCAGTGGCCGCCCGGACCAGCCCCGCGACCGCCGTTGAGCGGCTGTGTGGGGGCCAGGCGATGACCGTGGTGACGTGGGGGGCGTCGGCAACCGGTACGGCGGTGAGGTCCTCGCGCAGGCCGGTGCGGCCCGACTCCGGCACGACCGCGCAGGCGCGGCCGAGGGCGATGAGCTGAGTGAGTTGCGTGTGGTCGCGCACCTGCGGTCCGGGGCCGTCCGGGAAGGTGCCGTCGGGGCGAGGCCAGCGGGGCAGGGGCAGGTCGGGAAGGTCGGTGACCTCGGCGAGCCGCACGTGGGGGCGGGCGCTGAGAGGGTGGCCCGCCGGGAGGATCGCGACCTGCCCCTCGGAGTGCAGGTCCTCGGTGTCGAAGCCGGCGGTGTCGTCGAATGGCCGATGCAGCAGGGCTACGTCGGCCCGGCCGTCGTGCAGCAACCGTGCCTGCTCGCCCGGCCCGCACAGCACGACGTCCACGGCGACGGTGCCGGGCTCGGCGGCGTAGGCGTCGAGGAGTTTCGCCAGCAGTTCACCGGAGGCGCCCGCCTTCGCGGCCAGGACCACGGCGGGGCGGCCGGTCGCCGCGAGGGCGGCCCGGCGGGTGCGCCGTTCGGCGGCCTCGACGGCGTCCAGCGCCGCGCGCGCCTCTCGCAGCAGGACCGCCCCTGCCCCGGTCAGGGCGACACCCCGGCTGCCGCGCTCCAGCAGGAGGGCGCCCAGGCGCCGTTCGAGCGCGCCGATCGCGCGCGACAGCGGGGGTTGGGCGATCCCGAGCCGCTGCGCGGCCCGGCCGAAGTGCAGCTCTTCGGCGACCGCGACGAAGTACCGCAGCTCACGTGTCTCCACACCGCCAGCCTAACCGGGACGGCCAGGAGCAATACCCGGGCGGTATCGCCGTCCACCCAGTCGGTCTTGGACGCCCTGCCCGGCGCGGGAGAAGTATCGATGTCATGAGTGAGACGAACACCGTGAACCACCACAAGGTCGCGCTGGTGACCGGGGCCAACAAGGGCATCGGGTACGAGATCGCCGCCGGGCTCGGCGCCCTCGGCTGGTCCGTCGGAATCGGCGCGCGGAACGAGGAGCGGCGCGAGGCCGCTGTGGATAAGCTGCGCGCGGCCGGAGCCGACGCGTTCGGCGTGCCGCTGGATGTGACCGACGACGCCAGCGTGACAGCGGCGGCTCGGCTGATGGAGGAGCGGGCCGGGCGGCTCGACGCGCTCGTCAACAATGCGGGGATCACCGGCGGCGGACCGCAGGAGCCCACCACGGTCGACGTGAACCGGGTACGGGCGGCCGTGGAGACCAACGTGATCGGCGTCATCCGCGTCACCAACGCCCTGCTCCCTCTGCTGCGCCGCTCGCCGTCGCCGCGGATTGTGAACGTCTCCAGCAGCGTCGGCTCCCTCACACTCCAGACCACGCCTGGCGCCGAGACGGGCCCCATCGCCATCGCGTACGCTCCGTCAAAGACATTCCTCAACGCCGTCACCGTGCAGTACGCCAAGGAACTGGCCGACACCCACATCCTGATCAACGCCGTCTGCCCCGGCTTCACGGCGACCGACCTCAACGGCTTCCGGGGAGTGCGCACCCCCCAGCAGGGCGCAGCCGCCGCGATCCGGCTGGCCACCGTATCGGCCGACGGGCCGACGGGCCGCTTCTTCGACGACGAGGGAGAGGTGCCCTGGTGACGCGCTTCCGGTTCGCGCCGCCCCGGCGAGATGGCGCATGCGCGTCCCCGTGACAGGCGCCGTCACGCTTTGTCGGTACGGCCGTCGAGCCCGAGCCGTCGGCGGACCACGAGGTGAGGGATCGAAAGGCACCGGGCGTCTGCGACAAGTAGCCTGCCTTCCAGGTGACAACCAGGCTGCTTCGGCCCGGCCCTTCTGCCAGCCTTTTCGGCTCCGCCGGTGACAACTATCGAGCCTCGGCACAGCTCGTACGGGGCAGAGAAGCCGACTGGCGGGTCATAGGCCGCACCGGGCCTACGCCCGCTCCGGGCGCCGTGTCCGCCGGCTGCGCACCTCGTTTCACAAGAGACCGCGTATACGGGCCCGAACCTGGTGCGCGCTCGCCGAGGATCTGCCTTCCGCTGCCCGGTCCAGGGTTCTCAGCCTTGACTTGCTCCTCGGGCTGATGCCCGAGGATTCTGGCCTTCTCGATCGTTGCTGTGCCGCTACGCGGCACGGGCTTGGGTCGGGAATCCGTGGCTTCCTGCTTCTTCGCGCTGTGCCGGGATCGCTCCTGGTCTTACCGGCGCTCCGCAGGCCGATACCGCCGGTCCGGCGGCCGTCTTCACGTTGATCGCGGCATTGTGGTCCCGGTCATGGACGCTGCCGCAGGCGGTACAGGTCCATGTCCGGACGCTGAGGGGTTTGCATCCGTCCTTGACGCCGCATGTCGAGCAGGTCTGGGAGGTCGGCT
>NZ_AUKV01000031.1:0-102361 GCF_000424945.1 Streptomyces sp. 142MFCol3.1
GGGCCTGCCGGTCCGACCGGACCCGCCGGGCCCTCTGGGCCTCCCGGACCGAAGGGAGACAAGGGTCCGAAGGGTGATAAGGGAGACAGAGGACCGAGAGGGCATAAGGGTCCGAAGGGCGATAAGGGCGACAGAGGACCGAGGGGGTATAAGGGTCCAAAGGGTGATAAGGGCGACAGAGGACCGAAGGGGCGTAAGGGGGACAAGGGATCGATGGGCAACGGCCATAAGGGCCGCAGTCACCAGGCTCAATAGCATCCGCCGGTTCTCATGGCTGCATTGCAACCTCGGCGGCTTCTGAGAAGCGAAGTCTCACGTTCATGAGGAAACTGCGCCCCTTGATACAAGGCGGATCCAAGGGATCGTCGCAACACGTGGCCATCGACGTGCGGTGGCGAGCGGTTTACGTAGACGCTCGGCTGGTGTTTCCCGGCCGAGCGTCTTGCGTGGGTGGCTTTTGAGTTCGGCTGCGACGGTGCTCAGGTGCTCGCGGTCGTGCACCGAAAGGTCGGTGCCCCTTGGGGAAGTACTGCCGCAGCAGTCCGTTGGTGTTTTCGTTCGAGCCGCGCTACCGGAGACTGGCCGGGTGCAGAAGTGGACCGGTTGCTGGGTCTTCTCTGCGCTCTTGCTCCACGGAGTCCGCGGGAGGGCGCGGGCGCAGGGCCCGGCGGGGCTTTTTCCCTGGGGATGCCGACAAGGCCGGCGCAGCCCTGGGCTTACCCGCGTCGGCCTGGGCCGCGGACCGGGTGCTGATGATCGGCGCAGTGGGCATGGGGAGCGGAACGGAGCCAGTGGGCCCCGTGTGGACCATGGGCCCCTGCCTGGCACCCGGGCCGGTAGGCTGTACCTGCTCCGGCCCTGGTGGGCGGGGCGGAGGTGGGTTGCCCGAGCGGCCTAAGGGAACGGTCTTGAAAACCGTCGTCGCAGCGATGTGACCGTGGGTTCAAATCCCACACCCACCGCAGCAGTTCGGCACGTGTGCCGATTCGAAGGGGTGTCTCTCGCCGAGAGGCACCCCTTCGGCCTGTGCGGGACGGTTCTCCGGCGCGCAGCGATGAGTTCTCCCCGGTCGCGCGGTCGCATCGGCAACCAGTCGGAGTGCGGCGGCGTGCCGGTGCTCCGAGACCGTTTCTCGCGCACGGACGGGATACCGCCGACATGACCGAAGCCCTGAAGGGCCCCGCCGGCTACTTCCCTCCATCGAGAAGAAGTACGGGCGGCCCGTCGCCGAATGGAAGCACCTCATCCGGTCCTCGCCGCTGACCAAGCACATGGAGCTCGTGTCCTGGCTCAAGGCCGAGCACGGGCTGGGGCACGGCCACGCCAACGCCCTGGTCGCCCACACCCTCGCCGGGGACAGCGGCAAGCAGACGCCCCGGCGCCGCCGCGGTCAGCTTCGCCGCGGCGGTGCCGGAGCCGTCATCCGTGCCGCCGAGGCGATCGTCGAGCGGGCCTCGCGTTCGGTGAGACCCGTACGCACGGCGGCCTCCACGAGAGGGTCGGACAGCTCGGCACCGATGCCGTTCTCGTACGCGCGGCAGGCGGCCCAGAACAGGCGGGTGTTGCGCTGGCCTTCGTGGGCGGCGAGCACGAACTGGACGAGCCCCTGACCCTGCCGGCCGGTCGCCGGGGGCGCGGGAGGGTGCCTCCGGGACGGGGGCGTGAGCAACCGCAGGAGCTCGCTCGGGCAGGACGCGGGCGCCAGATGGGCGGTACCCGGTGCGGTGCCGTAGACCCCGTGGTCGGTGCGGGAGCCGGGGCCGACGAGGTAGCCGCCGGCGCCGCGGATGTCGATGCCCGGCGCCAGGCGGCCGGCGGAGTTGGGGACGACGAGGTCGGGCGGTCCGCTCAGCCAGAGGTGACGACCGCCGCTGGGGGTCAGGACGACGACGGTCTCCGGGATCGTGAAGAGATGGCGCAGGGCCAGTTCGCGCAGGGCGGCCGACGAGTCCGTGCCGGATTTGGTGTCCAGGTCGATGCCGATGAGGTGGTGGGGGTGCAGCCCGCAGGCTATGCCGTAGCCGGTGGCCCAGGGGGCGGCGGCGAACAGTTCGCGGATGCGCCGGGGGTCGGTCGACGCGTCGTACACGCCGTGCCCGAAGCGGCCGCATTCGCCGTGGCAGGGGGCGGGGTCGGGGTCGTCACGGTGGGGGGAGCGCAGGGCCGGGAGCTTTGTCCGGGACAGCGGGATCACCGCCAGCCCGCGCTCGGCTGCGGACAGGGCGTGGGCCAGGGCCAGGGTCGTGGCCTGCCGGTCGATGGTGGCCATGCCTCCATGTTCGTACGAGTGTTCGAAAAAGGGAAGTGCTTCCCGGACACGCACGGGCGCGGGGTGGCCGACGGGTGTGATTGGCCGAAAACGTGCCGGAACGCTTCACCCCGTGCGGCGTCCGGGATTGAGCGGTCGGGCGCGGGCTGAGCAGGGAGTTCTCGGGCGGGAAGGGGGTTTATCGACATGTCCTCACGCTTGAGGGGGAATCAGGGCTTCCGGGGTGGTTCGCCGGGTTCCGCTGGGCAACTCTGGAGTCGCGACGTCGTGCACAGCGCCGAGGCGGTCGGCCAACTGCCTTGGAACAAGCCGAATTTCACGTACATCCCGGTTCATCGCCGGTGCGTACAACCGGTTCTGGAGGAACTCACATGGCAAGCATCCGTACCGCCCGCGTTCTCGCCGCCGTCGCCGCCCTGCCTCTCGCGGCCGCCCTCTTCACGGGCGTCGCGGCAGCGGACAACGGCGCCTTCGCGGACGACGGATCGAACGCGGGGGTGGCGACCATCGGCCGCAGCGGAGTCGGTCACGACAACTTCGGCAACTCCTCCACCACCCAGCAGCAGGCGGTCGGCTCCGGAGCCTCGAACCGGAGCAACACCGCCCAGGTGAACGGCTCGGCCTTCACCGCCATCGACCAGTCCACCGCCGTCATCAACTTCACCAACCTCTGGTGACCCGGGGGCCGATGAGCTCCCGTCGGCCCGGAACATCCAGAGTGGGGTGCTCTGTGGGGTGGTAGTGCGTCTGCGCGGCGGTGCTTCGGCACCGCCGCGCAGACGCTCTCTGCGTCTCCCGGGCGTCCTGCTCCCGGCCTTGACACCCCGCAGTATCTGACGGACAGTCAGAAATCCTTGTCCGTGCGAAGCCCGGGAGGGCAGCCGCCGTGCACCTCGCCCCCACCGAGCGCCAGCAGCGGCTGCGCGCCGAACTCCGCACGTACTTCCGGGACCTGATGCCCGAAGGGCCACCGCCCGCCGACGACCCCGGACGGCAACGGGCGGTCCTGCGCCGCATCGGCGCGGACGGACTGCTCGGGCTCGGCTGGCCGGCCGCGTACGGGGGGCAGGGGCGTGGGGCCGACGAGCAGTTCGTGTTCTTCGACGAGGCCTACCGTGCCGGCGCACCCGTGTCGATGGTCACCCTGAACACGGTCGGGCCGACGCTCATGAAGTACGGGAGCGAGGAGCAGAAGGCCTGCTTCCTTCCGCGCATCCTGAGCGGCGACCTCGTCTTCGCCATCGGTTACTCGGAGCCCTCGGCGGGGACGGACCTCGCCTCGCTGCGCACGCGGGCCGTGCGGGTGGACCGGGCCGGGAGCCCCGGACCGGGAGACGGCGGTGTCCGTGCGGTCGGGGAAGGCGGCGTCCACGGGCGCGGGGAGACCGGCGGCGACTGGATCGTCGACGGGCAGAAGATCTTCACCTCCAACGCCCAGAACGCCGACTGGATCTGGCTCGCCTGCCGGACCGACCCGGACGCCCCCAAGCACCAGGGCATCTCGATCCTCCTCGTGCCGACGGACGCGCCCGGGTTCTCCTGGACCCCGATCGAGACGGTGGGCGGACAGACGACCACCGCGACGTACTACGACGGCATCCGCGTGCCCGCCGCGAACCTCGTCGGCGAGGAGAACGGCGGCTGGGCACTGATCACCAGCCAGCTCAACCACGAACGCGTCGCGCTCGCCGCGATCGGGATGCAGGCCGAGGACTTCTACACGGCGGCGCTGGAGGCGGCGCGTACACCCGATCCGGTGACCGGTCGGCGCCGGATTGACGAGTCGTGGGTGCGGTCGAGGCTGGCCGAGGTGCATGCCCGGCTGGCGGCGACACGCCTGCTCAACTGGCGTCTGGTGGGGGATGTGGGGGCCGGCGGACCGGCCCCCGGCGACGCCAGCGGCGTGAAGGTGATGGGAACCGAATCCGCGGTGGCGGTGTACCGAATGTGTCAGGAGATCGTCGGAGAGCGAGCGCTCGTGCGCTCCGGTTCGCCAGGGGCCTTCGGGGGCGGCGGGCTGGAGCGGATGAACAGGGCGGCGCAGATCAACACGTTCGGGGGCGGGGTGAGCGAGGTGCAGCGGGAGATCGTGGCGACGATGCGGCTCGGGATGAAGAGGGGGCGGCGGTGAGCGGGGAACAGGGGAAGCGGTCCGAGTCGCAGGCAAGGGGTCGGTCGGACGGTCCGGAGTCGGTCGCACGGGCTCGGTCGGACGGTCCGGAGAGCGTCGCACCGGCTGGATCGGACCGTCCGGTGCCTGCCGTCCCGGAGCGTGCGGACGGCTCGGTCGAGCTGTACGGGCGGCTCAAGGCGTACGAGGGCCGGGTGGCCGCCGTCGCGGCCGTCGGCAAGGACCGGGTCAACGAGGCGATGATCCGCCACTGGTGCGAGGCCATGGGCGACACCAACCCGGCGTACGAAGGGCCGGACGCCGTCGCGCCGCCCACCATGCTCCAGGCGTGGACGATGGGCGGCCTGTCGGGGCACACGGGTCGCTCGGAAGCGTTCGACGAACTGCTCGGACTGCTCGACGACGCCGGGTACACCTCGGTGGTCGCCACCGACTGCGAGCAGGAGTATCTGCGCCCGCTGCGCCCCGGGGACGAGATCACCTTCGACGCGGTGATCGAGTCGGTCTCCGAGCGCAAGACGACCAGGCTGGGGACGGGCCACTTCGTCACGACCCGGATGGATGTGAGGGCGGCAGGCGACCCCGCCGGGACGCACCGGTTCCGCATCCTGAAGTACGCGCCCGCCCGCCGCACGCCGAAGGCCAGACGCCCCCGGCCGGTGGCGAACCGGGACAACGCCGGGTTCTGGGAGGGCGTCGGGCGCCACCGCCTGCTGATCCAGCGGTGCACGGGCTGTCGAGCGTTGCGCTTCCCCTGGCTGCCGGGATGCAACGCGTGCGGCTGCCCGGAGTGGGACACGGTCGAGGCGAGCGGCGAGGGGACCGTCTATTCGTACGTCGTCATGCACCATCCGCCCTTCCCGGCCTTCGACCCGCCCTACGCGGTCGGCCTGATCGAGCTCGCCGAGGGAGTACGGATCGTCAGCAATGTGGTGGGCGTGCCGCACGACCAGGTACGGATCGGAATGCCCGTGCGGCTCGAGTTCCAACGCTGTGACGAGGAGCTGGAGCTGCCGGTCTTCCGGGCCGGCGCGGTCGACGACGCCGTGGCAGGCGACGGCGCGGCCCGTGGCGCTGTGACCGCCGGCGGGGGGAGCTGACATGGACTTCTCGCCCACCGAGGAGCAGACGGCCGCCCGTGACCTGGCCGCCCGGATCTTCGCCGACCTGTCCACCCCCGAGCGGCTCGCCGCGGCCGGGACCGGAAGCGATCCCGAACTGTGGAAAGAGCTGTGCGCGGCCGGACTGGTCGCGGCCGTCGGTGACACGGGGCTGCTCGGCCTGGTGCTCCTGCTGGAGGAGCAGGGACGCGTCACGGCTCAGGTGCCGTTCGCGGCGAGCTGTGTCCACGGGCTCCTCGCGGTCACGGCGCACGGTTCGGGGGAACAGCGCGACCGTCTGCTGCCGACCGTCGCCGACGGGTCGGTGGTGGTGACCGGCGCGCTCTTCGGGCCCTCGGCCGTGCGGGAGGCCGCAGGGCGGCTCACCGGGGTCGTCCCGGTCGTGCCCTGGCTGCGGGACGCCACCCATGTCCTGGCCGCCGACGACCGGCGCCGGCTGTGGCTGGTGCGCACCGCAGACGCCCAGTGCCGTCCCGTGGAGCTGACGGCGCCCTGGTCGGCGGGGCGGCTGACCCTGGACGGCACCCCGGGCGAGCGACTGGGCGGCGAGGGCGCGTACGACGACGTGCTCGCCACCGCCCGCACCGCCTTCGCCGGGCTCCAGGCCGGGGTCTGCGCGGGATCGCTGGCGCGTGCGGTGGAGCACACCAACGCGCGCGAGCAGTTCGGTCGCCCGCTCGCAGCCAGGCAGGCAGTCCAACTCCGGGCGGCCGACGCCCACATGGACACCGAGGCGATACGGGTGACGGCGTACGAGGCGGCCTGGCGACGAGACGCGGGGCTGGCGTACGCCACGCATGCCCTGACCGCCGCCTGGTGGGCGTCAGAGGCGGGCCACCGGGTCGTGCACACGGGTCAGCATCTGCACGGCGGGGCGGGGGCCGACGTGGAGCACCCCGTGCACCGGCACTTCCTGTGGGGGCGCCAACTGGACGCGTATCTGGGATGTGGCGGTGAAGTGCTCCAGGAGCTGGGCGAGTTGATCGCCACCGAGGGCGCGCAGGCCGTGGGGGACGGGGAGGGAGAGGGATGAAGAGCGGCGACCGGCTGCCATCGTTGGAGATCGACATCACGCGCACGCTGATCGTCGCGGGCGCCATCGCGTCCCGCGACTACCAGGACGTGCACCACGACGCCGAGCTGGCGAGGGCGAAGGGCTCGCCGGACATCTTCATGAACATCCTGACGACCAACGGCCTGGTCGGCCGGTACGTCACGGATCACTTCGGCCCGTCCGCCGTCCTGCGCAAGGTCGTCATACGGCTCGGCGCACCCAACCACCCCGGGGACACCATGGTGCTGACCGGCACGGTCGAGGAGGTCGACGGCGACACCGCCACGGTCAAGGTCGTCGGACTCAACGGCATCGGCAAGCACGTCACCGGCACGGTGACCGTGACGCTCCCCGAGACCGGCAGCCCGGGCACCGGTGCCCCGGGCACCGGCACGGTTTCGGGCGCTGGCATCGCCCCGGGCGCCGGCACCGCCTCCGGCACCGCCTCCGGCACCGCCCCGGGCGCCGGATCCGGCCCTGGCCCGGACGTCGGCTCCGGATCCGCCGGTGCCCCGGTCTCCGAGGGAGGCGTGTCGTGAGCGTGCGCGGACGGGACGGTCTCGGCGGCCGGGCGGCGATCGTCGGGATCGGGGCCACCGAGTTCTCCAAGGACTCGGGGCGCAGTGAGCTGAGGCTCGCGGTGGAGGCGGTTCGGGCCGCGCTCGACGACGCCGGCCTGACGCCCGGCGACGTGGACGGCCTGGTCACGTTCACCATGGACACCAGCCCGGAGATCACCGTCGCCCAGGCGGCCGGCATGGGAGAGCTGTCGTTCTTCTCGCGGATCCACTACGGGGGCGGGGCGGCCTGCGCGACCGTCCAGCAGGCGGCGCTCGCCGTGGCGTCCGGGGTGGCCGAGGTGGTGGTCTGCTACCGGGCGTTCAACGAGCGCTCGGGCCGGCGGTTCGGGTCCGGGGTGCAGCAGCGGGAGCCCTCCGCGGAGGGGGCCGCGCTGGGCTGGTCCCTCCCGTTCGGACTGCTCACGCCCGCCTCCTGGGTGGCGATGGCGGCCCAGCGGTACCTGCACGCGTACGGGCTGACGTCCGAGGCGTTCGGACACGTCGCCGTGATGGACCGCAAGTACGCGGCGACGAACCCCGCGGCGTACTTCCACGGCAGACCGATCACCCTCGCCGAGCACGCGGCCTCGCGTTGGATCGTCGAGCCACTGCGACTGCTGGACTGCTGTCAGGAGACGGACGGCGGCCAGGCGCTGGTGATCACCTCCGTGGAACGGGCCCGCGACCTGCCACGTCCCCCGGCGGTGATCTCGGCCGCCGCCCAGGGTGCAGGCCGGGCCCAGGAGCAGATGACCAGCTTCTACCGGGACGACCTGACGGGGCTGCCCGAGATAGGCGTGGTGGCCCGGCAGTTGTGGCGGACGGCCGGGCTGAATCCCGCGGACATCGACGTGGGGATCCTGTACGACCACTTCACGCCGTTCGTGCTGATGCAGCTGGAGGAGTTCGGCTTCTGCAAACCGGGTGAGGCGGCGGATCTCGTCGCCGAGGAGCGGCTCCCGCTGAATACGCACGGGGGGCAGCTCGGGGAGGCGTATCTGCACGGGATGAACGGAGTGGCGGAGGCGGTCCGGCAGGTGCGGGGCACGTCGGTGAACCAGATACCGGGGGCGGGCCGTGTCCTGGTCACCGCCGGGACCGGGGTCCCGACCTCGGGGCTGATCCTGAGTACGCACACCTGAGAGGTCCGCAGTACGCACACCTGAGAGGTCCGCCGGGATACGCCCCGCGATGGGGGTGCCCCGCGCGGGGTGAAGCCGGGGTAGGTCCCGGGCCCGGCGCGAGAGGGCATCGGGGCAGGTCCGGGGCCCGGCGCGCGGTCCACGGGCGCGGGCGCGCACCGCGCTCCCGTACTGCGGACGGAGTCGTCCCTCAGGGATGAACCCTCAGGGGGCGTGCCCACTAGTCCACCTTCAGGAGGTGAGGTCAGCCCCACTCCTACAACCTGAGGCGGACACGGCTTCGGGACCTGCGGCCGATCCGCGGGAGTAGGGGGCGAACCTAGCGTGGAGCCATGACCACACCCGTCTGCACCAGCGCTTCGGACGCCGCCACACCGGCGAGGCAGACCCGTCCTTACGCGCCGTACCCGTCGTTCGCGTCGTACGTAAAGGCCCGCCAGCCGGTGCTGCTGCGTACCGCCCGCTCGCTGACCGCGAACCCGAGCGACGCGGAGGACCTGCTGCAGACCGCCCTGACGAAGACGTACGTCGCCTGGGACCGGATCGAGGACCACCGGGCGCTGGACGGCTATGTGCGGCGCGCGCTGCTGAACACGCGGACGTCGCAGTGGCGCAAGCGCAAGGTCGACGAGTTCGCCTGCGACGAACTGCCGGAGCCTGACGTGCTGCCCACGGGGGACCCGGCCGAACAGCAGGCGCTGCACGACGCGATGTGGCGGGCGATCACGAAGCTGCCGGCGCGGCAGCGGGCGATGGTCGTCCTGCGGTACTACGAGGACCTGAGCGAGGCCCAGACGGCGGAGGTGCTCGGGGTCTCCGTCGGGACGGTCAAGTCGGCGGTGTCGCGTGCGCTGGGCAAGCTCCGTGAGGACCCCGAGCTCAGCCCGGTGCGCCGAGAGGAGGCGCGCGCGACCAATACGTGACGCGATCGATCGCCCGGACCTAGTGACATACCGCGCGGTATGTGCGCAGAATCAGCGCAACCCTTACTGCCGCGTAGGCAATGTCGCCCCCGGGAGGACGCCGTGCTGAGCACGATGCAGGACGTACCGCTGACCGTGACCCGCATCCTCGTGCACGGAGTGCTCGTGCACGGGACGTCGCAGATCACGACCTGGACGGGGGAGGGCGAACCCCAGCGGCGCAGTTTCCGTGAGGCCGGTACGCGTGCCGTCCAGCTCGCCAACGCCCTGCGCGACGACCTCGGTGTGACGGGCGACGAGCGGGTCGCGACGCTGATGTGGAACAACGCCGAGCACGTCGAGGCGTACTTCGCGATTCCCTCCATGGGCGCGGTCCTGCACACGCTGAACCTCCGCCTTCCCGCCGAGCAACTCGTCTTCATCGTCAATCACGCCGCCGACCGCGTGGTCATCGTCAACGGCTCGCTGCTTCCGCTCCTCGCCCCGCTCCTCCCCCACCTGCCGACCGTCGAGCACGTGGTCGTCTCGGGCCCCGGCGACCGCTCGCTGCTCGACGGCACGAACGTGCGGGTGCACGAGTACGAGGAGCTGATCGCCGGGAAGCCGACCACGTACGACTGGCCGGAGATCGACGAGCGGCAGGCCGCGGCGATGTGTTACACCTCCGGCACCACCGGGGACCCGAAGGGCGTCGTCTACTCCCACCGTTCGATCTACCTGCACTCCATGCAGGTCAACATGGCGCAGTCGATGGGGCTCACCGACCGCGACACCTCGCTCGTCGTGGTCCCGCAGTTCCACGTCAACGCCTGGGGTCTGCCGCACGCCACGTTCATGACCGGCATCAACATGCTCATGCCGGACCGCTTCCTGCAGCCGGGGCCGCTCGCCGAGATGATCGAGAGCGAGAAGCCGACGCACGCCGCGGCCGTCCCCACCATCTGGCAGGGCCTGCTCACGGAACTGCGGGCCAAGCCCCGCGACGTGTCCTCGCTCACCCAGGTCACGATCGGCGGCTCGGCCTGCCCGCCCTCCCTCATGGAGGCCTTCGACGACCTCGGCATGCGGGTCTGCCACGCCTGGGGCATGACCGAGACCTCCCCGCTCGGCACGATCGCCCGGCCCCCGGCGCACGCCGTGGGCACGGACGAGGAGTTCGGCTACCGGCTCACCCAGGGCCGCTTCCCCGCCGGTGTCGAGGCCCGCCTCACCGGCCCCGGCGGCGAACGGCTCCCCTGGGACGGCGAGTCCGCCGGCGAGCTGGAGGTGCGGGGCCCCTGGATCGCGGGCGCGTACTACGGCGGACAGGGCGCCGAACCGCTGCGTCCCGCGGACAAGTTCAGCGCGGACGGGTGGCTCAAGACCGGTGACGTCGGCACGATCAGCGCGGACGGCTTCCTGACCCTCACCGACCGGGCCAAGGACGTCATCAAGTCGGGCGGCGAGTGGATCTCTTCGGTGGACCTGGAGAACGCCCTCATGTCCCACCCGGACGTCGCCGAGGCCGCCGTCGTCGCCGTCCCCGACGAGAAGTGGGGCGAGCGCCCGCTGGCCACCGTCGTCCTGAAGGCGGGTTCGACCGCCGACTTCGCGACCCTGCGCGGCTTCCTCGCCGAGGAGGGGAAGATCGCCAAGTGGCAGCTCCCCGAGCGCTGGACGATCATCGAGTCGGTCCCGAAGACCAGCGTCGGCAAGTTCGACAAGAAGGTGCTCCGCAGGCAGTACGCGGAGGGTGAGCTGGACGTGACCCAGCTCTGACACGCACGCAGGCCGGGCCGGGAGTCACGACTCCCGGCCCGGCCTGCGTGCGTGTCCCGGCCTGCGTATGTCCTGGACGGCTCGGCGGCCCGTCGGTGCGGGCCGCCGGTCGGTCAGTTGGTGCCGATCTTCGCGAGGAGGTCGACGATCCGGTCCTGCACCTCCGCGCTCGTCGAGCGCTCGGCGAGGAACAGCACCGTCTCGCCCGCGGCCAGGCGCGGCAGTTCGGCCTGGTCGAAGGCGGCGGTGTAGACGACGAGCGGAGTGCGGTTCAACTGGCCGTTGGCGCGCAGCCAGTCGATGATCCCGGCGCGTCGCCGCTGTACCTGCATCAGGTCCATCACCACGAGGTTCGGCCGCATCTGCGAGGCCAGCGTGACGGCGTCCGCGTCCGTCGACGCCCGGGCGACCTGCATGCCGCGCCGCTCCAGTGTCGCGGTCAGCGCCAGCGCTATCTCCGCGTGCTCCTCGATCAGCAGCACGCGCGGCGGGTGCTGATCGGAGTCCCGGGGCGCCAACGCCTTGAGGAGCACGGCGGGATCGGCGCCGTAGGCCGCCTCGCGCGTCGCCTGGCCGAGCCCGGCCGTCACGAGGACGGGCACCTCGGCGGCGACGGCTGCCTGACGCAGCGACTGCAACGCCGTCCGCGTGATCGGCCCGGTCAGCGGGTCCACGAAGAGCGCGGCCGGGAAGGCGGCGATCTGGGCGTCGACCTCCTCCCGGGAGTGCACGACGACGGGCCGGTAGCCGCGGTCGCTCAGCGCCTGCTGGGTGGTGACGTCGGGCGCGGGCCACACGAGCAGCCGACGCGGGTTGTCCAGCGGCTCGGGGGGCAGTTCGTCGTCCATCGGCCGCGGCTGCGGCGGGTCGGCGATCTCTACCGCACCGCCCGGGCCGTCGAGCGGCTCGGGGCCCTCGTCCGCGTTCTCGTCAGGTGCTCCTATGGCGTACGACCGTCCGGCACCCTCGGTGGCTCCGGGCCGCCGGGACCCCGGGGCCGCCGGACCCTGGCCGGCCTGCGGGTGCGGCCGTGCGCCCGTCTCCGGACGCTCCGCGGCGGGCTCGGGCGGCGTGCCGAGCTTGCGGCGGCGGCCCGAGCCGTTGGTCTGGTGCGGGGGCGGCGTGGCCGTCTGGGACGGCGCCGGCGCCTGGGGGCCCGGCCGGCTCGGCGCGGGCTGCCGGGTGAACGGGACACCCTGACCGAGCGTGCGCACGCTTATGGCGCGGCCCTGCGTCGAGTTGGGGTCGACCGGTGCCGTGGCCTCGGCGGGCAGCGGCTGGGCGGCGCGCGGCTGGACCGGGTGCTCAGGGGGCAGCGGGGTGCCCGCGGCGGGGGTCGCACGGGCCGCGTCCGGCGCGGGGAGTGCCCCAGTCGCGGGCTGCACAGGGGTGCCGCCGGCCGGAGTGCCCGCGGCGTCGTCGGCGTGCGCGTCGGGCCACGCCTGCGGGGCAGCGGCCGTCACCGCCGTGGCGGGCTGCGGCCGGGCCGCGGTGCCCGCGGCGGGAGTGGCCGCGGCGGGAGTGGCCCGGGCGGCAGCGGTCCGCGGCGTCCGTGCGGGAACGGGCTGTCCGGCGGCGTCGGCAGCCACCGCCCCGGGAACGTGCTGCGCGGGAACACCGGGCACCGGCACGGCCTGCCCGGGAGCCACCTGAGCCGGAACGCCCTGTCCAGGAGCCCCCTGCGGCGGAACTCCCTGCGCGGGAACACCATGCGCCGGGGTCTCCGTGGGCTCCGGCCGGTTCGCGGCCGGACGGGCCCGCCGCCGGCCCGTGGGCGCGGAGACGGGGTGCGGCTGCGGCGGCGTGTGATCGTCGGCCGGGTCGTGCGCCATGACGTCGTGACGGCCGTCGTCGGCCTGGGCGTGACCGGCGGCGACGCTCGCGGCGTACTGCGCCTGCGCCTGGGCCTCGGCCTGGACGTACTCGGGAGAGCGGTCCGCCTCCGCGGGCGGCAGCGCGAACACCGTACGTGCGGCCGCGTCCTGGGTGGCGGCACGCTCGGCCGCGGCGGCCAGCGCACGACGGCGCCGCCCGGTCGGCTGCGCCGCGTCCGTGGCCGCGGCGGCCGGCTCCTGCGCGGCCGCCGCCTCGGGCGTGCTCGGTGCCGCGGGCAACGCCGCGGGAAGCGCGTGCTGTTCGCCGTCCCGGCGCGCGCGCCGCCCCGAGGGCACGGGCACACCCTGCGGAGGCACCGTCCCGCCCAGACCCGTGCCCGCGGCGGCGGTCCCCGCCGCGTGCTCGGCCGCGGTGACGACCGCACCCTCCGAGACGTCGTCCGTGGCGCTCGGGCCCGTGCCCTCGGCGGGACTCGGCCGTCCGCGTCGCCGCCCGGTACCGCCGGAACCGGCCGCACCGGGACCCTCGACCGCCGTCCCCTGCGCGGGAACGGACACCTCGCCGGCCTCCTGCTCGTCGGCCGAACGCCGCCGGCGACGACCGGTGGGCGCGGAGTCGCCGGCCTCGGGGGCCGCGGGTGCGGACCCCGCCGCCACCTCGCTCTCCAGGAAGGCGTCCACGGAGGACCGCCGGGCCCGCCGCCTGCCGCCTCCCTGGGGCGCGGCCTGCTCGGGAATGGCGACCTCGGTGCCGGGCGCACCCTCGCCCCGCCCGGCCGGAACCGCCCCCGCGCCACCGCCGATCGGCACCTCAAGGACGAACGCGCTGCCGCTCATCCCCGGCACCTCGTGCGTCTGGAGCACACCGCCGTGCGCGCGGACGATGCCGCGGACGATCGGCTCGTGCACCGGGTCTCCCCCGGCGTACGGGCCGCGCACCTCGATGCGGACGACCTCACCGCGCTGCGCCGCCGCGACCACGACGGTGTTGTCCATGTAACCGCCCGCCGACACCGGCGCGTTGCCCGTCGCGTCGACCCCGGCCACATCGGCGATGAGGTGGGCGAGGGCGTTCGCCAGCCGGATGGGGTCGACCTCCGCCTCGATGGGCGGCGCGTGCACGGCGAACTGGACGCGGCCGGGCCCGATCAGGTCCACGGCGCCCTCGACCCCGGCCGCGACGACCGCGTCGAGCATCACCTTGGTACGGGCGACCTCCTCGGCCCCGGAGTCGAGCCGCTGGTAGCCGAGCACGTTGTCGACGAGCGTCGTGATCCGCGAGTAGCCCGCGGCGAGATGGTGCAGGACCTGGTTGGCCTCCGGCCACAGCTGGCCGGCGTCGTCCGCGGCGAGCTTGGACAGTTCGCCGCGCAGCTGGTCCAGGGGGCCGCGCAGGGACTGGCCGAGCACGGCGAGCAGCTGCTCGTGGCGGGCGGCCAGCGCCTCGTACCGGTCCTTCTCGCGCTCGCCGAGGGCCGCGTAGCGCTCGTCGCCCGCGGCCAGTTCCTCCGCGTGCCGCTCCTGCTGCTCGGCCAGCTCGGCGGCGTGCTGCTCGCGCAGCGCCGCGAGCTCCTCGGCGTGCTCCGCGGCACGCCGTGCGAGCTCCTCGGCGTGCCGGGTGGCCTCGGCGTCCTTCTGCTCGGCGAGCGTGTCGTACGGCCGCCGGTCGGTGAAGGTCATGACGGCGCCGACGAGCTGGTCGCCGTCGCGCACCGGAGCGGTCGTCAGGTCGACGGGCACCTTGTCCCCGGACTTCGACCACAGCACCTGCCCGCGGACCCGGTGCTTGCGCCCGGAGCGCAGGGTGTCGGCGAGCGGGGACTCCTCGTACGGGAAGCTCTCGCCGTCGGCGCGCGAGTGGAGGATGAGGGCGTGCAGGTCCTGGCCGCCGAGGTCGCTGGCCCGGTATCCGAGGATCTGGGCGGCGGCCGGGTTGACGAGGACGACGCGGCCCTCGGTGTCGGTGCCGACCACGCCCTCGGCCGCGGCCCGCAGGATCATCTCGGTCTGCCGTTGCGAACGCGCGAGTTCGGCCTCGGTGTCGACCGTGCCGGACAGATCGCGGACCACCAGCATGAGCAGCTCGTCGGCGCTGTAGCCGTAGCTGTCGTAGGCCTGCTGGCCGTTCTCCAGATTCGCACTGGTGACTTCGACCGGGAACTCGCTCCCGTCGGTCCGCCGCGCGATCATCCTGGTCGGCTTGGTCCGCCCGCTCTGGTCGATGGTGTCGGGCCGCCGCATCGAGCCGGGGATCAGCCGGGAGTCGAACTGCGGCAGCAGGTCGAGCAGTCCGCGGCCCACCAGAGCCGTGCCCGGGGCTTCGAAGGCCTCCAGGGCGATGGTGTTGGCGTTGACGACGGTCCCGTTCGCGTTGACCAGCACCAACGCATCGGGCAGCGCGTCCAGTATGGCTGCGAGGCGAGCAGCGCCTCGGGATGGCCTGCTGCTCACGAGACGCTTCCTCCCTGTTACCGCATCTTGCCGACCGCGGGTGCCATCTTGCCAACCGTCCCGCAGCGTGTCACGCGAGGGAGTCTACGGGCAGTGGTTGCGCTCGCGACGCCGGATGAGAGGGAGGTCGCACGCAGAACAGACGCAGAACCTGTGACCACGCATTTCGTCCCCACTCCACCGGCGCTCCCGCTCCGGTCCGGGCTCCGGTCGTCCCTTGCCCGCCCGGACCGGCCGTGGGTCCGGGCGGACGCCGGACCGGGGTTCCGGCTAGGGCCCCAGGCTGGGCAGCAGCGGTACGAGACCGTCCCAGCGCGCGTTCTCGCAGCCGTCCGTGCGGTCGAAGCGCGCGTCCACGGGTCGCCCGGCCCAGGTCCCGGTGACATGCGCGGTGGCGGGACCGCCGTACAGCATCGTGCACATCGTCCCGGGCGGCACGGGGGCGAAGGGGTCCTTGCCCCACGTGGTGTTCCGGTCCAGCTCGGCGCAGGCCTCGGCGGCGTCCGGATGACTGCCGCCGCTGGGGTGGCAGCGCAGTTCGTACGTCCCGTCCGCGTCGCCGCCGGCGTCGTGGACGGTCACGGTCAGCCGGTCCCCTGAGTCCTCGTCCCGGGCGGGCGGGGGCATGAGGACCGGCCGCGCGTGGACCGGTGTGCCGTGCGAGGCCGGGCCGGGCGCGGACGCGACGGCCGGCACGGAGGACACCGCGGGCACGGCCGGTACGGCGGCCAGGGCGGCCGGTGCGGTGGAGAGCGCGGCGGCGGACGCCGCGGCGGTGAGAACGATTCGGTGGAGCATGCCCTGTCTAACGCCGGGCGCCCCGCACGGTTGCGCGCCGATCCGGTCACGCGGACACCCGGTGGGGCCGGCGCCCGGCCGGGCGGCCGCCGCCGGCCCCACCGGGTGTCCGTTCCCGGCCCCGCCCGGTTCTTCGCCGCGACACCCGTGTCACCTCGTACGGGCTTTGCTCTGCGGCCTGCCTGCCTAGTACCGTGGGGGGCGATTGGTGACATCGCGCTCGACTGTGTCATCATCTGCACGCACCACTCGCGCTCGCGCGGGCGGCTGTGCGGGAGGCGTCGCCTAGTCCGGTCTATGGCGCCGCACTGCTAATGCGGTTTGGGTTTTAAAGCCCATCGAGGGTTCAAATCCCTCCGCCTCCGCCTCGAGATCCGAAGCCCCGGTCCAGTTGGACCGGGGCTTCGGCGTTCATGCGCCCCGGACATGGTCCCGGCGTGCCGGTGAAACGGTCCTGAAGAGCGTTTGCCCAGCTCACAAGGGGTGCGGCAAACGGATTTCACATGGCGGCGGCAGTCATGTAATGTTCTTCCTGTCGCCGCGAGCGGGCCGAAAGGCCGGGGAGCGGAGGCGAAAGCACAACAGAACAAGCACTCGTAGCTTAACGGATAGAGCATCTGACTACGGATCAGAAGGTTGCAGGTTCGAATCCTGCCGAGTGCACATGGACAAGAGGCCCCGGAGAGATCCGGGGCCTCTTGCGTTTCGTTGATCCGCCGCGCGGCGGTTCGGCAGTACGTGCGCGGGCCGGCAGGAAAGCGCGGCGGGAGCTGCCGGGACCGCGGCGCCCGGAGCGCGGAGCGCGGGTGTGGGCCCCTGGCAGTGCCGGTACGCCCCGGGGAGTGCCGGCGCGGGTACCCGGACGGGTGGCGCCGAGCCGTGGAGGCCGGGCCGCACTGCTCGTAGGCTGAAGGCATGACGAGGCTGATCGTCGCAGCGGGAGGCGGGGGTGACGCCGTCGCCGCCGCGATGCTCGACGGCGCTCTGCACGGCGACGGGGACCGGACGGTGATCCTCACGTACGCCTGGGACCGCCTGCTGAGCGACGCGGTGCCGGGCCCTCGGGGGCCGGACCGCTTCACCGGCCTCGAACGGCTCACCCCGGCGGTCCTGACCGTGCCGGGCGGGGCCCGCCCGATCGCCCCGGCGGGTTCCACCCTGCCGCGCCTGGCGGCCGCCCTCCCGCAGACGCTCGCGCTGATCGACCCGGACCACGGCGCCGAGGGCATCACCCGCCAAGTCGAAGAGCTGATCAGCCACTTGGGGCCGGACTCGATCGATCTTCTGGACGTCGGCGGGGACATCCTCGCCCGCGGCGACGAGCCGACGCTGCAGAGTCCGATCGCGGACGCGCTGACCCTCGCGGCGTGCTGCCAGGTGAACGCGTCCGTGCGGCTCCTGGTGGCGGGCCCCGGGCTGGACGGCGAACTCCCGCCCGACGAACTGCGCGACCTGCTCGGCCCTGTCGTCCACACCTTCACGGCCGAGGACGTCGAAGCGGTCGGCGCGGTCCTGCAATGGCACCCCTCCGAAGCGGCCGCGATGCTCGCGGCGACCGCCCGCGGAGTGCGCGGCGTCTGCGAGGCGGCGGGCGCCGGGCGCGCCGTGCCTCTCACCGACGAGGGCCCGACGGTCCACGAGGCCGACCTGGACGCCGCCCTCGCCCGCAGCCGGCTGGGCAGCGCGATCATGGAGACGGAGACCCTGCGCGAGGTCGAGGCGAGCAGCCGGGAGATCTGCGGTTTCTCGGAGATCGACCGTGAGCGGGAGAGCGCCGCACGGTTCGGCGAGGAGTCGGCGGAGGAGCTCGATGCGCGCGTCCTGCTCGACCGGCTGGACCGGTTCGAGGCGCAGGCGCGTGACCGGGGGGTCACGCACGTGACGTTCGGCCGTCTCGCCGAGGTGCTGGGCCTCGGCAGAGCGCGGCACGACGAGCTCCGGCGGCTCCTGGCCGAGGAGCGCCCGGCGCGGTACGGGTCGCCGCTGTGGCCGCTGCCGTCGTAGGAGTCGTCAGCCGTTCGGCTCGCGCAGCTCCTCCAGGTAGTCGCTCATCAGCGCGCCCGTGCGGATGAACAGGTCGTCCAGAAGGGCCAGTTCGTCGGGGGTGTACTCGGCGAGGAGCGCGTTCAGGCGGGTGTAGTACGGCTCGTAGAGCGCCGTGACGCGGGCGACGGCGTCGGGCTGTGCGGCGATGCGGACGCGGCGGCGGTCGGCGGGGTCGGGGCGGCGGGCGACGTAGCCGGCACGTTCGAGGCGGTTGAGGATGCCGGTGACGGCGCCGGTGGTGACATGGGCGCGTTCCGCGAGGTCGCCGGCCGTGAGCAGGTCGTCGCCCGCCTCCAGGACGAACGCGAAGCACGTGAGGTCGGTGACGTTCAGGTTCAGCCGCTGGGCCATCTCCTGCTGGCCGAACATGCTCGTCGCGATCAGGTGGTCCATCGCGGAGAGGGTCCGGGCCGGTGTCGCGGGCGGGCGCGGCGTGCCCTGAGCCATCGATATTCCCTTACGTCGTGAGAGGTTTAGGCGCTAAATTGCTTAGGTAGTGAGGTAGGTGTGAGTTTAGTCGTCACGGCATGAGGGGGTAGCGGATGAGCCAGTGGGACGAGGGGCACACGCTCGCGGGATGGACCGGGTTCACCATCGCCACCGTGGGCGCGACGGGCAGCGGGCTGGGCCTGTGCACCGGCAGCGCCCTGGGGCTGTGGGGCGGGCTGGGCGTCGTGCTGATCGGCGTGCTGACCACGTGGGCGCTGCACCTGGCCGGCTGGGGCAAGCCGCCCGGCCGTCGGCCCGTCGACGAGTGGGGCTGGCGGGTCAGGGACCTCGGCGCGCGGGACGGGCACCCCGGGTGCCTCGGCTGCCGGCTGGCGGGACGGGGGCGGCCCGCGGGCGTCCCCGCGCGGGTGAGCGGCGAGGCGGGCCGGGGCGGCACGGGCACGGGCGAGGCCGTGACCGGGTCCGGTCTCTGACGTGCGGGCCGGGGCCGGTGTCGGTGCCGGCCTCTACTGTCGTCGGTGTGCGGCGGGTGTGGAGATGTTCGGGTCTTCGGTGGTCGGCGGACGGGCCCGTGCTGATGTGGGCCGGCGGGCAGCGGAGCCCGTTGGTCCGCGGCCGGCGGGTGGCGTTCGCCGTGCCGGACGGCGCCGCGCGCACGTGCGTGGGGGCCCGGGGTCACGCGTGCCCGGTGCGGGCGGTCGTGCCGGGGCGGAGCACGGGCGCCCGGTGCGAGGAGTGCGCCCGGCTGGAGCGGTCGCACTCAGTGGCCGCGGACACGATCGCCGACGACCCGCGGCCGTACCACGTGTATCTGGCGTGGTTCGGCCCCGGACTCGTCAAGGTGGGGATCACCAGGGTCGAGCGGGGCACCGCGCGCCTCCTGGAGCAGGGCGCCGTCACGTTCGGCCGGCTGGGGCAGGGGCCCTTGATGGCCGCACGCCGTTCGGAGGAACTGCTGCGGGCCGCGCTCAAGGTGCCCGACCGGATTCCGTACGCCGAGAAGCGGGCGGTGCGGTCGGCGCTGCCGGGGCCCGAGGAGCGGGTGGCCGAGATCCGCGAGCTGCACGAGCGGGCGGGGCGGCTCGACGCCTGGCCCGAGTCGCTCCGGCGTCTGCCGTTCGAGCCCGTCGACCACACCGGCGTGTTCGGGCTCGCGGGGCTGCCGCCCGCGGAAGCCGTCGTGAGCGGGCTGGTCCCCGGGGGCGTGGTGAGCGGTGAGCTGCTCGCCGCCGCCGGTCCCGACCTGCACCTCGCGACGGAGCGCGGGGTCGCCGTGCTGGACACCCGGCTCATGACCGGCTGGGAACTGACCGCCGCGGCCGACGGGGAGACGGGACTGCGCGTTCCCGTACGGGAGTTGAGGGACGACGGGGTGCAGGACGGCCTGTTCTGACGAGCGGCGGAACGGAGCCGGCGAGGGGCGGCGGGGGCCGGCGAGCGGCGGAGCGGGAGCTCAGAGGGGCGGGACTCGGGCGGATCCGGCAGGGGCGGGACGGGGCGGACCGGGGTGGACCGGACGGGGGAATGGTCAAGACTTCGATCCCTTTCGGATCCCGTACGGAAAGGCGCTGGACGGAGCCGGGTGCCCGACCCGAGAGTGGCGACATGAGCGATCACTCCGTTGCGCCTGTCGCCCCACACGAACCTCCCTACTACGCCGTCGTGTTCACCTCCGTGCGCACGCAGGACGACGACGGTTACGACGAGACCGGTGAGCGGCTGAGCGAGCTGGTGAAAGAGATCCCGGGATTCCTCGGGGAGGACGTCGCCCGCACACCCGGCGGACTCGGCGTCACCGTCGCCTACTTCCGGGACGAGGCGGCCATCGACGCGTGGCGGAACCACATGGAGCACCGGGCGGCGAAGAAGCACGGCCGCGACCACTGGTACACGCGCTACACCCTGCACATCGCCAAGGTCGAGCACAGCCACGGGTTCGAGCGTGCCGGGCGGTAGCGGGCAGCGGACCGGCGGCGGCGCACCGGGCGACCGCACGGCCGGCGACAGCGGACCCCCGGCAGGCGGCCCCGGCGACGGCGCCCCGGCCGACGCCGCCGACGTCACACGGTTCTGGCGGCGCCTCGGCCTGCCCGGTCTCGTCGACGTGCACACCCACTTCATGCCCGACCGCGTGCTGCGCAAGGTGTGGGACTACTTCGACGGACTCGGCCCGCTGACCGGCGGCGTCGAGTGGCCGATCACCTATCGCGCGGACGAGGACGAACGGCTCGCGGTGATCCGGGCGTTCGGAGTGCGGGCCTTCACCGCCATGCTCTACCCGCACAAGCCCGGCATGGCCGAATGGCTCAACTCCTGGGCCGTCGGCTTCGCCCGCCGCACCCCCGACTGCCTGCACACGGCGACCCTGTTCCCCGAGCCGGGTGTGGAGAGGTACGTACGGGAGGCGGTGGACGCGGGGGCACGCGTCTTCAAGGCACATGTGCAGGTCGGGGCCTACGACCCCGGCGACCCGCTCCTCGACCCCGCGTGGGGCGCCCTGGCCGAGGCCGGCGTGCCTGTCGTGATGCACTGCGGGTCCGGGCCCTCGCCGGGCAAGCACACCGGACCCGGTCCGGTCGCGGGCCTCCTGGCGCGCCACCCGCGACTGCGGCTCGTCGTCGCGCACCTGGGTATGCCGGAGTACGAGGACTTCCTCGACCTGGCCGAGCGGTACGAAGAGGTGCGGCTCGACACCACCATGGCGTTCACCGACTTCACCGAACGGCTCGCACCTTTCCCGGACCGGGCACGCGACCGCCTCGCCGGCCTCGGCGACAGGGTGCTGCTGGGCAGCGACTTCCCCAACATCCCCTATCCGTACGCCCATCAGCTGCACGCCCTGGAACGGCTCGGACTGGGCGACGCGTGGCTGCGCGCGGTCTGCTGGGAGAACGGCGCGCGCCTGTTCTCGATCGCCCCGTGAACCACGCCGCCCGGAACGGCCGATGATCTTCCCAGGAGTCCCCTGAGAGACACCTGTGGGTTTCTCAGGCAAATCACAGGTTCCCGAAAGGATGCTCTCAGCGGCGCCCAGCAAGGTGTCCGCCATGACCACGACCTCGCCCCAGGGGCGCACCGAACTGCTGAGGCCGGACGGGAGCCCCGTCCGAGTGCTCGTGGTGGACGACGAGTTGTCGATCACCGAGCTGCTGTCCATGGCCCTGCGCTACGAAGGCTGGCAGATCCGCAGCGCGGGCGACGGACTGGGTGCGGTGCAGACCGCGCGCGAGTTCCGGCCCGACGCCGTCGTCCTCGACATGATGCTGCCCGACATGGACGGACTGGCCGTCCTGGGCCGGCTGCGCCGCGAACTGCCCGACGTGCCGGTGCTGTTCCTCACCGCGAAGGACGCCGTCGAGGACCGCATCGCGGGCCTGACCGCCGGCGGCGACGACTACGTCACCAAGCCGTTCAGCCTCGAAGAGGTCGTGGCGCGGCTGCGCGGACTGATCCGCC
Organism: Streptomyces sp. 142MFCol3.1; assembly: GCF_000424945.1. Classification (NCBI taxonomy): domain Bacteria; kingdom Bacillati; phylum Actinomycetota; class Actinomycetes; order Kitasatosporales; family Streptomycetaceae; genus Streptomyces; species Streptomyces sp. 142MFCol3.1. The sequence goes on from NZ_AUKV01000031.1 coordinate 21,995, forward strand.
GTTCCGGCGCTGCCGACCGCCGCTCGGACTCCGTGCTGGTGGTCGGCGACCTCACCCTGGACGAGGACAGCCACGAGGTGTCGCGGGCGGGCGAGAACATCCACCTCACCGCGACCGAGTTCGAACTGCTCCGCTTCCTGATGCGCAATCCGCGCCGGGTGCTCAGCAAGGCGCAGATCCTCGACCGCGTGTGGTCCTACGACTTCGGCGGCCAGGCCAATGTGGTCGAGCTCTACATCTCCTACCTGCGGCGCAAGATAGACGCGGGCCGTGAGCCGATGATCCACACCCGGCGCGGAGCCGGCTATCTGATCAAGCCCGCCGCGTCATGAGCGGACGACGACGGCCGCGTACGCAGAAGAGGCGAGGACAGCCGCGCACCCTGCGTACGCGGCTCGTCGTCGCGTCCGTGACGCTGATCGCCGTCGTGTGCGCGGTGATCGGCACCGTCACCACGATCGCGCTGCGCTCGCACCTGTACGACCAGCTGGGCGACAAGCTGCACGAGACCGCCATGCGCGCGGTGGGCGCCCGTCCGCCGGACAGGATGGGCAGCGGCCCCGGAGCCCCCGTCGCAGACACGGGCGCCCCCGACGACAGCACCACGCCGAGCGGCAAGGTCCGGAACTTCGTCACCCAGGCCCCCACCCAGCCGAGGACCGTCGCCGCGTACGTGGCGGACGGCGAGATCACCGATGCGGCGGTGGCCGAGCAGAAGAACGACACCAACGGCATCTTCAAGAAGATGAACGCCGCCGAGCTCTCCACGGCGCAGAGGACGGCGCTCGCCACCGTGGCCAAGGACGGCAAGGGGCACTCCGTGGATCTCCCGGGTCTCGGGAGCTATTTCGTCGAGTACGCCACGAGCCGGGACGGCGGCGACTCGTACTACGTCGGCCTGCCGACCGAGGACACCGACGACAACGTCGACACCCTGATCCTCGTCGAGATCAGCGTCACCGCCGCCGGCCTGGTGGCCGCCGCCGTCGCCGGCTACGTCCTGGTCGGCCTCGCCACCCGCCCCCTGCGCAAGGTCGCCGCCACTGCCACCCGCGTCTCCGAACTCCCCCTGCACAGCGGCGAGGTGAACCTCAGCGAACGTGTCCCGGAGTCCGAGACCGACCCGCACACCGAGGTCGGCCAGGTCGGTGCCGCGCTCAACCGGATGCTCGACCACGTGCACGGTGCCCTGCACGCCCGCCAGCAGAGCGAGACGCGGGTACGGCAGTTCGTCGCGGACGCGAGCCATGAGCTGCGCACCCCCCTCGCCTCCATCCGGGGCTACGCCGAACTGACCCGGCGCGGCAGGGAGCAGGTCGGGGCCGACACCCGGCACGCGCTCGGCCGGATCGAATCCGAGGCGGGCCGGATGACCCTGCTCGTCGAGGACCTCCTGCTGCTCGCCCGCCTGGACGCGGGCCGCCCCCTCCAGTTCGAGCACACCGACCTCGTCCCGCTCGTGGTGGACACCGTCAGCGACTCGCGCGCGGCCGGCATGGACCACGACTGGCGCCTCGACCTGCCCGACGAACCGGCCCTGGTGGCCGCGGACGCGGCACGCGTCCAGCAGGTGCTGGTCAACCTGCTGGGCAACGCCCGCAAGCACACCCCGCCGGGCACGACGGTCACGGCCCGCGTCCAGCGGCGCGGTCCGTGGATGTGCATCGACGTCGAGGACAACGGCCAGGGCATCTCGTCCGAACTGCTGCCGCACGTCTTCGAACGGTTCGCGCGCGGGGACTCCGCCCGGTCCCGGGCCACCGGGTCCACCGGTCTGGGGCTCGCCATCGTGCAGGCGGTCGCGACCGCGCACGGCGGTGCCGTGACCGTCGACAGCGGGCCCGGCAGGACCGTGTTCACGCTGCGTCTGCCCGCACTCGGCCCCGCCGTGCCGCGGCCCGCCCCCGAAGCGGCCCGGTCGTCGCACTCACAGGCACAGCACAGCACCACCACATGGGCGCGACAGGGCGCTTGACGAGAGTCGTTCGCATGCGAACCGACCCTTCTCCCGGCAAGCTGCCGGCGCGGGAGCACCTCCCGGCCACAGACGCCGACACGCCTGTCCTGGACGTAGTGATCCCCGTCTACAACGAGGACAAGGACCTCCAGCCCTGTGTGCTCAGACTGCACGAGCACCTGGAGCGCACGTTCCCTTACGCGTTCCGTATCACGGTGGCGGACAACGCGTCCACGGACAGCACCTCCCGGGTGGCCGAGGTGCTGGCGGCGGAGATCCCCGAGGTCCGGTCCTTCCGGCTGGAGCAGAAGGGCCGCGGCCGGGCGCTGCGGGCCGTGTGGTCGGCGTCGGACGCGCCGGTCCTCGCCTACATGGACGTGGACCTGTCCACCGACCTCAACGCCCTGCTGCCACTGGTCGCGCCGCTGATCTCCGGCCACTCGGACCTGGCGATCGGCTCCCGGCTGTCGCGGAGTTCCCGGGTGGTGCGTGGTGCCAAGCGGGAGTTCCTCAGCCGCTCGTACAACCTGATCCTGCGCGGTTCGCTGCAGGCCCGCTTCTCGGACGCGCAGTGCGGCTTCAAGGCGATCCGCCGTGATGTCGCCCAGGCGCTGCTGCCGCTGGTCGAGGACACCGGCTGGTTCTTCGACACGGAGATGCTGGTGCTCGCCGAGCGGGCCGGACTGCGCATCCACGAGGTGCCCGTCGACTGGGTCGACGACCCGGACTCGACCGTGCACCTCGTGAAGACCGCGACCGACGACCTCAAGGGGGTGTGGCGGGTGGGACGCGCCCTCGCCACCGGTTCGCTGCCGCTCGACCGGCTCGCCCGGCCCTTCGGGGACGATCCGCGTGACCGGGACCTCACCGACGTGCCGGGCGGCCTGGCCCGCCGGCTCGTCGGGTTCTGCGTCGTCGGCGGCCTGTCCACCCTGTTCTACCTGCTGCTCTACAGCGCCTGCCGCTCCTTCGCCGGGGCACAGACAGCCAACGCGCTGGCCCTGCTCGTCTCCGCGGTCGCCAACACGGCCGCCAACCGGCGGCTGACCTTCGGGGTGCGCGGCCGCAGCGGCGCCGTCCGCCACCAGGCGCAGGGACTGATCGTCTTCGGCATCGGCCTCGCCCTCACCAGCGGCTCCCTCGCCGCGCTGAAGGCGGCGAGCAGCGACCCCTCGCACTCCACCGAGCTGGCCGTACTGATCGCCGCCAACCTCGCGGCGACCGTGCTGCGGTTCCTGCTCTTCCGGGCCTGGGTCTTCCCTGACCGGCGCGACGAGGGGACGTCGCACGTCGTGGTCTCGCACCGTCCGGCCTCGTACGGCCCGGCCCCGCACGCTCCGGTCGCCCCGCACGGCCCGGTGTCACAGGTACCGGCCCCGCACGGCCATGCCGCGCACGACCAAGCCCCGTACGACACGACCCAGTTCCGCGCCTGTGAGGCCGCGGACCGCACCTGGGGGGACTCGACCATGCAGTTGCAGGCGATGCGTCCGCACGATCACGATCCGAGGAACGCACGATGACCACTCAGCCCGACACGACCCGTCCACAGGGTGTGAGTCCCACGTGGGAGCCGCCCGCGGCGACGGCTCCGCGGCAGCCGGGCCTGCCCGCCGGCGCTCCGCCTTCCGCTCCCGCACCTGGTCCCGGCTCCGGCTCCGGCTCGGGTGAGCCCCGGCAGCCGTTCCGCCGTGGCCTCTGGCGTGGCCGGCCCGAGGACCCGCGCTGGGTGCGACCCGCCCTCCTCGGCCTGCTGGCCGCCACCACGCTCCTCTACCTGTACAACCTGAGCGCCTCCGGATACGCCAACTCGTTCTACTCCGCGGCCGTGCAGGCCGGCAGCCAGAGCTGGAAGGCCTTCTTCTTCGGCTCGCTCGACTCCGCCAACGCCATCACCGTCGACAAGCCCCCGGCCTCGCTGTGGCCGATGGCCCTGTCGGTCCGGATCTTCGGCCTCGGCTCCTGGGCGATCCTCGTGCCCGAGGTCCTCATGGGCGTGGCCACGGTCGGCGTCCTCTACGCGGCCGTGCGCCGTCGCTTCAGCCCCGCCGCCGGCCTGATCGCGGGCGCGGTGCTCGCGCTCACCCCCGTCGCCGCGCTGATGTTCCGGTTCAACAACCCGGACGCGATGCTCGCGCTGCTCATGACCGTCACCGTCTACTGCGTCATCCGCGGTCTTGAGGACGGCGGGACCAAGTGGCTGGTGCGGGCGGGTGCCGCGGTCGGCCTCGCCTTCCTCGTCAAGACGCTCCAGGCCTTCCTGATCCTGCCGCCGCTCGCGCTGGTGTACGCGGTCTGCGCACCCGTCTCCCTGAGGAAGCGGTTCGGGCAGCTCGGTCTGTCCGCGCTCACCATGGTCGTCTCCGGCGGCTGGTGGGTCGCGATCGTGGAGCTGTGGCCCGCGTCCTCCCGCCCGTACATCGGCGGCTCGCAGAACGACTCCTTCCTGGAGCTGACCTTCGGCTACAACGGCCTCGGCCGTATCAACGGCGACGAGACCGGCAGCGTCGGCGGTGGCGGCAGCGTCGGCGGTGGCGGCGGGACCGGTCAGTGGGGCGAGACCGGCTGGGACCGGATGTTCAACTCCGAGATCGGCGGCCAGATCTCCTGGCTGCTGCCCGCCGCGCTGATCCTGCTGGTCGCCGGGCTCGTGCTCACCCGCTCCCGGTTCCGTCCGGGCGAGGGGACCGCCGCCCGCGCCGGGCGTACCGACCTGGCCCGCGGTTCGTTCCTCGCGTGGGGCGGCGCGCTGCTGATGACCGCGGTCGTCTTCAGCTACATGGCCGGCATCTTCCACCAGTACTACACGGTGGCTCTCGCCCCCTGCATCGCCGCCGTCGTCGGCATGGGCGCGACGGTCCTGTGGGAGGAGCGGTCCAGGATCTGGGTCTCGCTCAGCCTGGCCGGCGCGGTCACCGCGACCGCCGCCTGGGGGTACGTCCTCCTCAACCGCACGCCCGACTACCTGCCCTGGCTCAAGTGGCTGGTCCTGGTCGGCGGACTGGCCGGTGCGCTCGGCCTGATCTTCATCACCCGGATCGGACGCCCGTTCGCCCTCGCGGCGGTGGGGCTGAGCGTGGTGGCCTCGGTCGCGGGTCCGACCGCGTACACGCTCTCCACGGTGGACACCGGGCACACCGGTTCCATCGTGACGGCCGGTCCCGCCGGCGCGAGCATGATGGGCGGTCCTGGTGGGGGCCGTGGCGGCGGTGGCATGCGGGGCGGCTTCGGCGGCGGCATGCCGGGCCAGAACCAGCAGAACGGGAACACCCAGCAGGGCGGCGGTACGGGACAGCCTCCGGCCGGCGGCTTCCCCGGCGGCGGCATGCCGGGCCAGAACGGCGGCGGCAACACCCGGAACGGCAACGGCGCAGGCGGTCAGGGGCAGAACGAGCAGGGCGGTCCCGGCGCGGGCGGCATGGTCCAGGGCGACGGCCCGATGGGCGCGGGCGGCGGTGCCGGGGGGCTGCTGAACGGCGCGAACGTCAGCTCCGCGGCCAAGAAGTTGCTGGAGCAGAACGCGGACGACTACACCTGGGCCGCCGCGGCCATCGGCTCCCAGAACTCCGCCGGCTACCAGCTCGCGACCGGCAAGCCCGTCATGGCCATCGGCGGCTTCAACGGCACCGATCCTTCACCGACCCTGGCCCAGTTCAAGGATTACGTGGCGGCAGGGAAGATCCACTACTTCATCTCCGGCGGAGGGATGGGCGGCGGAACGGGCGGTGGCTCCGGCTCCTCGTCCCAGATCAGCTCCTGGGTCACGGCCGACTTCAAGAAGGTGACGGTGGGGTCCGCGACGTTCTACGACCTGACGCAACGGAACGGCTGATCGCGGGCCGTGTGCGGGGCTGGGCGGTGGCCCGGGGCGGTTCTGCTCCGGGCCACCGGCCTGTGTGGGGTGGAGCTGTGTGGTGGGCTCCGGTCACCGGTCACCGGACAGGGCGGGTCCTCCTGACCGCGGCGGTCGCGCTCCTGGTGCTCGGCGGCTTCGCCTACTGGGCGTCCCGGATTCCCCACCCCATGCTCGACCTTCACTTCTTTGGGACCGGCGCTTCACCGGCGCCGTCGCGGGCGCCGTGCTCATCACCTTCGGCACGGGCGGTGCGCTGTTCCTGCTCATCCGGGGCTGTGCGGTGGCCGACCCCGCCGTGGCGCACGCGATCACGAGCGCGATCCCGCGGCAGAAGGCGGGCGTCGGCGCCGGGATCGACGGCACGCTCGCGGAGTTCGGCAACGGGCTGGGGGTGGCGGTGCTCGGCGCGATCCTCAACTCGCGGTTCGCGGCGCTGATTCCGGTCGCGGCCACGTCGCCGCCGGCCGCACTCGCCTCGACGGGCCCGGGGGACGAGCGGGAGCGGATCACGGACGCGTTCTCGTCGGGGCTGGAGACCAGCCAGTTGGCCGGTGCGGGTGCGGTGCTTCTCGGTGGACTGCTCGCGGCCGCGTTGCCCTGGCGGGCGGAGAGGGCAGACTCCACGGTGGCGGTCTCCGCGTAGCGCTTTCTCCTGGGTGCTCTTCGCGGGGTGCCGCGCGGTCTCCGTAGCGGTTGTGCCGAAACGCGCGCTTGGCATCATGTGGGAGGGCGGACCAGGGAATTCCGGACCGTCCCGCGGTACGAGCTCCGAGGAAGGTGCGCCATGGTGAGGGCAGCCGACCGGGCCAAGCGTCCGGCGCGGACCAGTGTCTGGCTGGAGGGCAAGGCGTCCCGGGGCGGGTCGGCCCGTGGTGGCGGCCAGCCGTCGGGGCTCGACCGGGAGCGGATCACCGAGGCCACGGTGCGGCTGCTGGACGCGGAGGGGCTGGCGAAGTTCTCCATGCGGCGGCTGGCGGCGGAGCTGAACGTCACCGCGATGTCCGTGTACTGGTACGTCGACACCAAGGACGACCTGCTCGAACTCGCCCTCGACGCCGTCTTCGGTGAACTGGGGCTGCCGGATCCGGAGTCGGGCGAGGACTGGCGGGAGCAGCTGCGCGCGCTCGCGGTCGGGTACCGGGCTCTGCTGGTACGTCATCCCTGGGTGTCGCCGCTCATCGGCAACTTCCTGAACATCGGACCGTGCTCGATGTCCTTCTCGCTCTGTGTGCAGCAGGTGGTCCGCAACACCGGGCTGCCGCCGCACGGGCAGATGGGGGCGCTCTCGGCCGTCTTCCAGTTCGTCTACGGGTTCGGCACGATCGAGGGGCACTTCGTGCAGCGCTGCGCCTCGGCGGGGATGTCGCAGGACGAGTACTTCCGGCAGGCCATGAGCACGATCAGCGAGCAGCCGCAGTTCGCCGCCAACCTCGCGAGCGCCGCCGATCTCATGGAGGCGCGGGGCGGTGACACGGTCGAGGAGATACGCGAGCGGGACTTCACGTTCGCGCTGGAGATGCTGGTCGCCGGGATCGAGACGATGGTCGCCCGGGGCTGACCGTGGCCGTTTCGCCGTCTGTCCGGTGGGTGGGTCGGGGCCGTGAGAGGCGGCTGCGGGTGCGTCCGGCGCGGGTCCCCGCACGCCTCTGGAGCGGGGGCACCCTTCAGCCCGTCCGGCGGCGGCTCCCGCCCCGCATCGAGGGCGGACAGCCGCCTTCCAGCCCGTCCGGCGTTCGAGGACGAGGCCGTTCAGGCCGAACGGGGGTCCGCGGGCGGAGTCCTCGGGGGTTCTGGTCGGGTAGGGGCGGAGGGGGCGAAGGAACCCGGGGTCAGTCCTGGGACAGGTGCGCGGGGAAACCGCCCGTCGCCACCGGCCCCCAGCGCGTGGGGGTGACGCGAATGATCGACTTGCCCTGCTTCCGCATCGCCGCGCGGTACTCGTCCCAGTCCGGATGCTCCCCCGCGATGTTGCGGTAGTACTCGACGAGAGGCTCGACGGAGTCGGGGGAGTCGATCACCTCGGCCGTACCGTCGACCTGGACCCAGGGACCGTCCCACTCGTCGCTGAGAATGATCAGGCTGACGCGCTCGTCGCGCTTGGCGTTGCGGGTCTTGGCCCGCTCCGGGTAGGTCGACACGACGATACGGCCCGAGTCGTCGACACCACAGGTCAGGGGCGAGCCCTGCGGGCTTCCGTCGGCACGGCGGGTGAGCAGGACGGCACGGTGCCGGGGACGCACGAAGTCCAGCAACTCGTCCCGGGAGACAGCGGTGTTCGTCGCGATGTTGGGAGCCATGCGGACAGCCTACGGCGCGGGTGCGGGCGGTGGCCGTGGCGGCCTCCCGGCGGGTCGCGCCCAGCCGCGTCGGAACAGCTAAAGTGCTGTTCGTCCTGTGCTCGCAGTCAGGAATGTGCTGCGGAGCTCTCCTGCGCACGGCCGCTCGGCCGTGCATGCCGAAGAGGTTCGTGGTGACTGCGTCCGAGTTTTCTGAATTGTCCCGTTTTACGGCGGGTGTTGAGCTGGCCGATGCGCTGACGGCGGCCGCTCAGCGACTGCACGAGACGCCGAGTCCCCACGGCACCCTGCGCACCGCGGCCCGGCTCGCCGTGCACCTGCTGCCCGGCGCCGAGCACGCCGGGATCTCGGTCATCGAGCGCGACACGCACCGGACCCTCGTGTGGACCGACGAGGTCGTGCGTCTGGCCGACTCCCTGAACACGGGCCGGGAGGACCATCCGTACTGGAGCCGGCTGTGGACCGCGCCCGTCGCCGGCATCGAGGACAGCGCGTCCGCAGACGGCGAGCTCGGGCTCTCCGGTCTCGGGCTGCGCTCGGTGCTGTCGCTGCGGCTGCGCGCCGACCGGCGCCGGATCACCGTACTGACGGCGTACGCGCGCAAGCCGCGGGCCTTCGACGACTCGGCCACCCGGATCGGCCGGCTGTTCACCGCGCACGTCAGCATCGCCCTGGAGTCGGCGACGGTGCGCGAACAGCTCACCGAGGCCATGCGCACCCGCGACCTGATCGGGCAGGCCACGGGCATCCTCATGGAGCGCCTCGACACCGACGCGGCGGAGGCCTTCGACAGTCTGGTGCGGATATCCCAGCGGGAGAACGTCAAGCTGCGCGACCTGGCCCGGCGGATCGTCGACGCGGGCCGGGGCGACGCGTGAGACGGGCCGGCACGCGGGCCGGGCGACGCCTGAGCCGCGCCCGGCGGCTCAGGCGGCCGGCAGCGACTCGCCCTGCACCGCCTGGATGTCCAGCTCCACCTTGAGCGTCGTACCGATGGCCGAGATGCCCGCCTGGACCACCTGGTTGTAGTGCATGGCGAAGTCCTCGCGGTGGAGCTCGGCGGTGGCGCGGAAGGCGGCGCGCGTGCCGCCCCACGGGTCGGCGCCGGTTCCGAGGTAGGCGAGGTCGAGATCGACCGGGCGGACGACGCCGTGCATGGTCAGCTCGCCGTGCACCGTCCAGCGGTCGGCGCCGGCGGGGCTCACCCCCACCGACCGGTAGGTGATCACCGGGTACCGCTCGACGTCGAGGAAGTCCGGCGACCTGAGGTGCCCGTCGCGCATGCCGTTGCCGGTGTCGATCGAGGTGGCGGAGATCGTCGCCTCGACCCGGGACCCGGCCACGTGGTCGGGCGCGATCTCGATCGTGCCGGAGAAGTCGGTGAAGCGGCCGTGGACGCTGGAGATCCCGAGGTGCTGGGCCACCGCACCGACGGAGGAGTGGGCCGGGTCGATGGTCCAGGGACCGGGCGGCGGGAGTTCGGTGCCGCCCTGCCGGGCGAGGGTGACCTGACCGATCTCGGCACGGCCGCTCGCCGTGACGATGGCGCTGGACGCGGCGGGCGCGTATCCGACCGCGGTGACGATCACCGTGTAGGCGCCGGGGGCCAGGGCGGTGGTGTCCTGAACTGCTCCGTCCGCGTCGGCCTCGGCCCGCACCACCTGGCTGCCCGTCGTGTCGGTCACCGTGACGACCGCGTGCGACACGGCCCATCCGTCCCGCGTACGGATCTTCGCGGTCAGTCCCATGGTCAAACTCCTTGCGATGCGGCAATGAGACCGGCCCGTGGGGGGCGCACCTCCGCTCGGAGTGCGCGCGTCCCCACGGGCCGGGGTCCGAACTACTCGCCGGGGTGGGCGAGTTCGATGGTGTGGTCGTCGACGCCGGAGCCGTTGACGGTCAGCGCCGTGGCCACCGGCGGGTAGCCCGTGGCGATGACGGTGTACTCGCCGCCGTCCAGGTCGGTGAAGGCGTACGCGCCGTCCGCACCGGTCCTGGCCGTGCCGACCACGTTGCCCGCCGCGTCCACCAGGGTCACGCGGGCGTCCGCGAGGGGACCGAACGGCGCCCGCACGACGCCCTGGACCTGGGCACCCGCGCTGAGTTCGACCTCGACCCGGGTGACCCCGGTGCCGCCGACCTCGACGGGCAGGGCCTGCGGACGGTGGCCCGCCGCGTTCACCGCGATGGTCACCGGACCCGGGACCAGCTCGGCGAAGGTGAACTCGCCCTGCTGACCGGTGGTTCCGGTGGCCAGCACGTCACCGCGCACATCGGTCACGATGACCATGGCGTCCTTGACCGGGGTGCCGCTGTCGGCGGCCCGCACGACGCCGCTCAGCCCGCTCGTGCCGCTCAGCAGGATGTCGTAGGCGAGCGGCTCGTCGTTCACGACGATCGTCGAGGCCTGCGGCTGGAAGCCGTCGGCGGACGCGATCAGGACGTAGGAGCCGACACCGGGAGCGTCGAGCGCGTAGGAGCCGTCGAGCTGTGCGACCGAGCGGCCCAGCTGGCGTCCCGCGAGCGAGATCAGCGTGACGGCGGCCTGCGGCACGGGGGAGCTCTCCGCGCCGCGGACGTAGCCGCGGACCGGGATCCCGGCGGACGCGGGCAGCGGGGTGGACCCCTGCGTCGCGGTGGCGACGGCGGCGAGCCGCTGCGTGCCATCGGGGGCGGTCTCCGCGTCCGGCCCGCCGACGGCCGCCGCCCAGCTCGGGATCTTCTCTGCGGGGGCCTCCACGGCGGACGCCGCAGCGGTGGCCGGGACCTCGGCGGCCGGGGTGCCGGCCTGCTCGGCCGCGGCCTGGGCCAGTGCGCCCGAGGTCCGCAGCGGGACCTCCTTGATGAACAGCACGATCAGGAAGGCGATCAGCGCCATGCCCGCGGCGATCATGAAGACGTCCGCGATGCCGTGGCCGTACGCGCTCTCCATCACGGTGCGCAGCGGCCGGGGCAGCTTGTCCATGTCCGGGATGCTCGCGTCGGAGCCGGAACCGGCCAGGGAGGCGTACTTCGGTCCGAGGTCGGTCAGGCCGTCCTTGACGTAGTCGGTGATCCGGTGGGCCATGATCGCGCCGAGCGCGGACACGCCGATCGCACCGCCGAGGGAACGGAAGAACGTCACCGTGGAGCTGGCCGCGCCGAGGTCGGCCGGCGTCACCTGGTTCTGCGTGGACAGCACCAGGTTCTGCATCATCATGCCGATGCCGAGGCCCAGCAGCGCCATGAAGATCGCGATGTGCCAGTAGGTCGTGTCGTAGCGGATGGTGCCGAGCAGGCCGAGACCCGCCGTGACCAGGAGGCCGCCGGAGACCAGCCAGGCCTTCCACTTGCCGGTCTTGGTGATGATCTGGCCGGAGACCGTGGAGGAGACGAACAGTCCGCCGATCATCGGGATGGTCATGACGCCCGACATCGTCGGGGACTTGTCGCGGGCCAGCTGGAAGTACTGGCTGAAGAAGACCGTGCCGGTGAACATCGCGACACCCACGAAGAGGGACGCGAGGGAGGACAGGGTGATGGTGCGGTTGCGGAACAGCCGCAGCGGGATGATCGGCTCGCTGGCCTTCGACTCGACCAGGATGAACAGCAGGCCGAGAACGACCGCGCCGCCGACCATCGCGTAGGTCTGCCACGAGATCCAGTCGTACTTGTCACCGGCGAAGGTGACCCAGACCAGCAGCAGCGAGACCGCGGCGGAGATGAAGAACGCGCCGCCCCAGTCGACCTTGACCTCGCGCTTCACGACGGGCAGGTGCAGGGTCTTCTGGAGCACGATCAGGGCGATGACCGCGAAGGGCACACCGACGTAGAAGCACCAGCGCCAGCCGAGCCAGCTGGTGTCGGTGATGACACCGCCCAGCAGCGGGCCGCCGACGGTTGCGACGGCGAACGTGGCACCGAGGTAGCCGGAGTAGCGGCCGCGCTCACGCGGGGAGATCATCGCGGCCATCACGATCTGCGCGAGGGCGGACAGACCGCCGACGCCGATGCCCTGGACGACACGGCAGGCGATGAGCATGCCGGCGTTCTGGGAGAGACCGGCCGCGGCCGAGCCCAGCACATAGATGATCAGTGCTATCTGGACGAGCGCCTTCTTGCTGTACAGGTCGGCGAGCTTGCCCCACAGGGGCGTCGCCGCGGTCATGGACAGCAGGGCGGCCGTGACGACCCAGGTGTAGGCGGACTGGCCGCCGCCCAGGTCACCGATGATCTCGGGGAGCGCGTTGGAGACGATCGTCGACGACAGGATCGCGACGAACATGCCGAGCAGCAGCCCGGAGAGCGCCTCCATGATCTGCCGGTGCGTCATCGGAGCGCCGTCCACGGCGCCTCCGTGCTTGGCGTGAGAGCCCCGCACACCGGTAGGTGTGGTCGTTGCCATGGGCTTCCTTTTCTTGCGTACTTACGCGGGTGTACGGGTGGTCAGTTCTGTTGCGTCTGTCGCATGCGGGTGCGGAGGCCGCGGTGTGGCACGGCAGTCGCCGAAGCTCTCGCGCAGCCGGCCCATGAGCTCGATGAGCAGTCCGACCTCGTGGTCGGACCAGTCGCTCAGCCGGTCGGCGAGGAGTCGCGACGTGCGCAGGGACAGCTCGTCGAGCTGCTCCTGGCCCGCGACGGTGAGGCGCAGGATGCGTGAGCGCTTGTCGGCCGGGTCGGGGAACCGTTCGATCCAGCCCCGGTCGGCGACGTGCGCGACATGGCGGCTGGTCACCGACATGTCCACGGAGAGCAGCTCCGCGAGCCGGCTCATCCGCATCTCGCCGTAACGCCCGAGCAGGGTGAGCACGGCGGCGGACCCCCCTGGGCAGTCGGGCGGCAGGATGCGGCCCATGTCCCTTTTCACGGCACCGATGGCGCTGAGCTGACGAGCCAACTCCTCGTACTGCTCCTGCTCGGCCATCGCACCTCCCATATTCGTTGCTTGGGGCAACCATAAGAAGGTTGGTTGCCGCAGGCAAACTAAATGAGGGTCCGACGGGATAAAAACTTGGCAAAGGCAAGTATTGGCGAACGTAAACCCGCAGGTGGGGCAGGGTGCTTTCCTTTGACCCCGCTGTGAGCTCCACCGGCGCCCCGCCGGGCCGTCCCGGCGGACGGGGCGGGCTGCGGCAGCGCCGGGAAGCGCGTCACGTGCGATGAAGGGGAACCCGGCACTTGGGCAGGCCCCGCGTATTCGCTAGGGTCCTGGCTCATGGCTAACACCCAGGGCCCCGAGGGCAACTACGACCCCGCGGGCAGCACTCAGATGTTCCGCGCCTTCGTCGACGAGGCCCCCCAGGGCCGGCAGCAGCAGGCGGCCGCTCCGGCGGGTCCCCGCGTCGGTCTGATCGTCGGCGTCGTCCTCGCCGTGGTGGTCGTGGCCGCCGTGGCCTGGCTCGCGCTCAAGTAGTCCGGCCGGCGGCTGTCCCGGGCCGGACGGACGGCCCGGGGAGGGCTGTGCGGCGGCCCGGGCGCGTCCTCGCGCCCCTGACGACCGGGCGCGGCGTACGGCCGGGCCCGCCTCGGCCTACTCCCAGTGGACGGACACGTCCTGCGTCTCGATGTGCATGCCCAGGGGCACGCGCCAGGCGTCGACGCACACCGTCCACGTCTTGTCCTTCTTCGCGCCGGCGGCGATCGGCGCGGGGAGGTCCTCGGACGACTCGATCGTCGCCCAGTCGATCCCGAGTGCCCCGATGATGTGGGTCCCGAAGGTCACCGTGCCCGAACGCACCGCTGTCCCACCGGTGTTGCGGAAGGAGACGGTCACCTTCTCGCACCACCGTTGACCGGTCGCCTCGCGCCTGGGATCGCCCACGCTGAGCGCCGCGGGCCCGGCGGGCGCCGGGGGAGATCCGGACGGTGGCGTGGCGGGCGATGACGGGCCGTGGCTCGAAGTCCCGTCCGAACCCGTGCCCGTACGGCCGGATCCGCCGGTCCCGGACGACGGGGCCGATGTGCTCCCGGAGTGACCGGCGGTGGAGGCGGGGCCCGGAAGCGTGCCGGACGGGCCCGAGCCCGGGGGCGATGCCGTGGCCTCCGCTCCCACGGAGTCCGTACTCTGCTTCCCGCCGGCTGTCCCGGAAGCCTCGGCCGTGCCGTCCAGCGGCATCAGCGAAACGTCTCCCGTGGGGGCCACGACGGCCCCGGACGCTCCGGGCGTCCCCCCGGCGGCCCCTACGGCGACATATCCGTCACCGTCCCCGCCGCTCCCGCAGGCGGCCAGGACGGCACCCAGGCAGACCGCGGTCGCCGAGGCGGCCACAAGGGCACCACGGCGACCGCGTATCGACTCTCGACGCATCGCGCCAGTGTGGCTGACGATCCGTCAATTATGAACCCTCGGGCGGTCCTTCAGTCCGAGATGAGGCCTTCGCGCAGCTGCGCCAGGGTCCTGGTCAGCAGTCGCGAGACGTGCATCTGCGAGATGCCGACCTCCTCGCCGATCTGCGACTGGGTCATATTGGCGAAGAAGCGCAGCATGATGATCCGGCGCTCGCGGGGCGGCAGCTTGGCCAGCAGCGGCTTGAGCGACTCGCGGTACTCGACGCCCTCCAGGGCCGTGTCCTCGTAGCCGAGGCGGTCCGCGAGGGAGCCCTCGCCGCCGTCGTCCTCGGGGGCCGGCGAGTCGAGGGAGGAGGCGGTGTACGCGTTGCCGACGGCGAGGCCGTCGACCACGTCCTCCTCGGACACGCCCAGCACGGAGGCGAGTTCGGTGACGGTCGGGGAGCGGTCGAGCTTCTGCGAGAGCTCGTCGCTGGCCTTGGTGAGGGCCAGGCGCAGCTCCTGGAGGCGGCGCGGGACGCGGACCGACCACGACGTGTCGCGGAAGAACCGTTTGATCTCGCCGACCACCGTGGGCATCGCGAACGTCGGGAACTCCACGCCGCGTTCGCAGTCGAAGCGGTCGATCGCCTTGATCAGGCCGATGGTGCCGACCTGGACGATGTCCTCCATCGGCTCGTTGCGGGAGCGGAAGCGGGCTGCCGCGTACCGCACGAGCGGGAGGTTGAGCTCGATGAGGGTGTCGCGGACGTAGGCGCGCTCGGGGCTGTTCTCGTCGAGCGCGGTCAGCCGCAGGAACAGGGAGCGGGACAGGGTGCGGGTGTCGATGGCTTCCGGGGCCGGGAGGGCCGTGACGGCTTCCGGGGCCTCGGCGGCAGGGACGTCGTGAAGCGCGTCGTGCGCCTCGGGCGCTGCCTCGCTCTTCGTGAGCGTGAGCACCTTCGAGCTGCCCTGATCTGCGGACATGCCACCCCCTTTGGGTCGCGGACGGTCGCGGCAGTCGCTCCCGTCGGAGGAACGCAGCCTCCACCTGAATACCGGAGGCGGGGCCGCGGCAAACGCGCTTCCGGCAGAATGTCACATGTCGGCAACACGCTGTAGTGACATGTCGACATGTGGAGGGTGGATCGGCCCTGGAAAAAGGGGGTCTGACGGTTTTTCAGCGCTGAACTGTCGGAAAAGAAGCTGTTGAGCGATTCGCTCGTGTCGGTTACGCCTCGATCCTGTTTGCGGATCGAAGACGCGCGAAGCTGCGGGCGAGCAGCCTTGACACATGCATCTGCGAGACACCCAGTTCGGCGCTGATCTGGGACTGGGTGAGGTTGCTGTAGTAGCGCAGCAGCAGGATCCGCTGCTCGCGTTCGGGCAGCTGTACGAGCAGATGCCGTACGAGGTCGCGGTGTTCGACTCCGTCGAGCGCCGGGTCCTCGTAGCCGAGCCGGTCGAGCAGGCCCGGCAGTCCGTCGCCCTCCTGGGCCGCTTCGAGCGAGGTGGCGTGGTACGAGCGCCCCGCCTCGATGCAGGAGAGCACCTCGTCCTCGGAGATGCGCAGCCGCTCGGCGATCTCGGCGGTCGTCGGCGAGCGCCCGAAGGCGGTCGTCAGGTCCTCCGTCGCGCTGTTCACCTGCACCCACAGCTCGTGCAGGCGGCGCGGTACGTGGACGGTGCGGACGTTGTCGCGGAAGTACCGCTTGATCTCGCCGACGACCGTCGGCATCGCGAAGGTCGGGAACTGCACCCCCCGGTCGGGGTCGAAACGGTCGATCGCGTTGATCAGCCCGATGGTGCCGACCTGGACGACGTCCTCCATCGGCTCGTTGCGGGAGCGGAAGCGGGCGGCCGCGTACCGCACGAGCGGGAGGTTCGCCTCGATGAGCGCCCCGCGTACGCGGTTGTACTCCGGCGTATCCGGTTCCAGGGTCTTGAGCTGGCCGAAGAGGACCTGAGTGAGGGCTCGGGTGTCGGCGCCGCGGCGCCGTTCCGGCGTGACGTCCTGGGGTGGCGCCTGGGCCGGAGCCGAGGCCCCCTCCTGGGGCGGCGCAGTACTGGCCGACACGGTCAACGCCACCTCTTCATCCGTCAACTCATCCGTCAACTCTCCGTCAAAAGCGGTCATAGCATCACAAGACATGTGCACTGTGTGCAAGCACCGCATAACGCCGTGTTGAGGGTGAGTTGAGGCGCGGGACGCGAAAGGCCCCCGCCCGTTGCGGCGAGGGGCCGACGAGGTGGCGAGGGTGTCGAGGAGGAGGTGGAGCGTGGGCGGGGCGCGGCCCGGGAGCCGTGGCTGCCGGAGGGCTCAGAAGGGGTAGTCGGCGATCACCCAGGTCGCGAACTCACGCCACAGGGTGACACCCGCCTGGTGGGCAGGGTGCTCCAGGTAGCGCTTCAGGGCGTCGGTGTCCTCGACGGCGGAGTTGATCGCGAAGTCGTACGCGATGGGCCGGTCGGTGATGTTCCAGTCGCATTCCCAGAACCGGAGCTCAGGGATCTGGCCGCCGAGCGCGCGGAAAGCGGCGACACCCTCGACGACGCGGGGGTCGTCGCGCTCGACGCCCTCGTTGAGCTTGAAGAGGACCAGATGGCGGATCACGGGCACTCCCTGGTGGTGCGGTTCTGTGCGCCGGCCGCCGGCCCGGTTCTTCTCAGTTCTTCGCCCCGTCGGCGATCCACGTCATGAAGTCGCCGATGGCCTGAGCGGCACTCGATATGCCCTCGAACCCTATCTGCACGTAGTCCGCGGCCTTGGCCGGATCGGTGATGATCACGTACAGGATGAAGACCACGAGCACATAGATGGCGATCTTCTTCGAGTTCACCGCCATCGCGGCCTCCCTGTGACTTCTGCGCCCGGTGGGCCCCCTGTTGCCGGCGGCGAGTGTAACCTTCACGCCGCTTTTAAGGACCAACGGCCCGCTGGTCCAGGTCTTTTGCCGGTCCGGTCCGGGCACGCCGCGGACCAGGATGGACGGAGCCCGGCGGTTCCAGCAGGAGTCCGCGGGGCCGGGACGGACTCCATTGCGGGGTCCCCGCCGCCGCTTCCCCGATGGCGCGGCGTGGACTTGTGGGTCCTCTCCGTCGGGGGAAGCGGCTTGTCCCCCCGATGCCGCTTCCCCCGTTCTCCTCGGGCGAGGGAAGGAAGAGCCCCGGCGACTGAGCGGCGCCGGGGCTCTTCGCGTACGACGGCCCGGGTGCGCGGACACGACACGGTGGTGCGGGCGCGACGGCCCGGGGTGTGCGGCCGGACGCCGAAGGGGTGCGGGACGCACGAAGGGCCCCGTCTTTCGACGAGGCCCTTCTCAAGCGGTAGCGGAGGGATTTGAACCCTCGGTGACTTGCGCCACACTCGCTTTCGAGGCGAGCTCCTTCGGCCGCTCGGACACGCTACCGAGGGAGACCCTACCCCAAGGTGGGCCGTGGTCTGAAATCCGTTTCCGGGGCCTGAGCGCCCGGCGGTCAGCGGTCGCGGAAGAAGTCGGTGAGCAGCCGGGCGCACTCGTCCGCGAGGACGCCCTCGATCACCTCGGGGCGGTGGTTGAGCCGGCGGTCGCGCACGAGGTCCCAGAGGGAGCCGGCCGCGCCCGCCTTCTCGTCGCGGGCGCCGTACACGACCCGGTCCACCCGGGACTGCACGAGCGCGCCCGCGCACATCGTGCAGGGCTCCAGGGTGACGACGAGCGTGCACCCGGACAGCCGCCACTCGCCGACCTCGGCGGCGGCACGGCGCAGCGCGAGGATCTCGGCGTGCGCCGTGGGGTCGTGGGTGACCTCGCGCTCGTTGTGCCCGGTCGCGAGCACCGTCGTACCGTCCGCGGACAGCACGACGGCGCCGACGGGAACGTCCCCGCCCCGGACGGCCCGGTGGGCCTCGTCCAGGGCGAGCCGCATCGCGGCCCGCCAGCGGTCGCGCACGGGATCGGGTCGGGGTGCCTGATGAGTGGTGCTCATCCGGGGGAACCTAGCGGACGGTCTCCAGGACCTCGGCCGCTCCCAGGGCGTCGGCGATCGTGCTGAGCGCGTCGCCTTCGTCCAGGGCGAGCAGTTCCTTCTCGCTCACTCCGAGGTCCGCGAGGATGTCGCGGTCCCCGACGGGGCTGTGCGACACGGCGTCGCCGGCCTCGTTCTCGTCCTCTTCGTCGTCGGAGGACTCGGGTTCGCCGTCCTCCGTGCCGTCGAGGTCGAGGGAGTCCAGGTCGGCGTCGTCGTCGCCGGGCTCCCGTCCTAGAAGTTCGTCCGTGAGCAGGATCTCGCCGTACGAGCTGCGAGACGCCGCGGCGGCGTCCGAGACGTAGATACGAGGGTCCTCCTCGCCGTCCACGCGGACGACGCCGAACCAGGCGTCCTCCTGCTCGATGAGCACGAGAACCGTGTCCTCGTCCGAGGCCTCGCGGGCCAGGTCGGTCAGATCCGACAGGGTTTCCACATCGTCGAGCTCTGTGTCGCTCGCTTCCCACCCGTCTTCGGTGCGCGCGAGCAGTGCGGCGAAGTACACCGTGACTCTCCCACTGGTCATAGGTGTGCCGGTTGGGGGTCCCCCCGGCGGAGGCTGTGGGCGGGGCGTGCAGCTCCGAGCCCCACCCACTCGGAATCGTGGCAGAAACAGAGCGCTCAGGGGACGTCTTCGGCCTGCTGTGTCTGCCTGTTTTGATCGCTAACAGCGGATCGTACGCGGCCCCCGGCGTCGTGCGGGCCCCTCTTCGCCCGGACACGAGGTCACACGGCGTGGGCGGGACACCGGTCCGCAGCGGTCGGCTACCAGCGGAAGGTGCGCATGCGCATGGCGTGGCGCAGGCGTGCGGCCTTGGCGCGGCGGGGCTGGACCCGGTCACGCAGCTCGCGTGCCTCGGCCAGGTCGCGGAGGAACTGGGCGCGCCGCCTCCTGCGCTCGGCGTCGGTCTCGGTCTGCTCGGCGGACTCCTCGTCCCGGTTCCGCATAGACACACCACCCCAGGTCAGTCCCTCCCACTTTCCCTCCGACGGGCGGTTTGATGCCAGCATCCGGGCGAACGTACGGGCGGGGCCGTGCCGGGCTGGGCAGTGGCGGGGTGCCGGACCCCGGCTACTGTTGTGGACATGCGTCTCCACGTCGTCGACCACCCCCTGGTCGCCCATAAGCTCACCACCCTGCGCGACCGGCGCACCGATTCCGCGACCTTCCGGCGGCTCGCCGACGAGCTGGTCACCCTGCTCGCCTACGAGGCCACCCGCGACGTGCGCACGGAGCAGGTCGACATCACCACCCCGGTCGCCTCGACCACGGGCGTCAAACTCTCCTACCCGCGCCCGCTCGTCGTGCCGATCCTGCGGGCGGGCCTCGGCATGCTCGACGGCATGGTGCGGCTGCTGCCGACGGCCGAGGTGGGCTTTTTGGGCATGGTGCGCAACGAGGAGACGCTCCAGGCCTCCACGTACGCCACCCGTATGCCGGACGACCTGTCCGGCCGTCAGGTGTACGTCCTCGACCCGATGCTGGCCACCGGTGGCACGCTCGTCGCGGCGATCCAGGAGCTGATCAAGCGCGGTGCGGACGACGTCACCGCCGTGGTCCTGCTCGCCGCTCCCGAGGGCGTCGAGGTCATGGAGCGCGAGCTCGCGGGCACGCCGGTGACGGTCGTGACCGCGTCGGTGGACGAACGGCTCAACGAGCACGGCTACATCGTGCCGGGGCTGGGCGACGCCGGTGACCGGATGTACGGCGCCGCGGAGTAGGCGGACAGCGGGTTTTCAGGAGCCGCCGCGGGCCCTCGGGCCGGCGGCGGCTCCTCGCGTCAGCAGCTCTTCTTGGAGGCGGAGGGCGCCGGCGTCGGCTGGGCCAGGGCGGCCAGGGCCTTGTCGGCGTCCGCCTTCTTCGTCAGCGACGTGAAGGCGGTACCGATGATGAGGTCGACCTCGGTGGCCTTCGCGCGTCCGTCGGTCTTCAGCTCGGCGCCGGAGAGCTGGGTGCCGAGGACGCGGAGCACGGTCGCGTAGGCAGCCTTCGACCCGAGCAGCAGCCCGGGGCCCTTGACCTTCTTGTCGTACGCGGCCGTCGCGTTGCCCACGTCGCCGATCCTGAAGCCGCGCTTCTTCAGCTCGTCCGCGGTCTTCTTGGCGAGCCCGCCGCGGGGCGTGGCGTTGAGGACGTTCACGGTGATCCGGCCGGGCTCGGGCACGGCCCCGACGGCGGCGGACGTCGTGGAGGTCCGGGCGGCCGAGGTCGCCTCGGCCGCGGCGCCGGTCTTCTTCTTGCAGGCGGCGGAACTCGCCGAGGCTTTGTCGCCGCCCGTGAAGACGTCGATGAGCTGCAGGGTCCCCCACCCGATCAGCCCGAGTGCGGTGACGGAGGCGACGACGAGGAAGGCGAGCCTGCGGCGCCCTCGAGGTCGGCGCATCCGCGGGTACTTGTCCCCCGTGATCCGGTACTGGCCGCCCATGCCAGGGGGAGTCAGCATGCTCATGGGCGCAGCGTAGTGCGCCCGGACCACGATGCCTACTAAACGATCATCATACGAGGCTCAGTCCAACCCAAAAGGGTCAATGTTCTAAGCGGCGCCAGGTCGACGCGGGGTTTCCCGAGGGCCGTACGGGCGCATCGGAGCCCGCGGCCGTGTCGCTCCCGGCGGCCGGATCGGCCGGGAGATGCGGACGGCCGTCGGCTGCGCCGGTCCGTGGAGCGAGGCGCTCCCGCCGCACCGGCCGGTCGCGTCAGTCGAGTTCGAGCACGCGCGCGTGGAGCACCTGGCGCTGCTGGAGCGCCGCGCGGACGGCGCGGTGCAGGCCGTCCTCCAGATACAGGTCGCCCTGCCATTTCACGACGTGCGCGAAGAGGTCGCCGTAGAAGGTGGAGTCCTCGGCGAGGAGGGTCTCCAGGTCCAGCTGGCCCTTGGTCGTCACGAGCTGATCGAGGCGGACCGGGCGCGGCGCGACGTCCGCCCACTGCCGGGTGCTTTCCCGGCCGTGGTCGGGGTACGGCCGGCCGTTTCCGATGCGCTTGAAGATCACACGGAAAGCCTACCGGCCAAGAGCTTCCGGGCGCAGCCATGGCGACGGAGTGCGACGCTGGAAAAGGCGCCGTAAATCCATGCAAATGGGGAACAGGGGTCCGATATGAGTGACGGCGAGATCGTGCCCGCGGCCACCGGACCCCGGACGGATCCCGCCACGGCCGCTCCGACGACCGGCGGCGCGCCGGACGCCGCTGCCCGGACTTCGGGCACCACCCCCGAGGGGCACCCGGAGGCGACCCGCGGCGCACCGGCGCTCCCCGAGGAGGCCCTGAGGATCGCCTCCGGGTACGCGTTCTCCGGTCCCGCTCTCGATCTGGGCGCCCTGATCTGGGACGGTCGATGCCTGCCCGACGCGCAGATCCGCGTCCCGCTGCCGATGCTCAACCGGCACGGCCTCGTCGCGGGCGCCACCGGCACCGGCAAGACCAAGACGCTCCAGCTGATCGCGGAACAGCTGTCGGCCCAGGGCGTGCCCGTCTTCCTCGCCGACGTCAAGGGCGACGTCTGCGGAGTCTCGGCACCCGGCCTGCCCGGCGCGAAGGTCCAGGAGCGTGCGAGCGAGGTCCACCAGGAGTGGGCGCCGGCCGGCTGTCCCGCCGAGTTCTACGCACTCGGCGGCATGGGCCACGGCATTCCGCTGCGCGCCACGATCACCAGCTTCGGCCCGGTGCTGCTGTCCAAGGTGCTCCAGCTCAACCGGACGCAGGAGCAGTCGCTCGGCCTGATCTTCCACTACGCGGACCAGAAGGGCCTGGAGCTCGTCGACCTCAAGGACCTGCGCGCGGTCGTCGCCTTCCTGACGTCGGACGAGGGCAAGCAGGAACTGAAGGGCATCGGCGGGCTGTCGACCGCGACCGCCGGAGTGATCCTCCGGTCGCTCACGGCGTTCGAGGCGCAGGGCATGAGCCCGTTCTTCGGGGAGCCCGAGTTCGACACGAGCGAGCTGCTGCGCACCGCGCCCGAGGGGCGCGGCGTCGTGTCCGTGCTCGAACTCCCCGCGCTCCAGGACAAGCCGCAGCTCTTCTCGACCTTCCTGATGTGGCTGCTCGCCGATCTCTTCCACGATCTGCCGGAGGTCGGCGACGCGGACAAGCCGAAGCTCGTCTTCTTCTTCGACGAGGCCCATCTGCTCTTCGACGACGCCTCGAAGGCCTTCCTGGACTCGATCACGCAGACCGTGCGCCTGATCCGTTCCAAAGGGGTCGGCGTGTTCTTCGTGACGCAGACCCCCAAGGACGTCCCCGGCGACGTCCTCGCCCAGCTCGGCAACCGCGTCCAGCACGCGCTGCGGGCCTTCACGCCGGACGACCAGAAGGCGCTGAAGGCCACCGTGAAGACCTTCCCCGACTCCGCGTACGACCTGGAGGAGGTCCTCACCGGTCTCGGCACCGGCGAGGCGGTCGTCACCGTGCTCAGCGAGAAGGGCGCGCCGACGCCGGTGGCGGTGACCCGGCTGCGGGCGCCGCAGTCCCTGATGGGGCCGGTCGAGGAGGGGGCGCTGGACCAGGCGGTGCAGGGGTCGCCGCTGTACGGGCGGTACGCGCAGGCGGTGGACCGGGAGTCGGCGTACGAGAAGCTCACGGCGGCGCAGGCCGCGCAGGCGGCGGAGCGTGACACCGGCCGGGAGGCGCCGCAGGCCGCGCGGTCCGCCGGCGGGCGGCGTCCGAAGGAGGAGGTCTCGGTCGTCGAACAGGTCGTCGGCAGCGGTCTGTTCAAGTCGCTGGCCCGGTCGGTGGGGACGCAGATCGGGCGCGAGATCACCCGGTCGGTCTTCGGGACGGCCCGGCGCCGTAGGTAGGGCGGCCGCCCCGGGCAGGGGCGGCCGCCGGCTCGGTCAGTCGCCGCCCTGTTCCTTCGGGGGTGTTTGCGGGGGTGGCCCGTCCGGCAGTTGTGCGTCCGGCTCGGTCCGGGGTTCCGGCTTCGGTGCGTTGCGTACGGCCTCCGCGCGCAGCAGGGCGCGCAGCACCGCATAGGGATCGCTGGGCATGGCTGTGTCCTGAGTCCTTCGTGTGTGTGCTTGTTCGCGCTGGTGGGCGACCGGTCGAGGGCCGGGACCGTCAGCAGCGCAGCACCACGCAGCGGAGGGACCGCAGGGCGGGGGAGTACGAGGCGGGCGCGGGGGCCGGGACGAGGACGAGCCGGTGCTCCGGCTCCGGGAGTCCCGCGGCGGCGGGTACACGCAGCGGGGAGAGCGTGTCGTGGCCCTGGCGGACCGGCGGACGCAGGGCGGTGTCGAGTACGTCGTGCTCGGCGGCGCCGGGTTCGGCGGTGATGCTGGGCGCGGAGGCGGCGAGGGCCTCGGAGTGGGGGCCGGCCGCGAGCATCGCGACGACCAGCAGGACGAGGAGTCGTGCGCAGCGGCGGGCCCGAGTCCCTTCCCGCGCCCGCGCGCACCGGCGCAGCGGGTGCGGGGGGCGCGGGAAGAGCCTCATGAGAGGTCATGTCCCCCTCGGACCCCGTCACCGCACCGGTCCGAGCGGCAGATCCGCCCTGTTGGCGTACCTGCCGGCCCTACGGCCGCCGTCTCTTCGCACCCGGGCTGCGGCCCCGGACGCCCGGGACGCCCGGGATCGGGGGCCGCCGACGTGAGCGGGCGGGCCGGGGCGCCGGGGCGGCGGCCGGGGCCGCACGGCCGGGCTCAGCTGCCGGCGACCGCGTGGTCGGGCCCCGGCGCCGGGGTCACAGGGCCGGGTTCAGTCGCCGGAGGCATTCGCGGCCTTGGCGGCGGCCTTCATCTCCTGCTTGTGCGCGCGCACCTTGGCCAGCGACTCGGGTCCGGTGATGTCGGCCACGGAGCGGTAGGACTTCGCTTCGCCGTAGGCGCCGGCGGCCTCGCGCCAGCCCTTGGGGCGCACCCCGAGCTGCTTCCCGAGGAGGGCGAGGAAGATCTGCGCCTTCTGGGGCCCGTAGCCGGGGAGGTCCTTGAGGCGCCGGAGCAGTTCGTCCCCGGTGGCGACGTCCTTCCACAGCGCCGTGGGGTCACCGTCGTAGTGCTCCACGAGGTACCGGCACAGCTGCTGGATGCGCTTGGCCATGGAACCGGGGTACCGGTGTACGGCGGGCTTGGCGGACAGCAGCGCGGCGAACTCCTCCGGGCCGTACGCGGCGACCTCGTGCGCGTCGAGGTCGTCCGCCCCCATCCGCTGGGCGATGGTGTACGGCCCCGCGAAGGCCCACTCCATGGGCACCTGCTGGTCCAGCAGCATGCCGACGAGGGCGGCGAGCGGGCTGCGGCCGAGGAGTTCGTCGGCCTCGGGCTGCTGGGCGAGGTGAAGGGTGACGTCCATGGACCGATGATCCCGCGTACGCGGTGGGGCCGCGCGGTCGTGGCCCGGCGCACGGGACTCTTCGCCCCGCACGTACGATTCCGGAGCGGGTGACTAAGGTTAGCCTCACCTGAGGAAAGTGGGGGTGGTCCGTGACCGTCGAGATCCGTCGTGACGCCTGGGGCATCCCTCATCTGCGCGCCACCGGCGTGCGGGAGCTCGCCCACGCGCAGGGCCGCGTCACCGCCGTGGACCGGGCCTGGCAGCTGGAGGTCGAACGCCACCGCTCGCAGGGCACCTCGGCCGCGTTCCTCGGCGCCGAGGCCGTCGCATGGGACCGCCTCGCCCGGCAGGCCCGCCTCGACGACACCGCGCGACGCTGCTTCGCGGCCCTGGAGAAGGACGACCCGGAGACCGCCGACTGGATCCGCGCGTACGTCGACGGGGTCAACGAAGGGCTCGCCGAAGGGGCGCGCAGGGCACCGGAGTTCATCACGACGGGGCTCGCACCCGGCCGCTGGGAACCGTGGAGCCCCCTCGGCGTCTGGCTGGGGGCGCACATCCTGTTCGCCGGGTTCCCCGCGAAGCTGTGGCGCGAGCACGTCGTACGGCGGCTGGGTGCCGACGCGGTCGCCCTGTTCGCCACGGACGGGCCCGGCACGTCCGGGAGCAACGGGTGGCTGGTGAGCGGCGCACGCACGGTCACCGGGCACGCGGTCGTCGCCGGTGACCCCCACCGCTTCATCGAGGACCCGGGCGTCTACCAGCAGATCCATCTGGCCTGCCCCGAGTTCGACGTCGTCGGTCTCGCCGTCCCCGGTGTGCCCGGCATCGCCCACTTCGGCCACACCGGAACGGTCGCCTGGGCCATCACGAACGCGATGGCCGACTACCAGGACCTGTACCGCGAACGTCTGCGCCGGGCGCCCGGCGGCCCGGCCGACGGGGATGCGGCGTCCGGCACCGGTCCCCGCGAGACCGTCGAGGCCCTGGGCCCGGACGGCGCGTGGCGGGCCGTGGCGCGGCACGTGGAGATCGTCGAGGTGGCCGGCGGCGAGCCCGTCGAGGTCGAGGTGATCGAGACGGAGCGCGGGCCCGTGGTCGTCGGCGGGGTCGGCGCGGAGGAGACCGTCAGCCTGCGCTGCCCGCCCCGGGTGACGGAGGACCTCGGCTTCGGCGCGCTCCTGCCTCTGTTGCGCTCCCGACGGGTCGCGGACGTGGACCGGGCGTTCGAGCGGTGGGCCGAGCCCGTGAACGTCGTGCTGGCCGCCGATACCGAGGGCGGTCTTCTGCACCGGGTCGCGGGACGCGTCCCGGTCCGCGGCGAGGACAACCGCACACGGGTCGTGCCCGCCTGGGAGGCCGGACACGAGTGGCACGGCTGGCAAGAGATGCCGTACGGCCCGGTCGAGGACGGCCTCGCCGTGATGGCGAACCAGCGCGGCCCGGCCACCCCGCTGGGCGTGGAGTTCGCCCCGCCGCACCGCGCCCGCCGTATCCGGCAGCTCCTCGACGGGGCGCGGACGTGGTCCGCACAGGACATGCCCGCCGTGCACATGGACACCCGTCTCGCCTCCGCCGCGGCCCTGTTGGACCGCCTGCCCGGCCTCGGGGAGGACCTCGGCCCCGACGCGGTCGCGCTGCGGGACCGGCTCCTGGGCTGGGACCGGCACATGGACGCCGGCAGCGCCGACGCGGCGGCCTACGCGGCGCTGCGCGACGCGGTCGTACGGCGGCTCGCGGCGCACCCCGCGCTCGCCGTCCTCGCCGACCCGCCCCCCTACCCGGAGGTCTTCCTCCCCTGGCTCGCCCTCACCCCGCGTGTCGGCTTCGCCCTCGAAAACCTGCTGCGGGCGAAGGAGTTGTACGGCATCGACCGCGACGCCGTGGTCCGCGCGGCCGTGGAGGAGGTGGCCGCCCGGCGGACGTCCCGCACCTGGGGGGACACCCACCGGCTCGCGCCCTGGCGTGCCCTCCCCGGTACCCCGTACGACGAGCCGGGGCTCTCCGGCGACCACGACTGCGTGCTGTGCACGTCGGCGGTGCCCGGCGTCACCGATCTGAGCGCCCGGGGCCCCGCCGCCCGGTACGTGTGGGACCTCGCCGACCGGGACGACAGCCTCTGGGTGGTGCCGTTCGGCGCCGACGGCGTGCCCGGCTCGGACCACCACCGCGACCAGCTCCCCCTGTGGGTCGCGGGAGAACTCGTCCGCGTGTGCACGGACTGGGACCGGCTCGCGGCGGACGGCGGCACGACCGGCAGAACACGGAGGACCACGATGACTGACCGGTACGGCGACGACCGCGAGGCCGTGCACGAGCAACTGGTCGACGGTTTCGGCACGCTGCGGGTCCTGCCCCTCGACCCGCGCGCCGACCTCGACGTCGTCCATCGCTGGGTCACGCACGAGCGGGCCGTCCACTGGGGGATGAACGGGCTCACCGAGGAGCAGATCCTGGAGACCTATCTGCACCTGGACTCCCTCGACACCCACCACGCCTTCCTCATGGTCAAGGACGGTGTGCCGGCGGCCCTCTTCCAGACCTACGAGCCCGAGGCCGACCGTGTCGGCGAGTGCTACGAGGTGCGGCCCGGCGACATCGGCGTCCACCTGCTGATCGGGCCGGCGGGACCCGGCGGCGGTCGGCCGGGCTGGTCGGCCGCCCTGCTGGGCGCGTTCACGACGTACGCGCTGATCGGCCTCGACCGGCAGCGGATCGTCGTCGAACCCGACGCCCGCAACGCCAAGGCGATCGACCGCCTGACCCGGCAGGGCTTCGTCCCCGCCGGGGAGATCGTGCTTCCCGAAATCGACCTCCCCGAGGTCTACTTGCCGGAGAAACGCGCCCGACTCGCCTTCCTGACACGGGCGGCGGCCTTCGGAGAGGGTTCCCCGGCGCCGCGGTGAGCACCGCACCGCACGTGTCCGTATCTGTCCGAGAGCCTGTGAACGCGGATACGGAGACGGCGTGTGAGCGGACAGCGAGACCGACGGCGGTACCTCGTCCGGGGCCTGGCGCTGCTGGGCGGCGTCCTGTTGCTGGTCCTCTTCGGCGGCGTGGGCGGCGCGTCCGCGCACGCCGCGCTGACCGGCACCGACCCACGGGACGGCAGCGTCCTGAAGACAGCACCCCGTCAGCTGACCCTGACGTTCAGCGAGTCCGTCGGTCTGCTCGACGACTCCTTCCGCGTGCTCAGCCCCGACAACCGGCGGCTGCACACGGGCAGGACCGGGCACGCGGACGGACGGTCCGACACCGCCCGGGTGACGCTGCCGCGCGGCCTGGGCACCGGCACGTTCACCGTGGTCTGGCGGGTGGTCTCCGCCGACAGCCACCCCGTCTCCGGTGCCTTCACCTTCTCCGTCGGCAAACCCTCCGAGACCGCCGCCGCGCTGCCGGCCACCGAGAACCCCGCGTCCAAGACCCTCTACGACATCGCCCGCTACGCCGCGTACACCGGCCTGGCCCTGCTCATCGGTGCGACGGCCTTCACGCTGGCCTGCGGTTACCCGGGCGACGTACGGCGCCTGCTGCTGACCGGGTGGTGGACCCTGCTGACGGCCACGCTGGCGCTGCTCCTGCTGCGCGGCCCGTACGAACGCGGCACCGGCCCGGCCGCCGCCTTCGACCCGGACGTGCTGCGTGCGACGCTCACCGGCCGGCCCGGTGCGGCACTGGTGGTCCGGCTGGTGCTGCTCGGCGCGGTGGCCTTCCTCCCCGTCCGCGCGGTCCTGCGCGGGGCCGCGGCGGACGCCCCGGACACCGGTGATGCCGGGGACGCGGGGACGGACGGCGCACGGCGTCCCGCGCCGGGATCCGCGCCCGGACGGGAACGGGCCGTCGTCGTCCTCGGCGGACTGCTCACCCTCGGCCTCGCCGTCACCTGGGCCGTCGCCGAGCACGCGTCCGCAGGCATCCAGGTGCCCGCGGCGATGCTGTCCTCCGTGCTGCACCTGCTCGCCATGGCCGTGTGGCTCGGCGGACTGACCGCTCTGCTCCTCGCGCTCCACCGGCCCGCCGAGCACCTCCCCCGGACGGTCGTCGCCCGCTTCTCCCGGCTCGCCCTCGCCTCGGTCGCCGTCCTCGCCGCGACCGGCCTCTACCAGTCGTGGCGCGGCCTCGGCTCCTGGGACGCCCTGACGTCGACGTCGTACGGCCGGCTCCTCGTCGTGAAGCTGTGCGCGGTCCTGCTCCTGCTGGCGGGAGCGGCGTACTCGCGGCGGTGGACACGACGGTGGACGATCGCGGCCGGCCAGGAGACGACGGCCGGGCAGCGCGTGTCCGCCGGGGCGAAGGCCACGGTCCCGGCCGCCCGGGTGCCGGAGCCGGTCGGCGGCCCGCCCCTCACGGACACCACGACCGCCCCGGACGCGCCGGACGGAACCGGCGCCGGCGACGGGGCGGCCGTGTACCGCCGCGGACTGCGGCGCTCGGTCCTCGCCGAGGTCACCGTCGCCGTCCTCGTCCTGGTGGTCACGACCGTGCTGACGGGCACGCAGCCGGGCCGGGCGGCCACGGAGACGGCGGCCGCGACCGTCGCCGCGGACCGCCCGACGTCGTCCACGACCCTCGTGCCCTTCGACGTCGGTACGCCGGGCGGGCACGGCGAGGTGCAGATCGAGATGAGTCCCGCCGGGGTGGGCGAGAACACGGTGCAGGCCGTCGTCCTCGGCCCCGACGGAGGCATCTCGACCGTCCCCGAGCTGCGCCTCACCTTCACCCTCGCCGCACAGAAGGTCGGCCCCATCGACGCGGAACTCACCGACAGGGGCGGCTACTGGGGAACCGACGGCGTCACCCTCCCGATCGCCGGCACCTGGACGATGAAGGTCACCGTGCGCACCACCGACATCGACCAGGTCACGGTCGAGAAGTCCGTGAAGATCGGCTGAGTCGCGCGAAGGTGCGACCCGCCTCACCAGGACGGCGACGCCGAGGAGCTCCGACGGCGGGCGTTCGCCGGCCGTCGGACGGAAACGGCTGCACCGTGCGGGGGGAACGCCCCGCGCGCCCGTGACCGCCGGGCACCGGCAGGGAGAACATCGATGCAACTCCCCCGAGACTGGGGGCACTTCGTGAGGACCAATGCGCCACACCGTCCGCCCGTGCGACGTTCTCGGGTAGCGGCCTGGAATCACCCGCCCTAGCCTGTTAGCGAGGGCTCCGCGCGCCGTAACTGCACTGTCGGGTCTGGCAGATACCTCGCCACGGGCCGAAGCCCGTCCTCCCCGCATGGGTCCAGTCAAGCAACGAGAACCGGGTGACTCGGCTGAGTCGGTGACGGCTTGTGACCGGCGTCTGTTTCCCGGTCAAGGAGCAAGCCATGCATGCGAAGCGACTGAGCGTCCTCCTCGCAACCCCGGTGGCTGCCACCGCACTTCTGCTCCCGATGTCGGCGAACGCGCAGGCGCTCACAACACAGTCCGCTCCGACGGCGGTCGCGCAGCCCAGCTCGACGAGAATCAGCCCGTACGACCAGGGCTACAAGGATGGATACCGGGACGGCCTGGTATATGCCCGCGACTGCATCCGCGGCGACACCCGTGGGCGGAGCGGTAAGCCCGGGGCGTCCGCCGAGTACAACCGTGGCTATGTCGCCGGCATTGTCGCGGCCTACCGCCACGTCCACCGGACCCATTGCGGATTCGGGCCCCGCTGACTGGTCGCGCCTGTGCTGCCGAGCCTCCGGAGGCCTCACAGCGTGACGTGGACGGAAGACGTGGCCGCCGCCTTCGTCGAGCCCAGCAGGGGACGGGCAACGCCGATGACGTCACACGAGAGGGTGCTGCGTGCGCGCCGCGGCGACGTCGACTCACCTCGTCGCCCGTCTGCCGCGGGTCATACCTTCCTGACGACGATCGACCCCGGGACCAGACGCTCCAGATCGTCCACGTCCGAGGTGAAGACGGTGACCTGTCCCTTCTGCTGTCGGGCAATGACGGCCAGCACCGCGTCGATGGCGTACTTGTGTCCGTGCAGCTTCGCGTCGGCCAGGAGCCGACGGGCCTGACGCGCCTCGTCCTTCCCGATCTCGGGAACCTTGAGGCGCGAGAGCACCCAGTCCCAGCGCTGCTCGGTGGTTCTGCCGTCGTATGCCTCGACCAGCGTCATCGGAGAGGTGACCACCTCGGCCTCGCCCCGCGCCGCGAGGTCCAGCCAGGCGATCATCTTCCGGTCGCCGCGCACGGCGAGGGAGAGGGCCTCGCAGTCGAGCACGAAGACGCGCAGCCGCGACTGCCCGTGCTCACCCGCCCGCTTCTTCACGCGGCCTCTCCGGCGTCGCGCTTGGCCGTGGCGTGGCGGCGCTCGTGCTCGGCGTCGAGGTCCGCCAGCGCCTCCAACGCCTCCGCGTGTTCGTCGTCGGTGACCGGACCGTGTTCCTCCTGCAGCCAGTCCACGAGCTCCCGCAGCCGGTCCCGGTCACGCTTGAAACGCAGTGCCTCGGCTACATACGCCGACAGGCCCCGCTCAGCTGCCTCCGCGCGGATCTCGTCAAGGAGATCCTCAGGGATGGTCACCGTCACTTTCCTGGTCGCCATACAAGCCACCATACTCCAGGTACCGCATCCCTTACCGTGCTGTCGCTCCGACAAGCTGCCCTACGACGGGCGCACGTGGGCCGACCCGCGAGTGCTGTTCGAAGGAGCTGCTCCACATGTGGTCGGATCCGTGGGCCGTGGTGGCCGAAGCCGATCGAGCGCAGTGGCGTCGCATACCGCTCGAAAGCGTCGGCCCTCTGCGCTTCGGCGTGAGTTCGAAGGAAGCAGTCGCCGCGATGAAGGGGCTGGGGTTCACCTGTGAACCCGCCGGAGTTGGCGCAGGTCTGGCCCACATGGACAGTCAGGCGTTGAGTTCCGCGCAGCGCGGCGACCGGCCCCTCGAATGGCCGTAGTCGCCTACGAAGGCGACACCCTCGGCTCGACCTGCGTCACCGTGGATGCCCTCCGCGGTCCCCAGGTCACCTTGGACGGGATCCGCCTGATCGGTCAGACGCCGTCACGTGACCGGGACCGTGCTCCGCAAGGTCGCCCAGCACGTCGGAGAAGCGCTCTGGGGGCTGCCCGGAGCCGACACCGGCACCGAAGGAAAAGCCAACTGAGACGGAAACTGAGACGGACAACGTCGAAGGGCCCCACCGCGAACGGTGGGGCCCTTCGACATCGTGCCCGGTGAGGCACTGGCGGAGGATACGAGATTCGAACTCGTGAGGGGTTGCCCCCAACACGCTTTCCAAGCGTGCGCCCTAGGCCTCTAGGCGAATCCTCCGCGGCAAACAATACAAGACGTTGAGGAGTGCTCGCGAACTCGTTCCCCCGGTCAGGATCCTGTACCCTGTGCGGAGCCCCTCACGTGGCGCTATCTGACTGAACTCCCCCAGGGCCGGAAGGCAGCAAGGGTAGGTCGGCTCTGGCGGGTGCGTGGGGGGCGCTTGCGTTTGCGGGGCGGCGGGCCCGGCGTGCGCCGCGGGAGGCCGCGGGGCGGGCAGGGGCGCTGCCGGGCCGGGCTGGGCGCGGCGGGGCCGCTGCGGAGCCGGGCTGAGCGCGGTCGGGATGCTGCCGGTCCGGTAAGGGCGGTCCGGCGGGGCGGCTGTCCGGCGGGGGCGGCTGTCCGGCGGGCGGCTGTCCGGTGCAGGCCGCGCGCCCGGTGCGGGGTCCGGGCGGGTGTCCCGGCCTGTGGCCCGGGGATGCGCTCGGGGCGGTCCGCGTTGTCGGTGGGCGCCTATAACCTCGTATGCGTGTCGTCTCTCGCGCTGTACCGCCGCTATCGCCCGGAGTCGTTCGCCGAGGTCATCGGGCAGGAGCATGTCACCGACCCGTTGCAGCAGGCGCTGCGGAACAACCGGGTCAACCACGCGTACCTGTTCAGTGGTCCGCGCGGGTGCGGCAAGACGACCAGCGCGCGCATCCTCGCCCGCTGCCTCAATTGCGAGCAGGGTCCCACGCCGACCCCGTGCGGCGAGTGCCAGTCCTGCCGCGACCTGGCACGCAACGGCCCGGGATCCATCGACGTCATCGAGATCGACGCCGCCTCGCACGGTGGTGTGGACGACGCCCGTGACCTGCGGGAGAAGGCATTCTTCGGACCCGCGAGCAGCCGGTACAAGATCTACATCATCGATGAGGCCCACATGGTCACGTCGGCCGGTTTCAACGCGCTGCTGAAGGTCGTCGAGGAGCCGCCGGAGCACCTCAAGTTCATCTTCGCCACCACCGAGCCCGAGAAGGTCATCGGGACCATCCGGTCGCGGACCCACCACTACCCGTTCCGGCTGGTGCCGCCGGGCACCCTGCGCGAGTACCTCGGCGAGGTCTGCGGACGCGAGGGCATTCCCGTCGAGGACGGGGTGCTCCCGCTGGTCGTGCGCGCCGGCGCGGGGTCCGTGCGTGACTCCATGTCCGTCATGGACCAGCTGCTCGCGGGCGCGGGCGACGCCGGTGTGACGTACGCCATGGCGACCTCCCTGCTCGGTTACACGGAGGGGTCGCTGCTCGACTCGGTGGTCGAGGCCTTCGCCTCGGGTGACGGCGCGGCGGCCTTCGAGGTCGTGGACCGCGTCATCGAGGGAGGCGCCGACCCGCGGCGGTTCGTCGCCGACCTGCTGGAGCGGTTGCGCGACCTGGTGATCCTCGCGGCCGTGCCGGACGCCGCCGAGAAGGGGCTCGTCGACGCCCCGGTCGACGTCGTGGAGCGCATGCAGGCCCAGGCCGGTGTCTTCGGTGCCGCCGAACTCAGCCGCGCGGCCGACCTCGTCAACGAAGGACTGACGGAGATGCGCGGCGCCACCTCGCCCCGCCTCCAGCTCGAACTGATCTGCGCGCGCGTGCTGCTGCCCGCCGCGTACGGGGACGAGCGGTCCGTGATGGCCCGGCTGGACCGCGTCGAGCGCGGTGTGAGCCTCGCGGCCGGCGCGGGCGTGCCCGCGATGGGCTACGTGCCCGGACCCGAGGCGCACGGGGCGGCACCGGCCGCCCCCGCGGCCGCGGTTCCCCAGGGTGGCGGCCCGGCGGCGGCCCGTGCCGCGGTCCGCGGGGCGGGACCCGCCGGTACCCCGCAGGGCGCCGCACCGGCCCCCGAGACCGTCACCCCCACCACTCCTCCGGCTCCTGCGGCTCCTGCGGCGAGCGCGCCTCCTGCCCCGCCGGCGGCCCCGCCCGCCGCCGCCCCGTCGCAGCCTCCGGCCGCCGCGCCCGCCGCGAGTGCTCCCTCGGGCGGTGCCCCAGGCGCCTGGCCCGCCGCCACGGCCGCCGGCAGCGGCCGGCGCCCCGGCGGGTGGCCGACGGCGGCCCCCGCGGGCGGCGGGCAGCCCCAGCCGCCGTCGGCTCCGGTCCCCGCGGGCGGCGGCCAGCCTCAGCCGCCGTCGGCTCCGGCCGCCGCCGAGTCCCCCGCGCAGGCCCGGGCCTCCGCACCCGCACCCGGCCCCGCCCCGGCCTCCGGCGGCATCGACCCCCGTCAGCTGTGGCCGAACATCCTGGAGGCGGTGAAGAACCGCCGCCGCTTCACCTGGATCCTGCTCAGCCAGAACGCCGCCGTGACCGGCTTCGACGGCACCACCCTGCAGATCGGCTTCGTGAACGCGGGCGCGCGGGACAACTTCGCGAGCAGCGGCAGCGAGGACGTGCTGCGCCAGGCGCTGTCCGAGCAGTTCAACATCCAGTGGAAGATCGAGGCGATCGTCGACGCCTCGGGCGGATCGGCGCCGTCGGCCCCCGCGAGCCCGGCCTTCGGCGGTGGCGGCGGGTACGGCGGGGCTCCGGCCGCGCCGCGCCCGGCCGCCCAGCAGCCCTCCGCCCCGGCCCCGCGCACCACGGGCCCGCAGGGCGGCCCGTCCGCGAGCCATGCTCCGGCCGCCGCCCCCGCTCCCGCTCCCACGCCGCCTCCGGCCCCGGAGCCGCCCCACGTCTCCATCGAGGACGACATCCCCGAGGACGACGACCCCGACCTCGACGAGTCCGCCCTCTCCGGCCACGACCTGATCGTCCGCGAACTGGGGGCGACAGTGGTGGAGGAGTTCTCGAACGAGTGACGGTGGTCCGCACCGCGTCGGCACCCTTTTTTGGAGGATCCCACCAACGCCGGAGGCCCTTCGCTTCGGAAGCCCTCACAAGGGCATCGGTCCCCGGCGGTTAGGCTGACCCCGTGAAGGTCCTCGTCATCGGTAGCGGCGCCCGCGAACACGCCCTGTGCCGTTCCCTGTCCCTCGACCCCGACGTCACCGCCCTGCACTGCGCCCCCGGGAACGCAGGCATCGCGGAGGTCGCCCAGCTGCACGCGGTCGACGCCCTCGACGGTGCCGCTGTCGCCGCGCTGGCCACGGAGCTCGGCGCCGAGCTGGTGGTGGTGGGTCCGGAGGCCCCGCTCGTCGCGGGTGTCGCCGACGCCGTGCGCGAGGCGGGCATCCCCTGCTTCGGCCCCTCGAAGGAGGCCGCGCAGCTGGAGGGCTCCAAGGCCTTCGCCAAGGACGTGATGGCGGAGGCGGACGTGCCCACCGCCCGCTCCTACGTGTGCACGACGCCGGAGGAGGTCGAGGAGGCGCTCGACGCCTTCGGAGCCCCCTACGTCGTGAAGGACGACGGGCTCGCGGCCGGCAAGGGCGTCGTCGTGACCGCCGACCTGGAGCAGGCTCGCGCGCACGCCAACGCGTGCGACCGCGTGGTCATCGAGGAGTTCCTCGACGGCCCCGAGGTCTCCCTGTTCGCGATCACGGACGGCGAGACGGTCGTCCCGCTCCAGCCCGCCCAGGACTTCAAACGCGCCCTGGACGGCGACGAGGGCCCGAACACCGGCGGCATGGGCGCGTACTCACCGCTGCCCTGGGCGGATCCGAAGCTCGTCGAGGAGGTCGTGCAGACCGTCCTCCAGCCGACCGTCGACGAACTCCGCCGCCGTGGCACGCCCTTCTCGGGCCTCCTCTACGCCGGTCTGGCGATCACCGGCCGCGGCGTCCGGGTCATCGAGTTCAACGCCCGCTTCGGCGACCCGGAGACCCAGGTGGTCCTCGCCCGCCTGAAGACCCCCCTCGCGGGTGTGCTGCGTGCCGCGGCCGACGGCACCCTCGCCGACCTGGCACCCCTGCGGTGGAGCGACGACGCGGCCGTGACCGTGGTCGTGGCCTCGCACAACTACCCGGACACCCCGCGCACCGGCGACCCGATCACCGGACTCGACGAGGTCGCCGCCCAGGACGCCCCGCACGCGTACGTCCTGCACGCCGGCACGAAGCGCGACGGCGACGCCGTGGTCAGCGCGGGCGGCCGGGTGCTGTCCGTCACGGCGACCGGAACCGACCTCACCGAGGCCCGTGCGCGCGCCTACGCGGCGGTCGCCCGGATCGGCCTCGACGGTTCGCAGCACCGTACGGACATCGCGGCGAAGGCCGCCGCGGAGGCCTGACCTCCGGTCGTCTCCGGTCGTCCCGGGCCGTCTCCGCGGGCCCGGGCGTCGCGCTCCGCTCGTGCGGACCGTCACCCTCGTGCGAGGCCCAGGGCCCCGGACTCCGCAAGGAATCCGGGGCCTGATCATTGCCCACTGTCATTCACCTTTCCCCAAAGCCATTCCATCGAGTGACCGATGTTCTATCCGGCTGACGGGGGCCGGGGCCCCAACTAGGGTGCGGCGAAAGCGTTCCGGCACTTGGCCCACCGGCATTGCGATGTCCGTGGCGGGTGCCACAGTGGGGGAGTGAGCAACGCCAGGACATCCGTCGGCACGGGCTGTGCGACAGCCGGTGCCGGACGGACACGTAGGGGGTGACGTCCGGTCGTGACCGGTATGGGTGTGGAGGTGGGCGCGCAGGCAGCGCGCTCCCGGGCTCTCGCCGTGCTGCGCATCCGCAGCAGAGCGCTGGCCGTCGCCCTGCTGCCCGCGGCCGTCGCCGTCGTGCTGCTCGTCGGCGGCTCCACCGGCCACATCGTCGGCGGGCACTGGGGCGTCACGCGCTGGGTCGTGACGGTCCTGGCCGTCGTCGTCCTCCTCGCGGCCGCGGGCATCGCCCTCGTCGTCGCCCGGTCCCGGCCCGCCGTCAGCCCCACGGTCCCGATCGCCGAGGAATCCGCCCCGGACCTGTATCGCATGGTCCGCGACCTGGCCGACCGTCTCGACGTGCCGGCCCCCTCCGCGATAGCGCTCACCCCCGACTGCGACAGCTGGCTGGAGGACCGTACGCATCCGGCGCACGGCCCGCCGCCCGTGGAGCGGGACGACAGGGACGGCCTGGACGCCCTGCGCGGCATACGCGGAACCCAAGGCGTACGGGGTCTGTCCGCACGGTCCCGCCGCTCCCCCTCGGCCCCCGTCCTCGTCATCGGCTCCCCCTTCCTGTGGTGGATGCGGGTGGGCGAGCTGCGCGCGGTCCTCGCCCCGGTGGTCGCCGGGACGGGCCCGTCCGCACAACCCGACATAGCCGCGGCGCGCCGGTTCGTACGGGGCCTGGACGCGGCGGTGGCCGTGACCTCGGCACCCACCGGCGGATCCCTGTCCCGTACGGTCCGCGCGGGCGTCGGCTGGGTGACCCGTCTGCTGCTGCGCAGCTGTCGCGGCCACGCGGCCGAGATGGAGCGCGGAGTGGCGGCCGCCGCCGCCGAGCGTGCACAGGCTGTGGACTACGGCCTGCGGATCGTCGCCCAGGAACAGGTGGGCCTGGCGTACGCGGGCTGGGACCGGCTGCTGACCCGCGTCGCGCTGCCCGCCTGGAGGATGGGCCGCTGGCCGTCCCGGCTGGACGCCGGCGTGGTCGCGGCCCTCACCGAACTGTCCCGTCGCGACCGCCTGGCCGAGGGATTCGCCTCCCGTCTGGGCGAGCGCCCCGCCTGCGACCTGCTCGAAGAGCCCGGCACGATCGACGAGGCGACCTCCCTCCTCGCCGCCCGCCTCTTCCACGGAGGCCCCGCCGAACCGGGTCCCGACTGGGCGCCGGTGGACTGGCAGGAGTATCCGGACGAGGTCGTCGACCGCAAATGGCGCACCGACGCGGCCCGCCTCCACCGGGTGCTGGACGCACTGGGCATCCGGCAGTCGGCCGATCCGGCGGCACCCGACCCGGAGGGGCCGACGCTGGCGAGGGTGATGGACCACCTCTCCGTGCCGCCGGAGGACCGGCACACGGCAGGCCCGGACGCCGATGACGGCACCGTCGGTGGTCCGGCGGCGTACGCGGGGATGGGAATGGACGAGGACGAGCTCGGCCTCGGGAGCGAGCGCTCGGCCGCGCTGGCGGCCGGGCTCACCGCGGAGCTCGCCCGTGAGGAGACGGCGGCCCCGGCCGCGGCGCCCGCACCGGGCGGGGGCGCGGAGCAGCAGGACCCCGACCGGGCGCTGTGGGACGACGGGACGCTTCCCCTCTTCCCCCTCCAGCCGCCCAGGACCGGCCGGGAACTGCTGGCCGACCACGTCACGGCGATGGTGTGCTGTTGCGCGATGGACACGGTGGGGGCGGCGCCCGGGCTCGACTGGCTGGACGGGCCCTCCCTGCTCGTCGGCGGCGAACGGGCCGGCGACCTCGGGCCGCGTGTCCGCACCCTCGTCGAGACGGGGGATCCCGACCCTCTGCGGGAGTGGCTCTCGCACCTCGGCGTCCGGCCGGAGAAGCCGGTACGCCTCGTCTGACCCGAGGATGCCTGCCGTCGTGACAGCGCCTTCCGCCCCGACGGGGCTCTTCCGGCCCGACGGGGCCTTCGGCCCTGCGGCTTCCGGCTCGCCGGGGCCTTTCCGGCCCTGCGGCACCTTCCGGCTCGCCGGGGCCTTTTCGGCCCCGCGGCGCCTTCCGGCCCGACGGCTCCGGTTGCCTGATGTGCTGCGGTGGTGGCCGCCGGCCCGATGGCGGCTGCCTTCCCGGGGCCGGCGGTGCCTGCCGGCGGGCATCGGCCCGTCGCCCCGTCCGGGCGCCGGTGCCCGCCGACCCGAGCGGGCCCCGGCCGTTCTGTCCCGTCCGCCGTGCGGGGCTCGCCCGGGACGGCGCCGGGTGTCGGCGATTTTTCGCCCCGTGTGTCCTCGTCCGCCCGGCTCCCGCCGGCTCGGCCCGCACCCCCGGTCCGGGCGGGGCGGCCTCGTCGTGGCGCCCCGGACGGGCCGGAACGCGGCGACGGGACAGGGCCGCGCCCCCACGCACGGGCGGATCCCGGGGTTCCACTCGCGTCAATTCGCGACGAACGGTGACGGAGTGCGTGCGTAATGTGATGTGCTGGGACCGATCGCGCACAGGGCAAGGGCTTGCAGACAGACGACGGGGGCACGAGGGAGGGGAGCAGGCATGGGGTCGGAGCAGATTCGCCGCTGGGAGTCGGGCGCGCTCGCGCACGCCGTGACGGATCCTTTCGGCCAGGGTCCCGTTCCGTGGCTCCGCGGCGACGAGCACTACTTCGACGACAGCGGTCACGTCGTCCCCTGGTACATCGACCACATCGACCCGGCCCAGGGCGCCACCCTCGTGCGCGACCCGCGCGACGGGCGGGACGCCAAGGCACGAGCCGTGCGGGCCATCCCGCACCCCCGGGCCGGCGGCCCCCGCTCCGCCGACGACGTCCATCGCCAGATCAAGGGCTTCACCTCCACCGGCGCGGCGGCGCCCGGCGAGGCCATCGACTTCCACATCACCGTCGACCCGCCCCAGGAATTCAGCGTCGACATCTACCGGATCGGGCACTACGGAGGCGACGGCGCCAGCAAGATCACCACCAGCCCGCGGCTGTCCGGCATCGTGCAGCCCCCGCCGCTCACCGCCGACCGCACGGTCTCCTGCCACCACTGGTGGCTGTCCTGGCGGCTCCAGATCCCGTCGTACTGGAGCATCGGTGCCTATGTCGCCGTGCTCACCACCCTCGACGGCTATCGGTCCCACGTGCCGTTCACCATCCGCGACAACCACCCCGCGGACCTGCTGCTCCTGCTCCCGGACGTCACCTGGCAGGCGTACAACCTGTACCCGGAGGACGGTCACACGGGCGCCAGCCTGTACCACGCGTGGGACGAGGACGGCCGGCTGCTCGGCGAGGCGGATGCCGCGACGACGGTCTCCTTCGACCGGCCGTACGCGGGCGCGGGCCTGCCCCTGCACGTCGGCCACGCCTACGACTTCATCCGCTGGGCCGAGCGCTACGGCTACGACCTCGCGTACGCCGACGCCCGCGACCTGCACGCCGGCAGTGTCGACCCCTCGCGCTACCGCGGCCTGGTCTTCCCGGGCCACGACGAGTACTGGTCCGCGCACATGCGCCGCACCGTGGAACTCGCCCGAGAGCACGGCACCTCGCTCGTCTTCCTCTCCGCCAACACCATGTACTGGCAGGTGGAGTTGGGGCCCTCCCCGTCGGGAGTCGCCGACCGCCTGTTGACCTGCCGCAAGCGCCGCGGCCCCGGAAGGCCGGCCCTGTGGCGGGAGATCGACCGCCCGGAGCAGCAGATCATCGGCATCCAGTACGCGGGGCGGGTCCCCGAGCCGCACCCCCTCGTCGTCCGCAACGCGGACCACTGGCTGTGGGAGGCGACCGGCGCGCACGAGGGCGACGAACTGGAGGGCATGGTCGCCGGCGAGGCCGACCGGTACTTCCCGCGCACCCCGCTCCCCGAGCACCAGGGCCGGATTCTGCTCGCCCACTCCCCTTACGAGGACAGTGAGGGAACGGTCCGGCACCAGGAGACCTCCCTGTACCGGGCCCCGTCCGGCGCCCTCGTCTTCGCATCCGGGACGTTCGCGTGGTCCCCGGCGCTGGACCGTCCCGGGCACGTGGACACCCGTATCCAGCGAGCCACCGCCAACCTCCTCGACCGCATCTGCAAACGCGACTGACCGAGCACCGGACGCCGGACGTGTCGCGCGCCGTCCGGCACCCCCTGGCCGGAGCCGCTCCCGGCATACGGGAGAATCGAGCCACTTGGACAGAACCACGGGGAGGAACCGTGTCCGGATTCGTCGAAAAGCCCGAGCCCCTTCAGGTGCCGGGTCTGGTGCATCTGCACACCGGCAAGGTGCGCGACCTGTACCAGAACGAGGCGGGCGACCTCGTGATGGTCGCCAGCGACCGTATCTCCGCCTACGACTGGGTGCTGCCCACGGAGATCCCCGACAAGGGCCGCACCCTCACCCAGCTCTCCCTGTGGTGGTTCGACCAGCTCGCCGAGCTGGCGCCCAACCACGTGATCAGTGCCGAGCTCCCGCCGGGCGCCCCCGCCGACTGGGAGGGCCGGACCCTGATCTGCAAGTCGCTGCGGATGGTCCCGGTGGAGTGCGTCGCGCGCGGCTATCTCACCGGTTCCGGCCTCGCCGAGTACCAGGAGTCCCGGACCGTGTGCGGCCTCGCCCTCCCCGAAGGCCTCGTCGACGGCTCGGAGCTGCCCTCGCCGATCTTCACCCCGGCCACCAAGGCCGAGGTCGGTGAGCACGACGAGAACGTGTCGTACGAGGAAGTGGCCCGGCAGGTGGGCGCCGACACGGCGGCCCAGCTGCGCCAGACGACCCTCGCCGTCTACGCCCGTGCCCGCGACATCGCCCGCGAGCGGGGCATCGTCCTCGCGGACACCAAGTTCGAGTTCGGCTTCGACGGGGAGACGCTCGTGCTGGCCGACGAGGTGCTGACCCCGGACTCCTCCCGCTTCTGGCCCGCCGACCAGTGGGAGCCGGGCCACGCCCAGCCGTCCTTCGACAAGCAGTTCGTCCGCGACTGGCTGACCTCCGCGGAGTCCGGCTGGGACCGCAGGAGCGAGCAGCCGCCGCCCGCGCTGCCGCCGCAGGTGGTGGAGGCGACCCGCGTCAAGTACATCGAGGCGTACGAGCGTCTGACGGGCACCAGCTGGTCGTAGCCCCCGCGGCGCGACTCCCGGTGGGGCCCGGCGACGAGCCGGGTCCCACCGCATGTGCGACGGTGCTCCGGCTCATTGCGAGCGGGTGGCTGGGTCCCGGCTCCCCGGCGCACCCGCGGGCCGCCCCCGACGCAGGCACACCCGGTTCCCGGACATACGACGAAGCCCCCGATCCGGGACAGATCGGGGGCTTCTCACCGGAGCGGACGACGAGGCTCGAACTCGCGACCTCAACCTTGGCAAGGTTGCGCTCTACCAACTGAGCTACGTCCGCATTGCGCCGTGGCGCG
The DNA here is from genome assembly GCF_000424945.1 of Streptomyces sp. 142MFCol3.1. Taxonomy (NCBI): domain Bacteria; kingdom Bacillati; phylum Actinomycetota; class Actinomycetes; order Kitasatosporales; family Streptomycetaceae; genus Streptomyces; species Streptomyces sp. 142MFCol3.1. Next base: position 63,708 of record NZ_AUKV01000031.1, read on the forward strand.
ACAGCCACTATACCCAACCTCGCTCAGGTGCGAGACGCACCGCCGCGTGCCGGTCGTCCGCCCCCAGCCTGGAGGCGGCCGACGGCAGATAGTCGCGCACGGTCCCTGGGACAGCGCGGCCCGCTCCGCGATCTGCGCGACGGGCGCCCCGGCGGCGGCGAATTCGAGCACCTCGTGCCTCGCGAGGCGACAGCGGCGAGTCCCCGGCGGAGATCGCGTCGGCGGCCAACTCGGGGTCCACGTAACGGTTTCCGGCGGGCACCGCGCGGATGATCTCGGCGAGCCGCTGTGCGCCGACCGCCTTCGGGACGAACCCGCGCACACCCGCCTCAAGCGCTCGCTTCATGTGCCCGGGCCGTCCGTGACTCGTCACGATCGGCACCTGGCAGCCGGGCAGTTCGGCCCGCAGGGATGTGGCCACCCTCACACCTGGATCTTCAGATGCCGGGGGCGGACGGCGACATCGGGTTCGTGGGCCCACGCCATCGCCAGTGCCTCGGGCCCGGTCGCCGCCTCGGCGACGACGACCAGTCGTCCTCCAGGGCGAGCAGCGCGGCGAGCGCTCCCCGGATGAGGTGCTCGTCGTCGGCGGGCAGCTGCCGTACGGGCCGGACGGATGGGGCCGGTGTGACGAGTGTGGCGGCCGGTACGGATGTCGTGGGGTGACCTCACCGACGTGCACGCTGGTGGTCGCCTCCCGCGCGACCCAGCCGAGCGCCCGACTGGACCCGGGCGGCAGGCCGGCCGCCGAGGGCGGACACCTCGCAGTCGATGCCGGCGGCCGACAGCACGCCCTCGGCGCCCGCGAGTTCGCCGCCCGGGGCGGCATCGCGGTAGCCGCGGACGGCCTCGCGCACCTCACGCCGGTAGCCGCGGGCGCTCCGCCGCACCTCGACCATCTGCTCCACCGCCTCGGGCCGGCCGCGCCGTGTCAGCTGCACGGCGAACTCGCTCTTGAGCGCGATCACCGCGAGGTTGCGGCCCCTCACGTCGTGCGGGTCGCGCCCGTCTCCCCCGTACACGCGCCGCGGATCAGTGACCTCGATCACGTCGCCGTGCTCGTTCGTGCTCATGAATTCAGCGTCGCCGCGGACCGGGCGCGCCGGCGGTGCGCGGTGTCATCGCTCCGCATGACAAATGCTGGTCGCCGCGGAAGCGGACACGAGAAAGGCCCCGGTCGATGACCGGGGCCTTTGCTCCGTGGAGCGGACGACGAGGCTCGAACTCGCGACCTCAACCTTGGCAAGGTTGCGCTCTACCAACTGAGCTACGTCCGCATTGCCTCCGACCGGCTCTCACCGATCGGCGCGAGCACCACCCTACCTGATCGACAAGCGCGATCGGTAAGAGGTGCAGAGCGGGTGACAGGAATTGCACACTGCGCCTTCCCCCTGGAAGGGGGATGTTCTGCTACTGAACTACACCCGCACGACTCCTCGGGGTCCGGCCCTTCGGCCTTGCCCCTCGGCGTGCTCCAGACTTTAGCTGATCAGCGGGGGGTCAGCGCAAGTCGGTTGTTCCCAGGGTCCGGTGACGGGTCCTCGCGGGTGCCCCCGGAGGACCCGTGCGGTCAGTGCGCCTCGGTGAACGCCTCGTAGACCTTCTTGGGGATGCGTCCGCGGGGCGGCACGTCCATCTTGTTGGAGCGGGCCCAGGCGCGGACGGCGGCGGGGTCGGGGGTCAGCGCGGTGTGTGTGTACGCCTTCCCGGACTTCGCCCGTTTGCGGCCGGCCTCGACGTAGGGCGCGAGCGCCTTACGCAGTTTCTTGGCATTGGCTGGATTGAGGTCGATCTCGTACGACTTGCCGTCGAGTCCGAAGGCGATCGTCTCCGCCGCTTCTGAGCCGTCGATGTCGTCAAAGAGAGTGACCACGACACGCTGCGCCACGAATATCGGTCCCTTCGTGCGGCACCTCTGCGATCAACGGTCATGACGTGCGCAGACGTCACGGAGTTGTCGGGGAGATGTCGACTGTCCGGCTGTTATTGGGCAAAGTATCGGCTATTGCCAATTCCTTTGTACAGTGCCCGGCATTGCATTGTGAAGCCCGACTAAAACCTTGCGCGTGTCCGAAGGCAATGGGCCCCTGCCGCTCTTCTGCGGTTTTTCCCAGGATTTTCCGTGCAGGTCCCCGCGTCGATGCGGGATCGTGATGGGGGTCACGTAGGATTCTACGAATCTACGCGAGTAGAAATTTTGTGCGGGTAGTCTGAAGGGACCTGCTCAGCACCACACACCGGGAGTGCCAGTGGCACGCGTCGTAGTCGACGTCATGCTCAAGCCGGAGATCCTCGACCCCCAGGGCCAGGCGGTGCAGCGTGCACTGCCGCGCCTCGGTTTCGAAGGTGTCTCCGACGTACGTCAGGGAAAGCGATTCGAACTGGAAGTGGACGGACCGGTGGACGACGCCGCGCTCGCCCGCATCCGTGAACTCGCGGAATCCTTCCTCGCCAACACCGTGATCGAGGACTTCACCGTCAAGGTGGAGGACGAGAAGGTGGGGGCCGGAAAGTGACCGCTCGTATTGGAGTCGTCACCTTTCCCGGCAGCCTCGACGACCGCGACACGCAGCGCGCGATCAAGCTCGCCGGTGCCGAACCCGTCGCTCTCTGGCACAAGGACAAGGACCTCAAGCAGGTCGACGCCGTTGTGCTGCCCGGCGGTTTCTCGTACGGCGACTATCTGCGGGCGGGCGCGATCTCGCGCTTCTCGCCCGTGATGGAGACCGTGATCGAGCAGGCGAAGTCCGGAATGCCGGTCCTCGGCATCTGCAACGGCTTCCAGGTCCTCACCGAGGCGCACCTCCTCCCCGGCGCGATGCTCGGCAACAACCACCTCCACTTCATCTGCCGCGACCAGAAGCTGCGGGTGGAGAACGCGGAGACCTCCTGGACCGCCGACTACACGGCCGGCCAGGAGATCCGCATCCCGCTGAAGAACATGGACGGGCGGTACGTCGCCGACGAGCGCACGCTCGACATGCTGGAGGCCGAGGGCCGGGTCGCCTTCCGCTACCTGGACTTCAACCCCAACGGTTCGCTGCGGGACATCGCCGGCATCACCAACGAGGCCGGGAACGTCGTCGGCCTGATGCCGCACCCCGAGCACGCCGTCGAGCCGCTGATCGGTACCGGTCGTACCGACGGCCTCCCCTTCTTCACCTCGATCCTCAAGAAGCTGGTCAACGCATGAGCCGCACGCCTCTGGACACGGTCGAGAACGCGGCCGCGACCCCCGATGTCGAGCTGCCCTGGGCCGAACTCGGTCTGAAGAAGGACGAGTACGAGCGGGTCGTGGAGATCCTCGGCCGCCGCCCGACCGGCGCCGAGCTCGCCATGTACTCGGTCATGTGGTCCGAACACTGCTCCTACAAGTCCTCCAAGGTGCACCTGCGCCAGTTCGGCGAGAAGGCCCCGCAGTCCGACGCCCTCCTCGTCGGCATCGGCGAGAACGCCGGTGTCGTCGACGTCGGCCAGGGCTACGCGGTCACCTTCAAGGTCGAGTCGCACAACCACCCGTCGTACGTCGAGCCCTACCAGGGCGCGGCCACCGGCGTCGGCGGCATCGTGCGCGACATCATCGCGATGGGCGCCCGCCCGGTCGCGGTCGTCGACCCGCTGCGCTTCGGCGCCGCCGACCACCCCGACACCAAGCGCGTCCTGCCCGGCGTGGTCGCCGGCATCGGCGGCTACGGCAACTGCCTGGGCCTGCCCAACATCGGCGGCGAGGTCGTCTTCGACGCCTGCTACCAGGGCAACCCGCTGGTCAACGCCGGCGCCATCGGCGTCATGCGGCACGAGGACATCCACCTCGCCAAGGCGTCCGGCGCGGGCAACAAGGTCATCCTCTACGGGGCCCGCACCGGCGGCGACGGCATCGGCGGCGCCTCCATCCTCGCCTCCGAGACCTTCGACGACGCCAAGCCGTCGAAGCGTCCCGCCGTCCAGGTCGGCGACCCCTTCCAGGAGAAGCTCCTCATCGAGTGCACCCTGGAGGCCTTCCGGGAGAAGCTCGTCGTCGGCATCCAGGACCTCGGCGCCGCCGGTCTGTCCTGCGCTACCTCGGAGCTGGCCTCGAACGGCTCCGGCGGCATGCGCGTCACCCTCGACGACGTACCGCTGCGCGACTCCACGCTCTCGCCCGAGGAGATCCTCATGAGCGAGTCGCAGGAGCGCATGTGCGCGGTGGTCGAGCCGGCGAAGGTCGACCGCTTCCTGGAGATCTGCGCGAAGTGGGACGTCATCGCCACCGTCATCGGTGAGGTCACCGACGGCGACCGCCTGGAGATCTACTGGCACGGCGGCAAGATCGTCGACGTCGACCCGCGCACGGTCGCCCACGAGGGCCCGGTCTACGAGCGGCCGTACGCCCGTCCGTCCTGGCAGGACGCCCTCCAGGCCGACGACGCGAACAAGCTCCCGCGCCCGGAGACCGCCGAGGAGCTGAAGGACCAGGTCCGCAAGCTGGTGGCCTCCCCCAACCAGGCGTCCAAGAAGTGGATCACCTCGCAGTACGACCACTTCGTGCAGGGCAACACGGTGCTGGCGCAGCCCGAGGACTCGGGCATGATCCGCATCGACGAGGAGACCGGCCTCGGCGTCGCCATCGCGACGGACGGCAACGGCCGGTACGCGAAGCTCGACCCGTACGCGGGTGCGCAGCTCGCCCTCGCCGAGGCGTACCGCAACGTCGCGACGACCGGTGCCAAGCCGCTCGCCGTCTCCGACTGCCTGAACTTCGGCTCGCCCGAGGATCCGGCCGTCATGTGGCAGTTCGCGGAGGCCATCCGCGGGCTCGCCGACGCCTGCCAGCAGCTCGGCACCCCGGTGACCGGCGGCAACGTCTCCCTGTACAACCAGACGGGCGAGGCGGCCATCCACCCGACCCCGGTCGTCGCCGTCCTCGGCGTGATCGACGACGTGGCCCGGCGCACGCCGGTCGCCTTCCGGGAAGAGGGCCAGCTCCTCTACCTGCTCGGCGACACCCGCGAGGAGTTCGGCGGTTCGGCCTGGTCGCAGGTCATCCACGACCACCTCGGCGGTCTGCCGCCGCAGGTCGACCTGGAGCGTGAGCGGCTGCTCGCCGAGATCCTCATCTCGGCCTCCCGCGACGGCATGATCGACTCCGCGCACGACCTGTCCGACGGTGGTCTGGTGCAGGCCGTGGTCGAGTCGGCGCTGCTCGGCGGGAAGGGCGCGCGTCTGGTCGTGCCCGACGGTCTGGACGCGTTCACCTTCCTCTTCTCGGAGTCGGCGGGCCGCGCGGTCGTCGCCGTCCCGCGTTCGGAGGAGCTCCGCTTCACCGACATGTGCGGCGCGCGGGGTCTGCCCGTCACCCGCATCGGTGTCGTCGACGGTGACGCGGTCGACGTGCAGGGCGAGTTCGCGCTCTCGCTGGAGGAGCTGCGCGAGGCCCACGAGGCGACCATCCCGGCGCTGCTCGCGTAGCCCGCAGGCGGTCGCACACGTCGGAAGGCCCCGCCCGTTCCCACGGGCGGGGCCTTCGTCATGCCGTGACCGGTTCCGTGCGCTCCGCGCAGGACCCGGCGACCGTCTGCGTGCGGTGGGGCCGCGGGAGTCTGAGCGCCAGCACCGCGGCCAGGCCCATCAGCGCCGCACCGCCCCAGAAGACGAACCGGGTCGCGTCGACGAAGGCGTGCACGCCGTCCGCGTGGGCCGCTCCGGTCAGCCGGGCCAGCGCGCTGATGTCGCCCCCGGGGCCGTGCGCCACGTACAGGCGGGCCAGCAGGGTGCCGAAGGCGGCGGTGCCGAGGGCGCTGCCCAGGGTCTGGAAGAAGCGGATGCCGGTGGTGGCGACGCCCAGCTGGTGGCGCGGGGCGGAGTCCTGCACCAGCAGGATCAGCTGGCCGACGAGCTGGCCGAACCCGGCGCCGGCCAGCAGGAGCTCCCCGCGGACCAGCCACAGTGAGGTGTGCGGTCCGGTCGTGGTGGCCAGCAGGGCGAAGGCGACGGCGGTGGTGACCGTGCCGCTGACGGTGAAGGTGCGCGCGGACCAGCCGCGGGCGCCGAGCGGGCCGGAGAGCAGCCCGACCGCGGTGAGACCGACGGCCATCGGGACCAGGTAGAGGCCCGCCGAGGAGCTGCTGATGCCGCGGGCGATCTGGAGGTAGACGAGCACGTAGTAGATGGCGCACATCATGGCGCCGCCGAGGATCGCCTGGACGGCGAAGCCGAGGCGCACCTCACGGACGCGGAGCAGGGAGAGCGGGAGCACCGGTTCGGGTGCCCGGGTCTGCCGCCACAGGAAGAGGGCGAGGGTCGCGACGGCGGTCACGATCAGGCCGACGACGGCGGGGGAGGACCACGCGTACCGGTTGCCACCCCAGTCAGTGACCAGGAGCAGGGCGCTGGAGAACGCCGCGGCGAGCAGGGCGCCCGGGTAGTCGATCGGGCGGCGCACGTGCTGTCCGGGGAGCTTCAGGGCGAGGGCGGAGGCGGTCAGGACCACCAGGCCGATCGGCAGGTTGACGTAGAAGATCCAGCGCCAGTTCGCGTGGTCGGCCAGCAGGCCGCCGATCCAGGGGCCGATCGCCATCGCGCCGCCGGCGACCAGGCCGCCGACGTTGCCGCCCTTGCCGGCGCCCTTCTCCCCGGGGCCCTTGAGGTGGGCGATGACGACCATCGTGACGCTCATCAACCCGCCTCCGCCGAGGCCCTGCACGGCGCGGGCCGCGATGAGCTGGGCCATCGACCGGGCGGCGCCGCACAGTGCGGAACCGAGCAGGAAGGTGGCGATGGCGCCGGTGAAGACGCGCTGGGGGCCGAGGGTGTCGCAGAGCTTGCCGTAGAGCGGGAGCATCGCCGCCGAGGCGAGGGCGTAGGCGCTGACCAGCCAAGGAATCTTGTCGATGCCGTGGTCGGGGTCGAGGTCCCGGACGATCGGGACGGTGGCCGCGGACACGATCTGGAGGTCCAGGAGGGCCAGGACGATCGTCACGAGGCAGACGAGGAAGCCGATCTTGCGCTGGGTCTCGGTCATGGGGACCAGCGTGGACTCCATGCGTGTACCGAGTCAATGTTTTTGCTCGGATGATTTTTAGGTCTGGCTTAAATTTCGCCTTGGTACAGTGCCGGTATGGCCGAACCGATGGGGCTGCGCGAACGCAAGAAGATCCAGACGGCGAAGCGGATCTACCGGATCGCCGTCGCGCTGTTCGTCGAGCGCGGCTTCGACAACGTGTCCGTCCAGGAGGTCGCCGACGCCGCCGAGGTGTCGAAGATGACCGTCTTCAACTACTTCGGCTCCAAGGAGGACCTGGTCTTCCGGCCCATGGAGGAGCACTTCGGCGACGCCGCCCGGGCCGTGCGCGAGCGGCACCCCGGCGAGTCCGCGGTGGACGCCGTGCGCCGGCAGTTCCTGGAGATGGTCGAGACCCGGGACCCGGCGGTCGGCCTGCACGCCGAGCCCTTCGCCGGTCAGGTGCGCCGGCTGGTCATGGAGACCCCGGCCCTGATGGAACGCGCCGTCCTCGGCGCCCAGAAGGGCACCCGCGACCTGGCCGCGCTCCTCGCCGAGGAGACCGGGGACCCGATGCTCGCCGTCATCGCCGCCGCCACGCTGAGCGCCGCCCGCAACGCCCTCATCGAGGAGCACCACGACCGCATCGCCGCGGGCGAGAGCCCGGACGCCGTCGCCGCGGACGCCGCCGAGCGCGCCCGGCACGCCTTCGCCCTGATCGAGGACGGCCTGAGCGGTTACGCCGTGAAGGCATAGGCTCGCGGTCATGCCCCCGGCCAAGAAGCGCGTGCGCACGTACGACCCCGCCAAGATCCGCGCGGCGGTCCTCGCCCAGTTCGGGAACGTACGGCAGGGCGTCGACTCCCTGACGCCGGGGCAACTCGCGCTTCCTTCCGGGCTGGGCGACTGGAGCGTGCGGGAACTCGTCGCGCACATCGGGACGGCCCTCGGCGCGGTGGGCGTGCTGCTCGGCCGGCCCGAGCCGGCGCGGCAGGACGGCACGCTGCTCGACTGGCCGTCCGCCATCCACGCCGACTCCCCGGCCATCGCCGCGTACGCCCATGAGCTCGCCGAGCGGACCCCCGACCTCGCCGCCCACCTCGCCGACACCGAACGGCACTTCACCGCGCTCCTCGCCGAACACCCGGGCGCCCGGCTGCTCGACACCAGCGCCGGCGCCCTGCTGCTCGCCGACTACCTGGTCACCCGCACCGTCGAACTCGTCGTCCACACCGACGACCTGAACCGCGCCGTGCCCGGACTCGACATCCCGTACGACCGCCAGGCGCTCGCCGCCTGCACCCGGCTGCTCGCCGACACCCTCGCCGTGAAGGCGCCCGGTGCGTCCACGGAGGTGCGGATCCCGCCGTACGCCGTCGTGCAGTGCGTGGAAGGCCCCCGGCACACCCGCGGCACCCCGCCGAACGTCGTCGAGACCGACCCGCTGACCTGGATCCGGCTGGCGGCCGGACGCACGAAGTGGAAGGCGGCCGTCGAGGACGCGAAGGTCAGCGCGAGCGGGGAACGGGCCGATCTCGGCGCCCTGCTGCCCCTCATGAGCTGAGCCCACGACCGCGCGGGGAAGCCCCGGCGCCGCCGCCCGGGCGCTCGCCCGATGAGGCGAGCCCGCCGCGCTGTCCGCGGGGCCTGTCCGCGGGTCCCGCTGGCGCCCCGGTCGCGGGTCCGCCGCCCGCGAGGCAAACCCGCCGCGCTGTCCGCCGCGCCTGTCCGCGGGGCCCGCCGGTCCGCCGGTCGCGGGTCCGCCGTCATTCCGGGGACGTTCCGCCGCCCTCCATGGACAGGCCCGTCGTCACCCCCCGAGGGGAACCGACCACCCCACCCCTCCCGTCACATCGGCATGGACAAGCAGCGACTGACCCTCACCGCCCTGACCCTGCTCCCCCTCGCGGTGGCCTGCGGCACCGAGCCGGGCAGCGGCAGCAACTCCGTGGGACCGGGCTCGTCACCGGTCACCGGCGTCCACTGGACCGTCGACAGCCTCACCGTGGACGGCACGACGACGAAGGCACCCGCGAGCGCCTACCTGCGGATCGGCGCGGACGGCCGCGTCAGCGGCAACGCCGGCTGCAACAGCTTCGGCTCGACCGCCACCGTCAAGGGCGACCGCGTCGACTTCGGGGACGTCAGCATGACCGACATGGGCTGCCAGAAGGCCCCCATGGCCTTCGAGCAGCGCCTCGGCCGCGCGATCGCCGACGGCGGGCTCACCAGCGAGGTCAAGGGCGACAAGCTCACCCTCACCACCCGTGACGGTGACCGCGTCAACCTCACCAAGGAGCAGGACGCCCCCCTCTACGGCACGAAGTGGACCGTCACCGCGCTCGGCGACGCGAACGTCTCCCAGTCCCTGCCCAAGGGGGCCGACGCCTACTTCGTGCTCGACAAGAAGGACGGCACGCTGTCCGGCCGCCTCGGCTGCAACCACGTGTCCGCCGAGGCCACCGTCCGCGACGGCCACCTCACCCTCGGCAGGGCCAAGACCACCCGCATGATGTGCGACGGCTCACTCGTGGCCACCGAGAAGACCCTCCTGGGCCTCTTCGACAGCACGGTCCGCTACGACTTGGATCACCGCACCCTCACGCTGACCAGCACAAACGGCTCCGTCGTCAGCGCCGTGGCCGAGCGGTGACCCATCAGGGTCCCGTATCCCCAATTCGGACCAGTGGTCGATCTCGCCTACACTCGGAGCCGTGCCACGTGGTGACGGTCGACTCAATCATGATCTGCTCCCCGGTGAGAAAGGCCCCCAGGACGCTTGCGGCGTCTTCGGGGTCTGGGCTCCGGGCGAAGAGGTCGCCAAGCTCACTTACTTCGGGCTCTACGCCCTCCAGCATCGGGGTCAGGAATCCGCGGGAATCGCGGTCAGCAACGGCTCCCAGATCCTCGTCTTCAAGGACATGGGCCTCGTGTCCCAGGTCTTCGACGAGACCTCCCTCGGTTCCCTCCAGGGTCACATCGCGGTCGGTCACGCCCGCTACTCGACCACCGGTGCCTCCGTCTGGGAGAACGCCCAGCCGACGTTCCGTGCCACCGCGCACGGCTCCATCGCGCTCGGCCACAACGGCAACCTCGTCAACACGGCTCAGCTCGCCGAGATGGTCGCCGACCTGCCCAAGCAGGACGGCCGCACCACGCGCGTTGCGGCCACGAACGACACCGACCTGCTGACCGCGCTGCTCGCGGCCCAGGTGGACGACGACGGCAAGCCGCTGACCATCGAAGAGGCCTCCGCCAAGATCCTCCCGCAGGTCAGGGGCGCCTTCAGCCTCGTCTTCATGGACGAGCACACCCTCTACGCGGCCCGCGACCCGCAGGGCATCCGCCCGCTGGTCCTGGGCCGTCTGGAGCGCGGCTGGGTGGTCGCCTCCGAGTCCGCCGCCCTCGACATCTGCGGTGCCAGCTACGTCCGCGAGATCGAGCCGGGCGAGTTCGTCGCCATCGACGAGAACGGCCTGCGCACCTCTCGGTTCGCGGAAGCGAAGCCCAAGGGCTGTGTCTTCGAGTACGTCTACCTGGCGCGCCCCGACACCGACATCGCCGGCCGGAACGTGTACCTCTCGCGGGTCGAGATGGGCCGCAAGCTCGCCAAGGAAGCCCCTGTCGAGGCCGACCTGGTGATAGCGACCCCGGAGTCCGGGACGCCCGCAGCGATCGGATACGCGGAAGCCTCCGGCATCCCGTTCGGTGCCGGTCTGGTGAAGAACGCCTATGTCGGCCGGACCTTCATCCAGCCCTCGCAGACGATCCGTCAGCTCGGCATCCGTCTGAAGCTGAACCCGCTCAAGGAAGTCATCAAGGGCAAGCGCCTGGTCGTCGTGGACGACTCGATCGTGCGCGGCAACACCCAGCGCGCCCTGGTGCGCATGCTCCGTGAGGCGGGCGCCGCCGAGGTCCACATCCGGATCTCCTCGCCCCCGGTGAAGTGGCCCTGCTTCTTCGGCATCGACTTCGCGACTCGCGCCGAGCTGATCGCCAACGGCATGACCATCGAGGAGATCGGCGTCTCGCTGGGTGCCGACTCCCTCTCGTACATCTCCATCGACGGCATGATCGAGGCGACCACCATCGCCAAGCCGAACCTGTGCCGGGCCTGCTTCGACGGCGAGTACCCGATGGAGCTCCCGGACCCCGAGCTGCTCGGCAAGCAGCTCCTGGAGACCGAGCTGGCGGCGGGTCCCGCCGCCACGGCCGCGGCTGACGCCATCCGTCGCCCGTAAGCGCCGTAGAGCCCCGTTTCACCAACCCGAAAGATCCCAGGCAATGTCTGAGACCAGTCCTTCCGGTGCTTCCTACGCGGCTGCCGGCGTCGACATCGAGGCGGGCGACCGCGCCGTCGAGCTGATGAAGGAGTGGGTGAAGAAGACGCAGCGCCCCGAGGTCCTGGGCGGCCTCGGCGGTTTCGCCGGCCTCTTCGACGCCTCGGCCCTCAAGCGCTTCGAGCGCCCGCTGCTCGCCTCCGCCACCGACGGCGTGGGCACCAAGGTCGACATCGCCCGCCAGATGGGCGTCTACGACACGATCGGCCACGACCTGGTCGCGATGGTCATGGACGACATCGTGGTGTGCGGCGCCGAGCCGCTCTTCATGACCGACTACATCTGCGTCGGCAAGGTCCACCCGGAGCGCGTCGCCGCGATCGTGAAGGGCATCGCCGAGGGCTGTGTCCTCGCGGGCTGCGCCCTCGTGGGCGGCGAGACGGCGGAGCACCCGGGCCTGCTCGGTCCGGACGACTTCGACGTGGCGGGCGCCGGCACCGGCGCGGTGGAGGCAGACCTGCTGCTCGGCGCGGATCGCATCCGTACGGGTGACGCGGTGATCGCCATGGCGGCCTCCGGTCTTCACTCGAACGGGTACTCGCTGGTCCGGCACGTCCTCTTCGACCGGGCGAACCTGAACCTCGACCAGCACATCGAGGAGTTCGGCCGCACGCTCGGCGAGGAGCTCCTCGAGCCCACCAAGATCTACTCGCTGGACTGTCTCGCGCTGACCCGGACCACCGAGGTGCACGCCTTCAGCCACGTCACCGGCGGTGGGCTCGCGGCCAACCTGGCCCGTGTCGTCCCGGACGGCCTGCACGCGGTCGTCGACCGCGGGACCTGGACCCCCGCCCCGGTGTTCGAACTGGTCGGGAAGCGGGGCGAGGTTGAGCGGCTGGAGCTGGAGAAGACCCTCAACATGGGCGTCGGCATGATCGCGATCGTCCCCGAGGAGTCCACGGACGTCGCCCTCGCCACCCTCGCGGATCGCGGTGTGGACGCCTGGATCGCCGGTGAGATCACCGAGCGCGGCGACCACGCGACGGGCGCGGAGCTGGTCGGCGACTACGCGAACTGAGGCCCGTCGGGCAGCACGAAACCCGGTCCGGCGCTGAAGGCCCGGACCGGGTGAGGTGCACAGGTGCAGTCGCTACGACATGTCCGCTAGGCGAGATCTACGAGAAATCCGCTACGAGAGATCGCGGGAACTGCGAAGGACGCTTGCGTCAAGCGCCGCGACGCTGCGACTGGGGACCGGACTGATCGTCCTCGTCCTCGTCGTCGTCGTTGTAGAGATCCGCGTACTGGGCGTACGGGTCGTCTTCCTCGTCGTCGTCCTCGAACGGCTCGCCATTCGGCGGCTGGCTCGAAGTCGAAGCGCCCAGCTCGTTGGCCAGACGCGACAGGTCAGTCCCGCCGCTGTTGTACTTCAGCTGGCGGGCGACCTTCGTCTGCTTGGCCTTGGCCCGGCCGCGCCCCATGGCTCGACCCCCTCGGTGACGGGGCTCGACGGCCCCAGAGTCTTGACACGCGTTCATGATCTAGAACGGGCTCTCCGTGGAGAGACCGGTCCGTAGGGCTTCCACGGTACCTGAGCCCGCGCCCATACGGTACGTCGCCCGCAGGACGCGCCTTCGCCCAGAACCCGCGAGGTGCCCCGTCCCCGCTGGTCAACCGCGATTTTAACCTCTTCTTGGCGTACGACCCGCCGACAGACGTGAGAGTTCTCTCTAAGCGTTCCGTCGGCGGGTCCCTGACAAGTGCCCCAGGGGCCGGAATGCGCGGCTCCGGGGTCAGTGGCGCCGCGCCTCGGCCATCCTCTGCTCGGCGATCCGGTCGGCCGCGGCGGCCGGCGGAATCCCGTCCTCCTTCGCACGTGCGAATATGGCGAGCGTCGTGTCGAAGATCTTCGACGCCTTCGCCCTGCACCGGTCGAAGTCGAAGCCGTGCAGCTCGTCGGCGACCTGGATGACTCCGCCCGCGTTGACCACGTAGTCGGGGGCGTACAGGATCCCGCGGTCCGCGAGGTCCTTCTCGACGCCCGGGTGCGCCAGCTGGTTGTTGGCGGCACCGCACACGACCTTGGCGGTGAGCACCGGCACGGACAGATCGTTCAGCGCGCCGCCCAGCGCGCACGGCGCGTAGATGTCGAGGCCCTCGGTGCGGATGAGTGCCTCGGTGTCGGCGACGGCCGTGACGCGGGAGGGGTGCCGCTCCAGGATCCGCTGCACGGACTCGGGCCGCACATCGGTGATCACGACCTCGGCGCCGTCGTCGAGCAGATGCTGCACGAGGTGGTGCCCGACCTTGCCGACACCGGCGACGCCGACCTTGCGGCCGCGCAGGGTGGGGTCGCCCCACAGGTGCTGGGCCGAGGCCCGCATGCCCTGGAAGACACCGAAGGCGGTGAGCACGGAGGAGTCGCCGGCGCCGCCGTTCTCGGGCGAGCGGCCGGTGGTCCAGCGGCACTCGCGTGCCACGACGTCCATGTCGGCGACGTACGTGCCGACGTCGCAGGCGGTCACGTACCGGCCACCGAGCGAGGCCACGAACCGTCCGTACGCGAGCAGCAGCTCCTCGGACTTGATCCGGTCCGGGTCGCCGATGATCACGGCCTTGCCGCCGCCGTGGTCGAGACCGGCCATGGCGTTCTTGTACGACATCCCGCGCGACAGGTTGAGGGCGTCGGCGACGGCCGCCTCCTCGCTCGCGTACGGGTAGAAGCGCGTACCGCCGAGGGCGGGGCCCAGGGCGGTGGAGTGGATGGCGATGACGGCCTTGAGGCCGGTGGCGCGGTCCTGGCAGAGCACGACTTGCTCGTGGCCGCCCTGGTCCGAGTGGAACAGGGTGTGCAGGACGCCGTCGGTTACGTCGGTCACTGTGGTGACTCCCAGGTAATAAGCGGCGGTTGAGTGCGGAGCCCGTGCGGGTGGCGGGCTTCGTGGGCATGAGGGTAGAGCCTGCACCCGCCCGCTATCGGTGCAGTGTTCAGGATCACCTACCTGTGGCGTACAGCCATGGTTCGATTTGCATAGATTTCTCGTCAGGTCGTGCGTGGATTTCGCTGGTTTTCCCGGTTGCCGACGGGGGAGGGAGCAGGCGTGCCGAAGGTGTCCTCCGTGATCGTCCCCTATGCGTCGTACCTACGGGTGTACGAACCGCTGGCCGCCTTTCCGGAACCGGAGCGCGGTCGCTGGGCGCGCTACGCCCGCCGCGCCGACCGGCCCTCGTACCAGGACGAACTGCGCCGCTCGCTGGCCGACTTGCTGCCCACCCCGCCTGTGCCCGTCCCGGTGCACGAGAGTGGCGAGGCCTTCGTGCTGGAGGTCGAGGGGGTGGTGTGCGTCTGTCCCTGGCAGACCCGGCTGCGCGGCTGGCTGGCCCTGGGCGACCTGGCCGAGGAGTTCCCGGCGCCCGTGCTCGACGCGGTCCTGCCGCCCCTGGTGCGCCACCAGGCCACCCAGGACTACGAGCGCTGGCTGGCCGCCAACCCCGACGCCCGCCCGTGGATCCGCTCCGCGACCTGGCAGGTGCCGCTGAACTGGTTCGTGCTGGTCTCCGACGAGGAGCGGGAGTACGAGAAGGGGGCGGGGCCCGGCGGGGCCGAGCCGGTGTTGCGCTACCGGACGCCGATGGTGCAGGCCCGGCGGCGGACGGCCCGGGCCCTGAAGACGCTCAAGGACACCCTCGACGACGGCCCCCTGATCGAGGGCCTGGTGGACGTGGGGCGCTGGCTGGAGGAGTTCCACCCGCGTTCGCTGGTGGAACTGGACTACGGGGGGCTCGTGCACGCCCTGCCGGCCGGGCACCTGGAGGGCGACCACTCGGCCGCGGACGTCGCCGAGGGCATCGAGGCGCTGCGCGCCGGGGACGGCGCCACGGCGGGCGAGGCGTACGGGCGGCTGGTGGAGCGCTGGCGCGCGGTCCGGGACCGGCGTTCCGCGAACTGACGCGCGGCGGGCGAAGGGCCCGCCTGGGGCGGTCTGCCGGGGTGTGATCTGCTTCTCACCGGCGGGGTGTCGAACTCGCGTATGGTCCTCACACGCTGAAGGACCCTCACCCCAGGACGTAGGTCCTGATCCGGGCTTATGCGTCAAGCGTGTGTCAAGGGTGACGGACGGCACTTACCTGACTCTTGCATCGCTTGCCCCTCCCCATGCCAAAATAGGACAAGGAGTCCGGGGGAGGACTCTATCCGCCCACGTATGGGTGGAATCTCAGCATTGCACGCTATGGGGGGTCTGATGACTCCTGATCGCCCTGTGACTGATCGTCACAGTGGCGTGACTGTCCGCTATGGCATGGTCCATCGGCTTCCGTCGCTGATGAACACCTGGGAGGGCAATTCCATCGGTTTGGCCGACGCGGCTGGACAGATGGTGTAGTTGTAGTGCCGAGGACAAGCCGTTCGTCCTATAACCGACTCGACTCGCGTCCGCCATTTCGGGCAACGCGGGTCAAGGTGCAGAATTTAGAGGAAAGAACCGAGAAGGTTCGGTTCTCCCGAGGAGGCCGCTCATGACCGCTCGCACCCCTGATGCCGAGCCGCTGCTGACCCCGGCTGAGGTCGCCACGATGTTCCGCGTCGACCCCAAGACGGTCACGCGGTGGGCGAAGGCCGGCAAGCTCACGTCCATTCGCACGCTCGGCGGGCATCGCCGTTACCGCGAGGCTGAGGTCCGCGCACTGCTCGCGGGTATCCCGCAGCAGCGCAGCGAGGCCTGAACAACTACATAACCGGACAAATCGGCAGGTCCCCCAACCCGTCGAGGCGTCCACACCAAAGCTCCAAGCGACGCGGGTTCTGCCCCAACAGAGCCCACGCCCAGGCTTTCTAGGCAAGTGACAAGGGTGCGTCGTCGATCGCGCTGGACTCCGCCGGGTCCAGCGCGATCTTTTTTGTGCCAGGACCATGTCCCGGTGGCCGGCCAGTGAGCGGCCTTGTCGGAGTCTGGGGGGCGGTGTCGGATCTTCTACCCGAGGCCCCGATCGGCGGTGCAATTGCACATATTAAATTGACCAGTTGTAGGTGGGGTGTAAGTTCCGCACTTCTGAAAACTTATGCGGTGACTCCCGTCACATGACACAGTCCTTGTTACGCGCGAGCCTTCTGAGCTAAGGGAGTTGGGGCCGTGTGCGCCGGGGCGCACGCCCAGCGTGCCACCGGGTGGTGACCGCGTCGCACGCCTTTGGTCACGCCTTCGAGGGACTTTCGTCCTCGGCGGCGCTCTCGATGTCCTCCTCGCCGCGCGGGCCGGGTTCCATGGCCAGTCGCAGGAGCTGGTGGCAGATCGGACAGTGCCGCGTCAGATGGCGGTACCCGGAGGCGGCCGACAGGTGGGCGCGCAGCAGTGCTCGCGTCTCGTGCCTAGCGGTCGCCGCCATACGCACCTCCAGGGGGTCGAGGGCCCTGGTTTCCGGGGTACCGGCGGAATGTGACGCCGTCAAGAGACGGTGCGCCCTCGTGGCCCTCCTCCGGGCCGTCCACGGCCGCTGCGGACGCGTACGAGCCGCTGTGGGCGCCTGCGGACCTCCGGGCTTCGGGGGCGTGCCCACGGGCCCGCCGCTGCCCGCACATGCGAAAGGCCCGGAGCCGAAGCTCCGGGCCTTTGTTCACTGCGGTCCTGACGGGATTTGAACCCGCGGCCTCCACCTTGACAGGGTGGCGAGCACTCCAAACTGCTCCACAGGACCTGGGAGCCCCTCCCGGACGCTCAAGGCACCGGGGGGAGTTTCGCAGTGCGATTCGTGCGTTGCGCTGCGAGAAGAGACTGTACAGGAGGGTGGCCCCGGGGTCGAACTCACCCAGCGTGCGGGCTCGATCACGGTGCGGCCGCGTCGATCGCCTTCACGATCCGCTTGTCGGAGACGGGGTACGCCGTGCCGAGCGCGTGGGCGAAATAGCTGACCCGGAGCTCCTCGATCATCCAGCGGATGTCCAGGACCTGCTGCGGGACCGGACGGCCCTGCGGCAGCTGCTCCAGCAGCCACGCGTACTCGTCCTGCATCTCGTGGACCTTCTCCATGCGCGTGGTGTCCCGCTGCACGTTCGTCGGCATCTGCTGGAGCCGGCGGTCGGCGGCCACCAGGTAGCGCATCAGGTCGGGCAGCCGGCGGAGCCCGGTCTCCGTGACGAAGCCGGGCTTCACCAGGGCGTCCAGCTGGCCGCGCACATCCGTGAGGTTCGTCAGCAGCGTGGGGCTCCTGACGCCCTTCAGACGGCGCTCACAGGACTGCCAGGCGGCCAGCACCTGCTGCACCTGCCCGACCGTGCGGACCGTCGTGTCGACGATCTCGGCGCGCACCTTGTCGTACAGCTTCCGGTACGACTCCTCGTCCCACGCCGGGCCGCCGAAGTCACCGATGAGCTTGTCCGCCGCCGCCATGGCGCAGTCGTCGAACAGGGCCTGCACCGAGCCGTGCGGGTTCGCCGACAGGGCGAGCTTCTGGGCGTTGCTGAGCTTGTCCGACGCGAACTTGCCCGGGTTGACCGGGATGTTGCGCAGGATCAGCCGGCGCGTGCCCTTCCACATGGCCTGCTGCTGCTCGGCCTCCGTGTCGAAGAGCCGTACGGAGACGGTGTCGCCGTCGTCGACGAGCGCCGGGTACGCCTTCACGGGCTGGCCCGCCCGGCGGGTCTCGAAGACACGGGTCAGCGAGCCGATCGTCCAGTCCGCCAGCCCGGTGCGCTCCAGGGACTCACCGCCCGTGCGCTCGGCCGTCGCCGCCGCGGCCTGCGAGATCGCCTTGCGCGCCTTCGGCTTCAGGCGCAGCTTCAGGGCCTGAAGATCCTTGTCCTCGTCGAGCTTGCGGCGCCGCTCGTCGACGATCCGGAAAGTGATCTTCAGGTGGTCGGGGAGCCGGGACCAGTCGAAGTCGTCGGCCGTGAGCGGCACGCCGACCATCCGCTTCAGCTCGCGCGCCATGGTGGCGGTGAGCGGCTCCTGGAGGGGAACCGCCCGCTCCAGGAACCGCTGGGCGAAGTTCGGGGCCGGGACGTAGTTGCGGCGGATCGGCTTCGGGAGGGAGCGGATGAGCTCGGTGACGACCTCTTCGCGCAGGCCCGGGATCTGCCAGTCGAAGCCCTCGTCCGTGACCTGGTTGAGGACCTGGAGCGGAATGTGGACGGTCACGCCGTCCGCGTCCGCGCCCGGCTCGAACTGGTACGTCACCTTGAACTTCAGCGGGCCCTGCCGCCACGTGTCCGGGTAGTCGTCCTTGCTGACGTCGCCGGCGCGCTCGTTGATCAGCATCGAGCGCTCGAAGTCGAGGAGTTCGGGCTCGTCGTGGCGCTTGTGCTTCCACCAGGAGTCGAAGTGCGCTCCGGACACCACGTGCTCGGGCACCCGCTGGTCGTAGAAGTCGAACAGCGTCTCGTCGTCCACGAGGATGTCGCGGCGCCGTGCCCGGTGCTCCAGCTCCTCGACCTCGGTCAGCAGCTTGCGGTTGTCGGCGAAGAACTTGTGGTGCGTGCGCCAGTCGCCCTCGACGAGGGCATTGCGAATAAAGAGCTCCCGGGACGCCTCCGGGTCGATCCGCCCGTAGTTCACCTTGCGCTGGGCGACGATCGGCACGCCGTAGAGGGTGACCTTCTCGTACGCCATCACCGCGGCCTGGTCCTTCTCCCAGTGCGGTTCGCTGTACGTCCGCTTCAGCAGGTGCCCGGCGAGCGGCTCGACCCATTCGGGCTCGATCTTCGCGTTGACGCGCGCCCACAGCCGCGAGGTCTCCACCAGCTCGGCGGACATCACGAACCGCGGGGGCTTCTTGAACAGGGCGGAGCCCGGGAAGACCGCGAACTTGGCGTTGCGGGCTCCCAGGTACTCGTTCTTCGCGCCGTCCTTGACGTCCTTCATCCCGACGTGCGAGAGCAGGCCCGCGAGCAGCGACACATGGATGCTCTGGTCGGCCGCGTCCTCCTCGTTCAGGTGGATGCCCATCTGCTTGGCGACCGTGCGCAGCTGGGAGTAGATGTCCTGCCACTCGCGGATGCGCAGGAAGTTCAGGTACTCCTGCTTGCACATGCGGCGGAACGCGGACGAACCGCGCTCCTTCTGCTGCTCGCGGACGTACCGCCACAGGTTGAGGAAGGCGAGGAAGTCGCTCGTCTCGTCCTTGAAGCGGGCGTGCTGCTGGTCGGCCTGCGCCTGCTTGTCGGAGGGGCGTTCGCGCGGGTCCTGGATGGAGAGCGCGGCGGCGATCACCATGACCTCGCGCACACAGCCGTTCCTGTCGGCCTCCAGCACCATGCGGGCCAGGCGCGGGTCCACCGGCAGCTGGGCGAGCTTGCGGCCGGTCTGCGTGAGCCGCTTGCGTACGTCCTTCTGGGCCGGGTCCAACGCGCCCAGTTCCTGCAGGAGTTGGACGCCGTCACGGATGTTGCGGTGGTCCGGCGGGTCGATGAACGGGAACTTCTCGATGTCCCCGAGGCCTGCCGCGGTCATCTGGAGGATGACGGAGGCGAGGTTCGTACGGAGGATCTCCGCGTCCGTGAACTCCGGACGGGCGTCGAAGTCGTCCTCGGAGTAGAGGCGGATGCAGATGCCGTCGGACGTACGGCCGCAGCGGCCCTTGCGCTGGTTGGCGCTCGCCTGCGAGACCGGCTCGATGGGCAGCCGCTGGACCTTGGTGCGGTGGCTGTACCGGGAGATCCGGGCGGTGCCCGGGTCGATGACGTACTTGATCCCGGGGACGGTCAGCGAGGTCTCGGCGACGTTGGTCGCCAGAACGATCCTGCGGCCGGTGTGCGGCTGGAACACCCGGTGCTGCTCGGCGTGCGAGAGGCGGGCGTACAGCGGCAGCACCTCCGTGAACCGGTAGTTCTTCTTCGTCAGCGCGTCGGCGGTGTCACGGATCTCCCGCTCGCCGGAGAGGAAGACCAGGATGTCGCCCTTGCCCTCGGCCTGGAGCTCCTCGACGGCGTCGCAGATCGCGGTGATCTGGTCGCGGTCGGCGTCCTCGGAGTCCTCCTCCAGAAGGGGCCGGTACCGCACCTCCACGGGATACGTCCGCCCGCTGACCTCGACGATCGGGGCGTCCCCGAAGTGCCGTGAGAAGCGCTCCGGGTCGATGGTCGCGGAGGTGATGACGACCTTGAGGTCCGGCCGCTTGGGCAGCAGCTGGGCGAGGTAGCCCAGCAGGAAGTCGATGTTGAGGGACCGCTCGTGGGCCTCGTCGATGATGATCGTGTCGTACGCGCGCAGCTCGCGGTCCGTCTGGATCTCGGCGAGCAGGATGCCGTCCGTCATCAGCTTGACGAAGGTGTTGTCCTGGTTCACCTGGTCGGTGAAGCGGACCTTCCAGCCGACGGCCTCGCCGAGGGGGGTGTCCAGCTCCTCCGCGACGCGCTCGGCGACCGTGCGGGCGGCGATGCGGCGGGGCTGGGTGTGCCCGATCATGCCGCGCACGCCGCGTCCCAGGTCGAGGCAGATCTTGGGGATCTGGGTGGTCTTGCCGGAGCCGGTCTCACCCGCGACGATCACGACCTGGTGATCGCGGATGGCGTCCGCGATCTCGCCCCTCTTCTGGCTGACCGGCAGCTGTTCGGGGTACGTGACGGCAGGTATGCGCGCGGCGCGCTCGGCCATGCGGGCCTCGCACTTGGTGACCTCGGCCTCGATCTCGGCGAGGACGGCCGTGCGGGCCTCGGGCTTGCGGATCTTGCGTGCGCCTTCGAGCCTGCGCCCGAGCCGGTGCGCGTCGCGCAGGGACAGCTCGGCCAGGCGGGGGGCGAGATCGGCCAGGGCGGGGGCGGGATGCGTAGACATACGCGGTCCAGGATCTCACCTCCGTGAAATGACTGGCGAACGCTTTTGCCCCGGGAGCGGCCGCGGGGTCAGGGCGCGCGCTGCGCGGGGGGTTCGGGCGCTGCGGCGGCCGGTGTGGCGGGCACGGGCTCCCGGGTGGGTGCGGGCTCCCGCCGGTGACCGGCCGGACCCGCTCCCGGGGCCATGGACCGGGCGGTGTTGGAGATGGCCTTGATGCCCAGGTAGGCGGTGGTCATGCTGCTCACCGCGGTGAACGCGGAGGTGAGCACGCCGACGATCACGGCCTTGTCGCCGCCGAGCCGCCAGACCCCGAAGACCGCGACGCCGGCGATGGCGAGATTGCTGATGACGACCGAGAGCAGCCCGTACCGCGCCCGGTACCTCTCCAGCTCGGTGTCCCGAATGACTGTGGCCTCGTCCCGGCTCATGCCTTCCCCGCCCCCGTGGAACCCGCTCGATCAGCCAGAAGGTAGCGCCGACCGAGTGCGGTGCCAAGCGAGCCGACCGCACCGGGACTGTGCCGGTGCACGGACAAGGGGCGATCCGTTCGGTCCGCCCCCGCTCAAGCCGTCCGCGCGGGTGTCATCGCACGTCGACGTAGTCCTCCCGGCCCTCGCAACCAGGCCGTCCTGCCCTTGGGCCGGAAGGGGGTCCGCGCCTTCTTGGCGCCGTACGCCTTCCAGGCGGTGGTGCCCGCCGCGCGCGGCGGGAGCACGCCCTTGACGGTGATCGTCCGGCCCTTGGTGACAGGCTCGGGCGACGCGTCCGCGTCCTTGATCCGGGTAGGGCGCGGTACCTGTGCAGGCCGGCGCCGACCCCGCCCTTGATGTCGTTGGAACCCCCCTGAGGTCCCACGAGCGACGAAAGCCCCCTCCGGTGTACCCGGAGGGGGCTTTCGTTCTTGTGGCTGGGGCCGGGGTCGAACCGGCGACCTATCGCTTTTCAGGCGATCGCTCGTACCAACTGAGCTACCCAGCCACGAGGCTTCCGTGGAAACCTCAGCGGTCCTGACGGGATTTGAACCCGCGGCCTCCACCTTGACAGGGTGGCGAGCACTCCAAACTGCTCCACAGGACCAAGCTGTTGTGTGCGAACAGGCGAACCTAGTGTCGCACACCGTCTTGCGTGCCCCCAACGGGATTCGAACCCGTGCTACCGCCTTGAAAGGGCGGCGTCCTAGGCCGCTAGACGATGAGGGCTATCGGCCCGCCTGCGCGCTTCTCAGCGCGTCGGGGACGTGAGAAGCATATGGGATGGCGGGAGGTATCGCCAAAACGGTTTACGGGGCGCTCGGGGAGGGCGTGCGGGAGGGGGGCGGCGTCGGTGTGGCGCCGGGCTGGTTCTCCTTCGGGAGATGGCGGCTGACCTCGGCCGTCGTCAGCCCCAGGCCGCCCAGTTCGATCTCGTCCCAGGCCTGCAGGCGCCGGGTGTCGCGGTCCAGGTAGAGGACCGACGCCTCGATGGGGTCCGGGTACTTGCCCTCCACGGCGCGCAGGCCGCTGCCGCCCGTCGACCCCTCGACGCGCAGACGGGTGCCGTACTTCATGACCTCCATCTCCTCGTGGTGCAGATGGCCGGACAGCACGAGGGGCACGTCGCCGTCCGTCTCGCGCGCCGCGGACGGTTCGTGGGCGACGGCGACGTCCACGGGCGTGCCCGCCGCCCGCTGGTCGCGCAGGGCCGAGGCGAGCCGCGCGCCCGCGAGCTCCTCCGCGGCACCGCCACCGGGCTCGACGGAACGGTCCGGGGTGAACTGGGGGTCGCCGATGCCGGCGAACCGCACGCCCGCGACCGTGACCGCCCGGCCGTCGTCCAGGACGTGCACGTTCTTCATCCGCTCCAGATAGCGCTGGGTGACGCGGGAGTCGTGGTTGCCCCGGACCCAGACGTACGGGGCACCGAGGTCGGCGACGGGGTCCAGGAAGCCGTTCTCGGCTGCCGTGCCGTGGTCCATGGTGTCGCCGGAGTCGACGATCACGTTGATGGAGTACTGCTTCACCAGCGAGGCGACGATCTTCCAGCTCGCCGGGTTGAGGTGGATGTCGGAGACGTGCAGCACGCGGATCGTCGTCGGGTCGGGCTCGTACGCGGGAAGGGTGGACGTGACGTCGTACAGCTTGGTCACGTTCGTCACCAGCCGGGCCAACTCCTTCTGATAGACGTCGAACTCGCTGACGATGCTGCGTGCGTTGCCGACCAGGGAGGGGGCCGAGGAGAGCAGCCCGGAGAACCTCGGCTCCAGCACCGAGTTCGGATTCCAGGTCGCGAAGGCGGTCGCGCCGGAGGCGGCCAGCAGGGTGAGCGCGAGCCCGCCCGCGGCGAGGGCCCGGCGCGGGCGGCGGTAGACGGCGAGGCCGAGGGCCGTGGCGCCGGACACGACGGCGATGCACGACCGCACGGCGACGTCGCGGGTGCCGTGCTCGACGTCGCGGGCGACCTCGTCCTGGAGGCCGGAGAGCCGTTCCGGGTGGTCGACCAGGGCCTGCGAGCGGACCGGGTCGAGCTGGTCGACATCCACGTCGAGGCGGATCGGGGCCTCGTGGCTGCGCAGCTCCAGCGCGCCGAGCGGAGACACGTTGATCTTGGTGCCGCCGGTGAGTGAGGGGCGCAGGGTCATCGTGGTGTTCATGGGGCCGACCGGCACGCGGACGTTGCCGACGACCAGCAGCCCCAGCCAGGCGCCCAGGAGGACGACGCAGAGCAGGCCGAGCGCACGGGTCCAGGGGCGCGGCTGGGGGTCGAGTCCGACCGCCGTGAGGGTCCGGCGTGAGCGGTGGCGGCGGGTCACGGCGCGGGGCACCGTGCGCGCGCCGTTTCGTATGCGGTGCACGGTGGCGGTCACGGCAGCGGGGACGCGGGCCATTGGTCCCGTATGCCCAGGTGCGCGGGCGGGTATGCGGGCGCGGCCCGCCGGCGTACGGACCGTCGCCCGCGGACCCCTCACCCGCGCCGGCACCGTCCGCCCGCGCGTGCCGCCGTCGGTGCCCCCGTATGCCGTCGTCGCGGGCACTCGCGCGCAGGCGTCGCCGGCTCTCGTACGGCGGTGTCGTGCCGGACAATGGCCGGGTGCTGGAGATGACGCGCGAGGAGTTCGAGGAACTGGTCGCCGAGGCGTTGGACCGGATCCCCCCGGAACTGACCCGGCTGATGGACAACGTGGCGGTGTTCGTCGAGGACGAACCGCCCGCCGACGATCCCGAGCTGCTCGGTCTGTACGAGGGGACTCCGCTGACGGACCGTGGGGAGTGGTACGCGGGCGTGCTCCCCGACCGGATCACGATCTACCGGGGCCCGACGCTGCGGATGTGCGACACCCGCGAGGACGTCGTCGCCGAGACCGAGGTGACCGTGGTGCACGAAGTGGCGCACCACTTCGGGATCGACGACGCCCGGCTGCACGCGCTCGGCTACGGGTGACGGCGGCCGGTTCCGACGGGTCGGTCCGCCGGGGCGCGTGTCCTCTTGCGGGCGGCGGGAGTTGGGCAGGGGGACTCCCGTACCCGCCCTCGGAGGTGGCTGCCCGTGCGCGCCATGTACGTACCCGTCCGACTGGCCGTCACGGTCCTGGCCGCGGCCGCGGCGGCCGGCTGCATGAACGTCGGTGACGACGGGCAGCAGCCAGGGCCCTCGCACTCTGCGGGACAGCACGGCGGGAAGGCTCCCGACGGCGGTGGCGCGGTGACCGGAGGCGGCGCCGGCTTCCACGGGGGCAAGGGGGCGAAGGGGGGTTCCCGCGCGGCGAAGCCCGGCGAGTCCGCGTCCGGTGAGGAGTCCGCGTCGACGTCGCCCTCCAAGGGCGGGAAACCTTCGGCCAAGGCCCGGGACAAGGGTGGCAAGGGATCCTCCAAGGTGCCCGAGCCGCCGCCGGGGCAGCCGACGCCCACGCACACGACGGCCGAGCCGACACCTCCCCCGCCCCCGCCGGAGACACCACCGCCGGCCACCGATCCCGGCACGGCGGAGCCATCGTCCTCGGCGCACGAGCAGCAGGCCGCGCAGCTCGTGGAACGCGAGCCGGCACCCGAGGCGGGGGTGCCGGCCTGACCGGCCCGCGGACCGTCGCGGACGCCGCTGACCTGCTTCTTCGGGCTCGGTTTGCCTTCAGGGGTGGTGGGTGCGTATGGTGGTAGATCGTTTGATCCCATTTGCCCGGCGCCATTGCAGAGAGCGCCGCGTTGGCGCGTACTCTCCCTTGCCGTGGCCGGACCGCATTGAGGCGGTCGATTGCGACTTCACGGAGTTTGGGCGCGTGCCGTAGAACTCCGGAAGGTTCGCATTTCGCATGTCCGTTTCCAGTACTGATCACGTCGTCGTGCCCGAGAACAACGAGAACGAGGGCGCCGAGGCCGTCGAGAGCACGCAGGGCGCTCCCGAGATCACCTTCGGTGACCTCGGTCTGCCCGAGGGCGTCGTCCGCAAGCTCGCTCAGAACGGCGTGACCACCCCCTTCCCGATCCAGGCCGCGACCATCCCGGACGCCCTGGCCGGCAAGGACATCCTCGGCCGTGGCCGCACCGGCTCCGGCAAGACCCTCTCCTTCGGTCTGCCGGCCCTGGCCCGTCTCGCCGACGGCCGTACCGAGAAGAAGAAGCCGCGCGCCGTCATCCTCACGCCGACCCGTGAGCTGGCGATGCAGGTCGCCGACGCGCTCCAGCCCTACGGCGACGTCCTCGGCCTGAAGATGAAGGTCGTCTGCGGCGGTACGTCGATGGGCAACCAGATCTACGCCCTGGAGCGCGGCGTCGACGTCCTCGTCGCCACCCCGGGCCGACTGCGCGACGTCATCAACCGCGGCGCCTGCTCCCTGGAGAACGTCGAGGTCGCCGTCCTCGACGAGGCCGACCAGATGTCCGACCTGGGCTTCCTGCCCGAGGTCACCGAGCTGCTCGACCAGGTGCCGGCCGGCGGCCAGCGCATGCTGTTCTCGGCCACCATGGAGAACGAGATCTCCACGCTGGTCAAGCGCTACCTGAGCGACCCGGTCACGCACGAGGTCGATAGCGCCCAGGGCAACGTCACGACCATGTCGCACCACATCCTGATCGTGAAGCCCAAGGACAAGGCGCCGGTCACCGCCGCGATCGCCTCCCGCAAGGGCCGCACGATCATCTTCGTCCGCACCCAGCTGGGCGCCGACCGCATCGCCGAGCAGCTGCGCGAGGCCGGCGTGAAGGCCGACGCGCTGCACGGCGGCATGACGCAGGGCGCGCGCACCCGCACGCTGGCCGACTTCAAGGAGGGCTACGTCAACGCGCTCGTCGCGACCGACGTCGCCGCGCGCGGCATCCACGTCGACGGCATCGACCTGGTGCTGAACGTGGACCCGGCGGGTGACCACAAGGACTACCTGCACCGCTCCGGCCGTACCGCCCGCGCGGGCCGCTCCGGCACCGTCGTGTCGCTGTCCCTGCCGCACCAGCGCCGCCAGATCTTCCGGCTGATGGAGGACGCGGGCGTCGACGCCTCGCGCCACATCATCAACTCCGGTACGGCCTTCGAGCCCGAGGTCGCCGAGATCACCGGCGCCCGCTCGATGACCGAGGTCCAGGCCGAGTCCGCGGGCAACGCCGCGCAGCAGGCCGAGCGTGAGGTCTCGCACCTCACCAAGCAGCTGGAGCGTGCGACGCGTCGTGCGGCCGAGCTGCGCGAGGAGGCCGACCGTCTGGTCGCCCGTGCCGCGCGTGAGCGGGGCGACGACCCGGAGGCCGCCGTGGCCGCGGCGGCCGAGGCCGCCGAGCAGGCCGTCGTGGCGGAGCCCGCGGAGGCGGCCGCCGCCGAGCAGCCCGCCGAGCGTCCCGCCTACGAGCAGCCGCGTCAGCGCCGCGACGAGCGGGGCAACTACGAGCGCCGTGACGACCGTGGTGGCTTCAACCGTGACCGCCGCGACGACCGCCGCGACGACCGCCGCGACGACCGCGGTGGCCGTTCCTTCGAGCGTCGTGACGACCGTGGCGGCTTCCGTCGGGACAACGACCGTGGTGGCCGTTCCTTCGAGCGCCGTGACGACCGTGGCGGCTTCAACCGTGACGACCGTGGTGGCTTCAACCGTGACCGCCGCGACGACCGCCGCGACGACCGCGGTGGCCGTTCCTTCGAGCGCCGTGACGACCGTGGCGGCTTCAACCGTGACGACCGTGGCGGCTTCAACCGTGAGCGTCGTGACGACCGTGGTGGCCGTTCCTTCGAGCGTCGCGACGACCGTGGCGGCGTCCGTCGGGACAACGACCGTGGTGGCCGTTCCTTCGAGCGCCGTGACGACCGCGGTGGCCACCGCGGCAGCGACCGCCCCTTCAATCGCGACCGTCAGGGCGACCGCCCCTCCGGCGGCTTCCGCTCCGGCAGCCACGACCGCCCGTACGGCCGTCGTGACGACCACCACGGCACCGGCTCCTTCGGCCGCCGCGACGAGAAGCCGCGCTGGAAGCGCAACGGCTGACGCCCGCTGAAGCAGTGAACTGACGTGGCCCCCACCCGACTCGGGTGGTGGCCACGTCGTCGTTCGCGAGGCGGGAGCCGCGCGGACGTCCTCCCGTTCGCCCGAGAAAGCGGGACGGCGACGGCACGCCGTGCCGCGACGACCGCAAGGGGAACGGTCCCTTCGGTTCGAGGGTGAAGATCGCCTGCGGACGGCAGGGCCGCAAGGGTCTCTTTTGGCCAACCGATGGGCGCATGTCATGCCCCCGGCAAGGGAATCGCTGGGGGCATGAAAGATGACGCCATCGCGACTGGGCTGTCGGACGAAGAACGGCTTGCCCAGCTCGGCTACACGCAGGTTCTCGCCCGCCGCATGTCGGCGTTCTCCAACTACGCGGTCTCCTTCACCATCATCTCGGTCCTCTCGGGCTGTCTGACGCTGTATCTGTTCGGCATGAACACCGGCGGCCCCGCCGTGATCACCTGGGGCTGGGTGGCGGTCGGGCTGATGACGCTGTTCGTCGGGCTGGCGATGGCCGAGATCTGTTCGGCCTATCCGACCTCGGCCGGGCTGTACTTCTGGGCGCACCGGCTCGCCCCGGAGCGCAGCGCCGCGGCCTGGGCGTGGTTCACCGGATGGTTCAACGTCCTCGGCCAGGTGGCGGTGACCGCCGGTATCGACTTCGGCGCGGCCTCCTTCCTGGGGGCCTATCTGAACCTCCAGTTCGACTTCGAGGTGACCCCGGGCCGCACCGTCGTCCTGTTCGCCGGGATCCTGGTGCTGCACGGCCTGCTGAACACCTTCGGCGTCCGGATCGTGGCCCTCCTCAACAGCATCAGCGTGTGGTGGCACGTGCTGGGCGTGGCGGTCATCGTGGGCGCGCTCGCCTTCGTGCCGGACCACCACCAGTCCACGTCCTTCGTGTTCACGGAGTTCGTCGACAACACGGGCTGGGGCAGCGGGGTGTACGTCGTCCTCATCGGCCTGCTGATGGCCCAGTACACGTTCACCGGGTACGACGCGTCCGCCCACATGACGGAGGAGACCCACGACGCGTCCACGGCGGGTCCCAAGGGCATCGTGCGGTCCATCTGGACGTCGTGGATCGCCGGCTTCGTCCTGCTGCTGGGCTTCACGTACGCCATCCAGTCCTACGACGCGGAGCTGAACTCGGCGACGGGCGCGCCCCCCGCCCAGATCCTGCTCGACGCGCTGGGCGCGACGGCGGGCAAGCTGCTCCTGCTCGTCGTGATCGGCGCGCAGCTGTTCTGCGGGATGGCGTCGGTCACGGCCAACAGCCGTATGATCTACGCCTTTTCGCGGGACGGCGCGCTGCCGTTCTCCCATGTGTGGCACACCGTGAACCCGCGGACGCGGACACCGGTGGCGGCGGTGTGGCTGGCCGCGATGGGAGCGCTGGTGCTCGGCCTGCCGTACCTGATCAACTACACGGCCTATGCGGCGGTGACCTCGATCGCGGTCATCGGACTGTACGTCGCGTACGTCATCCCGACGCTGCTGCGCGTGCGCAAGGGCGACGCCTTCGAGCGCGGCCCCTGGCACCTGGGCCGCTGGTCCCGCCTCGTGGGTGTGGTCGCGGTCTCCTGGGTCGTGGTCATCACGGTCCTGTTCATGCTGCCGCAGGTCTCGCCCGTCACCTGGGAGACCTTCAACTACGCCCCGGTGGCGGTGCTCGTGGTCCTCGGGTTCGCGGCGACCTGGTGGCTGGTCTCGGCGCGCCACTGGTTCCTCAATCCCGACCACGAACGGACGATCGCCCGTGAGGCGGCGCGCCGGGGTACGCCCGAACCGGTCGATCCGTGACCTAGCGCGCTTTTGGCGTGGCCGGTGCGCCGATACCCGATCGGAGTCCCGGCCACGTCCGGCTATGCTCGGGGGTGCATCGGCGCGGGCCGGTGCGGCGCGTGGGCATCCGCCGGTGCGTGGACCCTTAGCTCAATTGGCAGAGCAGTGGACTTTTAATCCATTGGTTGTGGGTTCGAGTCCCACAGGGTCTACCGCGGACGGCGCCCCACCCGGTCTCGGGTGGGGCGCCGTCGTCGTCCGTGCGGGCGAGCGCCGCGGGGCGGCGGGGCGTCAGCCCGCCGTCAGTTCCGGCAGGGGCATCGTGTGCTGGGTCTGGAGGACCTTGGCGCGCAGGTAGCGGACGTTGTGCGCGGTGGTGAAGACGCCCGTCGGGACACGCCGGGCGACCGTGATGCCGAGGTCGCGGAGCTGGTCGGCCTTGTCCGGGTTGTTGGAGAGCAGGTCCACGGAGTCGATGCCGAGGGCCCGGAGCATCTGGGCGGCGGCCGTGTAGTCGCGACCGTCCTCGGGCAGCCCGAGCGCGGCGTTGGCGGCGTACGTGTCGAGGCCCTGGTCCTGGAGGGCGTACGCGTCGAGCTTGTTGTAGAGGCCGATCCCGCGGCCTTCCTGGCGGAGGTACAGGAGCACGCCTCCGCGGTCCGCGATCCGTTCCACCGCCTCGCGCAGCTGCGGGCCGCAGTCGCAGCGGGCCGAGCCGAAGACGTCGCCGGTCAGGCACTCGGAGTGCAGCCGCACCAGCGGATCGGCCCCGGGCTCGCCGAGCACGACCGCCAGGTGCTCCTGCTCGTCGGCGAGGCCGTGGAAGGTGACCAGCTCCGCGTCGACGGAGTAGCCGTCACCGAAGCGCAGCGGCACGCGGACGCGGGTGCGCACCGTGGCGGTGGGGTAGTCGCGCATGTTGTCTCTCCGTCCAGCGGGTTCGTTCCCGACGGGTGCTTCAGATTTGAAGCAAGCACTCGGAGGGAGACAATACATGGTGCTTTAAAGTTCAAGCAATGCGTTCCGTGCCGCGTGGCGCCCGATGTGCCCTGCGGCGCGGCCCGAGGCCGGTGCCGACTCGGGTGTCCCCCCACTCCGCGCGTCTCGCGCGGACCTCACGAAGAACGCCGCCGCCAGGGCAGATCTTCCCCGCAGGCTCCGGCCCGTTCGCCCTGGATCGCCCGCGTGATGGCCCCGCAGATCTCCTCCAGCTGGCCGACCTGCTCCGGGGCGAGATGGTCGAAGAGCGCCGCCCGCACCGTCTCCACGTGCCCCGGCGCCGTCCGCTCCAGGACGGCCATGCCCTCGTCGGTGAGGGCCGCCACGTGGCCGCGCCTGTCGGTGGGGCAGCCCTCGCGGCGCACCGTCCCGTCGTTCTCCAGCCGTGTCACCGCGTACGTCAGCCGGCTGCGGGTGATCTTCAGGAGCTCGGCCAGCTCGGTCATGCGCAGCCGCCGGTCCGGCGCCTCGGAGAGCATGGCGAGGATGGAGTAGTAAAGGTGCGGCATGCCCGCCTCCGCCTGGAGCCGGCGGTCGATCGTGTCCTCCAGGAGCGAGGAGGCGGAGACGTACGAGCGCCAGGCGCGCTGTTCGGCGGGGGAGAGCCAGCGGGTCGTCATGCCGCCAGTCTAGGTATTGTTTAAAAGTTGAACCACTGAGTCAGCCGGGCCGGGCCGCCGCGAGCCGGTTCGAACCGCCTAGAGCCGGAGGGTGCGTCTCCCATGCCCCATCCCTACGTCCTGCTGTCCGCCGCCGTCTCCCTCGACGGCTTCCTGGACGACACCGGCCCCGAGCGGCTGCTGCTCTCGGGAGCGGCCGACTTCGACCGGGTCGACGAGGTGCGGGCGTCCAGCGACGCGATCCTCGTCGGAGCCGGCACGATCCGCGCGGACAACCCGCGCCTTTTGGTCAACTCCGCCGAGCGCCGCGCGGCACGCATCGCCGCGGGGCGCCCGGAGTATCCGCTGAAGGTCACCGTCAGCGGGTCCGGCGACCTCGACCCGGCGGCGCAGTTCTGGCACACCGGCGGCGAGAAGGCCGTCTACACGACCGACAAGGGGGCGGGCCGGGCGGCCGAGGCCCTGCGCGGACTCGACCACCTCGGCATCGACATCGTCTCCACCGGCCCCGAGCTCGACTGGCGCGCGCTGCTGGAGCACCTGCACGACGTCCGCGGCGTGCGCCGCCTCATGGTCGAGGGGGGCGGGCGGGTCCACACCCAGCTGATGCTCGAAGGGCTCGCGGACGAGCTGCAACTCGCCGTCGCACCGCTCTTCGTGGGCCAGCCGGACGCGCCGCGGCTGTTCGGCCCGGGCGCGTATCCCCCCGGGCGGATGCGCCTCGTGGAGACGCGGGCCGTCGGAGACGTCGTCCTCATCCGGTACGTCCCCACGGCACCCGGCGCCGGGGAGCTCGCCGGTGCCGCGGACCGGCAGTGGCTGGCCCTCGCCTGCGAGCTGGCCGCGCAGTGCCCGCCCTCGGAGACGGCGTTCAGCGTGGGCGCGGTCGTGGTCGCGGCCGACGGCACCGAGCTGGCCCGCGGTCACTCCCGGGAGGGCGACGACCCCGTCGTGCACGCCGAGGAGGCCGCGCTCGCCAAGATCGACCCCGCCGACCCCCGACTGGCCTCCGCCACCGTGTACAGCAGCCTGGAGCCGTGTGCCCGACGCGCCTCCCGGCCCGCCCCCTGCGCCCGGCTGATCCTCGACGCCGGAGTGCGGCGCGTGGTCACCGCGTGGCGCGAGCCCGACACGTTCGTCGCCGAGGCCGACGGGAGCGGGCTGCTCACGGCGGCGGGCGTCGACGTCCTCGAACTGCCGGAGTTCGAGGAGCGGGCGAAGGCGCCCAACCGGCACCTTCTCGGCTAGCCCCCGGCCGCGCGCGACACGCCGGGCGGGGGCGGGGGCAGACGTGTGTGCTTCGGGTCCCGCGGATGGCGTACACTGGTTTCAACGACGCGGGGTGGAGCAGCTCGGTAGCTCGCTGGGCTCATAACCCAGAGGTCGCAGGTTCAAATCCTGTCCCCGCTACTGAAACAAGGGCCGGACTCGGAATGACGAGTCCGGCCCTTGGTCTTTCCCCCGGCCCTTCCCGGTTCTCGGTCTTTCCCCTCGTCCTTGCCGCGCCCCCTGTTGGCGGCCGGTCACGACCTGGCGCGTTCCCCCGGTCGGTCCACATCGGTCGCTGCCCGCCCGCGTGCCGGGATATCTGGACGGGTGGGGCGAGCAGGAAGCGAGCGGCGAGTGGCCATGGGCCCGTACGACCGGTCCGGTGGACGGCTGCCCGGCGACCCCGTGCCCGACCCCGGCGTCGGAGACACCCCGCGGCCCCGCCCGGCGGGCACCGGGAAGCGTGGGGTCTCCTCCGTGCGGACCTTCGTCAAGACGCCGCCCGCGCTGCTCGTCGTCGCCGGGGTCCTCTACGACTACCTGACCGCGGCGGAGTTCGCCGCCGCCCCCTTCTTCACGGCCGCCCCGCTGGTGGCCGCACCGCTCTACACGCTGCTGAGCACGGCGCTCGCCGGCCTGCCGGCCGTCGCCGCCGGCACGCTCGTCACGCTCGACGGCGCGCCGTCGGCACTGCCGCTCGGGATGGGCGAGTTGGACGGCCGGCCCGACGGGCGGTGGGCGAGAAGTTCCCGCACGGCGCGACGCTGCTCCTCTACACCGACGGTCTGTCCGAGGCGCGCGACGGACGCGGGGACTTCTACGACCCGGCGGCGCGTCTCGCCGGACGCGTATTCCCCGGTCCCGACGCCCTGTTGACCGTCCTGGCCGGGGAGGTCCGGCGGCACGCGGGAGGCGGCACGACGGACGACATGGCGTTGCTCGCCGTACGACGTCCCCGATCGTTGTCACCCGGGGTGACCGGACCGTACCCCTCCGCATAACGACTGACGTACCGTCAGGGAAAGGCGTGTTTACGAGGTGCGGTCAACTCGCCCGGTTTCCGGCGGTGGTGCCCCCAAAGTCCAGGCCAAAAGCGTTAACGATCAATCCGAACGGCTTGGAATCCGGGGCCCGCGTCTATTAACGTTCGATAACGCAGCGCGGTCGTCCCAGCCGTCACAAGAGGCGGCTCCGTGCGCACGCGCCGAATCCCGCAAGGGAACCGGGGAACCACTAACTTGGGGTGAATCGGGCGTTCTTCGCGGTCATATCCGTGAGGGACGCACGTAGGAGACCTTCCTGCTCCGAACCCGTCAGCTAACCCGGTAGGCGAGAAGGAAGGAAAGGAGCGCGCCCACGTGGCGTCAAACCGGCCTGCCCAGCCAACCTCGTTCGCGGCGGACGAAACCCAGTCCATCGGCTACGCGTACGGCAACGACGAGGGCCCCTGGGAGGAGTGGAATCCCACCGCGGATTCCGTCCGTCCCGTCCGCGGCCGGCACCGCGTCAGCAAGCAGCGCGGCGGAGGACTCGCGCGCAGCTCCACCGTCCTCGGTGTCGGTGTCATAGCCGCCGTCGGCGCTGGTGGCATGGCCACCGCGGCGCCCGGCAAGCCGCCGGTCTCGATCTCCCTGCCCGACCTCTCCTCGGTCACCGAGTCCGCCAAGGCCCTGATCTCCGACGGCGGATCCAGCGCGCCCAAGGGCTCCAGCACCCCCCTCACCACCGCCGGACTGACCACCGCGGACGCCGCGCAGGGCAGCGCCGACGCCGGTGAGGCGCTGCGCGCCCGCATCATGCAGCAGGCCGAGTCTCAGCAGGATCAGGTCGACAGCGCGGCCCAGGAGGCCGCCGAGACGGCCGCCGCGAAGCAGGCCGCCGAGACCGCCGCCAAGCAGCAGGACGCCGCCGAGGCCAAGGCCGCCGCCGCCAAGAAGAAGGCGGAGGAGGAGGCCAAGGCCAAGGCCGAGGCGGAGCGCCTCGCCGAGCTCGCCAAGAGCTACTCGCTGCCCACCTCCTCGTACACGCTGACCTCCACCTTCGGTGAGGCCGGCTCCATGTGGTCCTCCGGCTACCACACCGGCCTCGACTTCGCGGCGCCCACCGGGACGCTCATCAAGGCGATCCACGGCGGCACCATCACGGAGGCCGGCTGGGCCGGCGCGTACGGCTACCGCACGGTCCTCACCCTCGACGACGGCACGGAGCTGTGGTTCTGCCACCAGTCGTCGATCAGTGTCACCGCCGGGCAGAAGGTCACCACGGGCGAAGTGATCGGGCGCGTGGGTGCGACGGGCAACGTCACCGGACCGCACCTGCACCTGGAAGTGCACCCCGGCGGGGGCGACTCCATCGACCCGATGGCCTGGCTGCGGGGCAAGGGCCTCAATCCCTGAGCCGACCGTCTCCACCCTTGCGCCGGGTGCTCCGGTTCCGGGCCGAGGGTTTTCACCCTCGTGCCGAGGGGACCGAACCCAGGCTGAGGTGCTCCACCCTTGTGCCGGGGGATCTCTCCTGACCGAGGGTCTTCACCCTTGTGCTCAGGGATCCGACCCTGGGGTCGAGGGTCTCCACCCGACCCCAGGGCTTCGCGCCCTGGGTACAAGGGCTTCATCCCGATCCGAGGGTCCAGACCCTGGTGCGAGGGACGCCACTCCTGAGGCGCGACCACACGTCGTCCGCCGAGGCGGCGCCCCTTCCTCCGCGGCAACGGTCTCCGGCGGTCCTGACGACAACCCCCTCGACGTCAGGGCTGCCGGTCAGGTGCATCCGGGTGTCTTCAGATGCGTGCGGAATACACCCATCCGGTAAGGGTGTTGCAGTGAGGTATGACTCCTCTCCGCAAGCTCGGTCCGTCCGACCTCGAAGTCTTCCCGCTCGCCCTCGGGGGCAACGTCTTCGGCTGGACCGCCGACGAGGCGCACTCCTTCGCCGTGCTCGACGCGTACACCGCCGCGGGCGGCAACTTCATCGACACCGCCGACTCCTACTCGGCGTGGGTCGACGGCAACGAGGGTGGCGAGTCCGAGACCCTCATCGGCACGTGGCTGAAGAAGCGCGGCAACCGCGCCGACGTCGTCCTCGCCACCAAGGTCAGCCAGCACCCCCGGTACCCGGGCCTGACCGGTGCCAACATCAAGGCGGCGGCCGACGCGTCCCTGCGCCGCCTCGGCACCGACCACATCGACCTGTACTACACGCACTTCGACAAGCCGGAGGTGCCCGTCGAGGAGATCATCGGCGCGCTCGACGAACTGGTGCGGGCGGGCAAGGTCCGGCACATCGCCGCGTCCAACATCTCCCCCGAGCGGCTCCGCGAGTCCCTGGAGTTCTCCGACCGCGAGGGCCTCGCGCGCTATGTCGCCCTGCAGCCCCACTACAACCTCGTCTCGCGTGACACGTACGAGGGGCCCCTGCACGACGTGGCCGCCCACGCCGGCCTCGCCGCCGTCCCGTACTTCGCCCTCGCGTCCGGCTTCCTCACGGGCAAGTACCGCCCGGGCGCGAGCGTCGACTCGGCCCGCGCCGCCGGGGCGGGCAAGCACCTCGACTCCGCACGCGGCATTCGCGTCCTGGCCGCCCTCGACGAGGTCGCCGAGGCGCACGGCGCACCGGTCGCCACGGTCGCCCTGGCCTGGCTGGCCGCCCAGCCGACTGTCGTGGCCCCCATCGCCTCCGCCCGCACGGTCGGACAGCTCCCGGCGCTGCTGGGCGTGGCGGACCTGGTCCTCACGGAAGGGGAACTGGCGAAGCTGACGAAGGCGTCGGCCTGAGGAAGGCGTCGGTCTGGCGAAGGCGTCGGCCCGACGGGAGCAGTCGCTAGGTGCGGTAGGGGTTGTAGGCGGGGTACGGGGCCACCGGGCCGTACGGGTTCCCGTGCGGCTGTCCCTGCGGTTGCTCCGCGGGCCGTCCGTACGCCCAGGTGTACCCGTAGCCGTACGCGCTTCCCCGGGCGGGCCACGGCGGGGCCGGAATCCGCGGCGCGACCGTCCGTGCCGCGTACGCCAGGGCGGGCCGGGCGATCTCCCTGCGCCGCCACAGCTCGTCGAGCAACTCCCGCTCGCGCACGACGAAGTCGGCGCCGGCACGGCCGCGGCGGCCGCGGTGACGCAGGAACGCGAGCGAGGTCGCATACGCCTCGTACTCCGCGACCGAGCGCGCCGCGGCCTTCCCGGCGTGGTGCCCCGCGTACTCGCGGGCGAGCCGCCGCGCCCGCATGGAGCCGAGCACATGGGGTTCGACCGGGGTCAGCCAGCCGGCGACGGCGTACGCCGGAAGCTCCGTGCGCACGGTGCGCAGTTCACGCTGCCGTGTCCAGACGACCAGCCAGGTCAGCAGTCCGAACGCGGGCACCATGAACGCGGCGTACACCGCGAAGAACCCGTACTCCCCGAACGTCGAGGAGCCGTTCCAGACGGAGTGCATGCCCATGGCGAGCAGCAGTCCGCCGAAGGGCAGCAGCACGCGGCGCAGATGCCGGCGTTCCGCGGACAGCGCCGCGAAGCCGAATCCGATGCCGGTCAGCACGGTGAACAGCGGATGCGCGAACGGTGACATGACCACGCGGACGAAGAAGGTCGCGGCGGTGAGAGAGGCGAGCCCCCTCTCCCCGCTGAGCTGGTCGGTACCGAACGCGGTGCCGAGGTAGAGGATGTTCTCGGTGAACGCGAAGCCGGTCGCCGTGATCCCGGCTATGACGACCCCGTCGACGATCCCGGTGAAGTCCCGTCTGCGGAAGAGGAAGACCAGCAGCACGGCCGCCGCCTTCGCGGATTCCTCGACGATCGGCGCTATGACGGTCGCGCCGAGCGTGTCGGCGCTGGACGGGTCCGCGGTCGAGGTCGCTATCCATCTGGTCGCGAAGCTGTTGGCGACGATCGCTATGAGCGCGGCGGCGCAGGCACCCCAGGCGAACGAGAAGATCAGATTGCGCCAGGGGCCCGGTTCGACACGGTCCAGCCAGCGGAACGCGGCGATCAGGAGCGGCACGGGGAACACGGCGAGACCGAGGCCGACCAGAAAGCCCTCGGTGCCGGTCTGCTCGCGGACGAGCGCCAGGATCACGAGCCCCGACATCGCGAGCAGGGTGATCAGCGCGCCGTAGCGGACCCATCGGCGCTGCCACCAGTGCGCGTGCCGCAGCCCACCGCCGGCGGGACCGCCGGGGTGCGTCGGATACGTCGGGTACGGAGGGCAGGTGGCCACGGCATCGACCCTAACGAGGGAAGGGCTCAGCCCGCGACGGTGCCTGGCACTGCCCGGGGCACCCGCGCGGACACCGAAGGGACGCCCGGGTGGCTCCCGGGGCTTCAGCGGCCCTTCAGCCGTCGGCGGACTGCTGGTCCGGGTGTTCTTCGTGTTCTTCGAGCTGCTGTACGCGCCGGAAGAGGAGGTCGTTCACCACGTGACCCTTGTCCAGTCCCTGGCCCTCGAAACGGGTCAGGGGCCGGAAGCCGGGACGTGGCGCGTAACCGCCGTCGGGCTGGGTGTTCTCGAAGTCGGGGTGCGCGCTCAGCACTTCGAGCATCTGCTCGGCGTAGGGCTCCCAGTCGGTCGCGCAGTGCACGAGGGCGCCC
Source organism: Streptomyces sp. 142MFCol3.1 (assembly GCF_000424945.1). Lineage (NCBI taxonomy): Bacteria > Bacillati > Actinomycetota > Actinomycetes > Kitasatosporales > Streptomycetaceae > Streptomyces > Streptomyces sp. 142MFCol3.1. Next base: position 101,419 of record NZ_AUKV01000031.1, read on the forward strand.
GGCTTGAGGCGGGTCGCCACCAGGCTGAGGAACTCGGGCTGGATCAGCCGCCGCTTGTGGTGCCGCTTCTTGGGCCAGGGGTCGGGGAAATACACCCGCAGACCGCTCAGGGACTGTGGCCGGAGCATCTCCCTGAGCAGGATGATCGCGTCGCCGTTGGCCACCCGGACATTGGACAGGCCGTTGTGGTCGGCGAGATTGAGCAGGTTGCCCTGGCCCGGGGTGTGCACGTCGACCGCGAGGATCCCGGTCTTCGGGTCCTCGGCCGCCATCTGCGCGGTGGCCTCGCCCATCCCGAAGCCGATCTCCAGCACGACGGGACAGTCGGTCCCGAACAGCTCGGCCAGATCGATCGTCCGCTGCCCGTCGATGTCCAGACCCCACTTGGGCCACAGCCGCTGGAGCGCGTCCGCCTGCCCGGCGGTCACCCGGCTGCGACGCGGCTGGAAGCTCCGGATGCGCCGCTCGAAGTGCGACCCGGCGGGGTCGGCCTTCGGGCCGTCGGGGAACCGGGGCTCGCCCTTCGCACGGGTATGCCGCCCCGAGCCGGCGTCGGTGGCCGGCCCGGCATCTTCGGGGGAGTCAAGGAATTCAGACACAGTGATGTCGATTTTACGGGGGTGTGCGGGGTGGGGGATCCGGGTCCGCCGGGGCAAGGTCCCCCCAGGGGCAGGGGCAGGGGCAGGGGCAGGGGCAGGGGCAGGGGCAGGGGCAGGGGCAGGGGCAGGCCGGGGGGCCGCCGGGGTGTTATGTGCCGGCCAGCGCGGCCAGTGCCCTGCGGGCGACCTCCCGTCCGATGGGCAGTGAGGCCGTGGCCGCGGGTGACGGCGCGTTCAGCACGTGGACCGTCCGGGGGCCCTCCTTGATCAGGAAATCGTCCACCAGGGTGCCGTCGCGCAGGACCGCCTGGGCCCGCACCCCGGCCGCCGCGGGGACCAGGTCC
>NZ_AUKV01000032.1:0-102032 GCF_000424945.1 Streptomyces sp. 142MFCol3.1
ACCGCCCGCACGACCGGAGCCGGGCCCGGGGCCGCCGGTGACTGCGACGACTGCGAGGACGCCTCGCTCGACGTGTTCGAGGACGACCCCGCGGGGGACGCCGGCGCCGTGCCGGGCGGCGGCAGTGGCCCCGCACCGGCGGACGGGGACGGCCCGGCGGGGACGGGAGTCGGCCCGGCGGGGACGGGAGTCGGCCCGGCGGGGACGGGAGTCGGCCCGGCGGGGACGGGAGTCGGCCCGGCGGGGACGGGAGTCGGCCCGGCGCCGGCCGCCGACGGCCCCGCGCGGGCGGGCGACGGCGCGGGCGTGCACCCCGGGACGCCGCGCCTCTTCCTCGACCGCTTCGCCACCGAGGACGGGCGGGCGCGGTTCGTGCCCGTGTCGCACCGGCCGGTGGCCGAGGAACCGGACGACGAGTACCCGGTGCTGCTGACCACCGGCCGGGTCGTGGCGCAGTACCAGTCGGGCGCGCAGACCCGGCGCGTCGACGAGCTCAACTCCGCCGCCCCCGGCCCGTTCGTGGAGATGCACCCGCGGTTGGCCGAGCGGCTCGGGGCGCTGGACGGTGACGCGGTGGCGGTCGTGTCGCGGCGGGGCCGTGCCGTGGCACCGGCCCGGATCACGAGCGCCATCCGGCCCGACACCGTGTTCATGCCCTTCCACTGGCCGGGCGAGGGCCGCGCCAACACGCTGACCAACCCGGCCCTCGACCCGACGTCGCGCATGCCGGAGTTCAAGGCGTGCGCGGTGCGTCTGGAGGCCGTCGAGCGGTGACCGCCAGGGGCGCGCCGGCACCCGGCCGGGGAGCGCCCCGCGGGGACGTCGTGGGCAGGTGCGCCGCCCGTCCGCTCAGAACCGCGAGCGCCAGTCCCCGCCCGTGATCCGCGTGCCCCGGGCGCGGAGGCGGGCCGCGACTGCGGGAGCGGCCACGTACACCCAGGCGCGGACGCCCGCGGTCCCGTCCGCACGCACGACGTCACGCGCCACCCGCTCGTAGAGGTTGCGCGGATCGCCCGGCGCGTACTCCTCCAACCGGTCGAGGGCGGCCAGGAGTTCCTCGTACTCCTGGGGCAGCGCGGTCACGAGTTCACCGCTCACCACTCCGCCGGCCTCCTCGACGGCGTACGGGTATCCGGGCCCGTCGTACAGCACGACGTCCCGCATCCGGACCGGTTCCTCGGACTGCGTGCGGCCCCGCAGGAACTGGTCGTGGTTGTGCTCGCCGGGGCGCAGGGTGCCGTAGACGAAGAAGGGGAGTCTCACCCGGCGGTCTCCTCCTCCAGCCATCGCAGGTAGTCCGCGCCGCCCCGGACGATCTCCGTCGCGATGATCTCGGGGGTGTCGTAGTCGTGCGCCCGCCGCAGATACGCCTCCAGTTCGTCGTACCGGGCGCCCGTCGTCTTGAAGAGCACCTGCCACTCGGCGGCGGTCTCGATGTCGCCCCGCCATCGGTAGACGGACGTGACCGGTCCGGAGATCTGCGCACAGGCCGCGACCCGCGCCTCGACCGCGCCGCGGGCGAGCGCCTCGGCCTTGTCGGCGGCATCGGTCGTGGTCAGGACGGTCAGCCAGGCGGCCGTGACCATGATCGGCTCCCTCTCGGTTCGTCGCGGCGGTCCCCGCACGGCCTCGGCGGCGGCTGCCTCCGAGGCCTTTGCAGAAACGATTCTCACCCCTCACACACCCACACACATCCATCAGTGCGCGCTATGGACATGACATGTCATGCACCTTTAAATCTGTGACGACATCAGCGCCTCCCCCACGCGCCCAAGGCGCCTTCCCAAGGAGACCGATGAGTCGGACACGGCACATCCGAGGTTCCCGTCTCGCCACCGCGGGCATAGCCGCGACCACGGCCACACTGCTGGCCGCCGCTCTGGCCCCGGCCGCGAGCGCGGACGGCAGACCGAGCAGGGCCACCGCCCTCGCGAACGCGGCGTCGGCGCTCGTGGAGCACGCCACGAGCCTGGGACTCACCTCCGCACAGGACACCTCCGTACGGGACGTCGTCATCGACAAGGACGGCACCCAGCACGTCCGGTACGACCGGACCTACCGTCAGCTGCCCGTTCTGGGCGGGGACTTCGTGGTCCACCTGGCGCCGGGCGGTGCGTACCGGAGCGCCGACCGCGCCACCCGCAGCCCTCTGTCGCTGCCGGGCGTGACCCCCGGCCTGGCCGCGCCCAAGGCCGCCGACCTGGCGGTGAACGCGCTGCGCGCCGCGAACCTGGGCGAGGCCCTGAAGAAGATCACGGCCAAGCCCCGACTGGTCGTCGACGCTCTGCACGGGGCGCCGAAACTCGCCTGGCAGACCGACGTGGTGGCACAGGACTCGCTCGGCAACCCGGTCGCCCGCAGCGTCCTCACCGACGCCCGTACCGGCGCGCAGATCGACGCCTGGGACACCATCGAGACGGCGACCGGCGACGGCCAGTCGCTCTACGGCGGCACGGTTCCGCTGGAGACCACGCTGTCCGGGTCGACGTACCAGCTCAAGGACCCCACGCGCGGGAACACCTACACGGGCGACGCGGCGAACAAGACGGACCTGTGCATCTTCGGGATCTGCTTCAGCCGCGCCCCGGCGACGCTGTTCACGGACGCCGACAACCACTGGGGCTCGGGCACCACGTCGGACCGCTCCTCGGCCGCCGTCGACGCCCAGTACGGCACGAACGAGACCTGGGACTACTACAAGAACGTCCACGGCCGCAACGGCATCGCCGGCGACGGCAAGGGCTCGTACAACCGCGTGCACTACGGCAACAACTACAACAACGCCTTCTGGGACGACAGTTGCTTCTGCATGACGTACGGCGACGGCGACGGGACGACGTTCGGCCCGCTGGTCGCGCTGGACGTGGCCGGACACGAGATGTCGCACGGCGTCACCTCGAAGACGGCCGCCCTCACCTACTCGGGCGAGTCCGGCGGCCTCAACGAGGCGACATCGGACATCTTCGGCACGATGGTGGAGTGGTACGCGAACAACTCCTCCGACGCCGGTGACTACCTGATCGGCGAGAAGATCGTCCGTTCCGGCTTCGGCAAGCCCGCCCTGCGCTTCATGGACAAGCCCTCCAAGGACGGCAACTCGGCCGACTGCTGGAGCAGTTCGGTGGGCAACCTCGACGTCCACTACTCGTCGGGGGTCGCGAACCACTTCGCGTACCTGCTGGCGGAGGGCAGCGGCGCCAAGACGGTCAACGGCGTCGGCTACGACTCCCCGACCTGCAACGGTTCGACGGTCACCGGCATCGGACACGACAAGGTCGGCAAGATCTGGTACCGCGCGCTGACGGTCTACATGACGTCCTCGACCAAGTACGCAGGCGCCCGTACGGCCACGCTGAACGCGGCGAAGGACCTGTACGGCGCGGGCAGCACCGAGTACAACGCGGTCGCGGCCGCCTGGTCCGCGGTTTCCGTGGCCTGATCCCGCGCACCCCCGGCCGTCCATGGGCAGGCGTCGACAGGACGCCTGCCCATGCGCGCTCCGTGACCGGGCCCGGGTCGGCCGCCGTCCCGCCGGGGCGGGCCCCCGCTCGGACCGGCGGACGCGGCGAAAGCGGCGGAAGCGGCAGGCCGTCGTCGCTCCCTTCGAACCGGCCGCCCATCCCCTCCGGACTTCGCCGGGGCCGCGCTCCGGCCCGCTACCCCCCGTACGGCCGCCTCTCCTTGGCCTCCCGCAGAGCCCGTGCCCACCAGGCCAGTTGGTCCAGCATCGTCGTGGCCGCGGCGGACGGGCCGGCCGGGTCGCGCGGCCGGCCACCGGTGTCGAAGGCGCCTGCCGCGCCGTGGAAGGACACCGTGTCGCGCACGGTCACGGCGTGCAGTTCGGCGAAGACCTGCCGGAGGTGTTCGGCGGCGCGCAGACCTCCGGAGATGCCGCCGTAGGAGACGAGGGCGACCGGCTTGGCACGCCACTCGGTGAAGTGCCGGTCGATCAGGTTCTTCAGACCCGCGGGGAAGGAGTGGTTGTACTCGGGGGTGAGGACGACGAAGGCGTCCGCGGCGTCCAGGGCCGGTGACACCTCCGCGAGCGCGGCCGCCACCGACGGCGACGGGTCGTGCGAGAGCGCCGTGGGGAGCGAGGCGGCGGCGACGTCGACGACCTCGACGGCGAAGTCGTCGCGTTCCCCGATGCGCTCCAGGAGCCAGTCGGCGACGACGGGGCCGAAGCGGCCCTCCCGGTCACTTCCTACGACCACCGTGACCCGCACCGGGGCTTCGGGGACGGCGGAGACGGCCGGCGCCGCGAGCGGGCCGGGGGCCTGGACCGGCGCGGAGCCCGGGACCGGTGCGGAGGCCGGGAGCGCCGGGTCGGACGCCGACGCGGAGCCGGGTGCGGCCGTGGAGCCGGCGGCCGGCGGGGAGACGGGTGCCGTGGTTTCGGCTGCGGCTGTGTTCATGACCCACACCCTCATACCTCAAGCTTTGTTGAGGTCAAGCGGACGAGGCCGCCGCCCGGCGCCGGTCCCCGCTCCCGCGCCGAAGCGGCGCCCGGTCACCCGTTCACACCTTCGCCAGCCTCCTTCGGGCCCTTTTCCGCGACGCGCCGGTCACAGACCGGTGACCTGCTGGAACGCCGTGGAACCAACCCGTGTGGCGCTCCTCCCTGACACCCGTTCACCTCATTTTTGACGGTCCATCAGGAAGCGGGTTCGGTCGTGTGCCACTTACCTCGGTAAAGCAGGGGCGTGACCGAGGCAGCGGCACTTGGGGGTGTCGCGGGCCGCGCCCCCTCGGAGGAGCAAGCACGATGCGACGTACCGCCCGGATGCTGACCGGTACCGCGCTCGCCGTCGCCGCCGCGGGTCTCGCCACGGCGCCCGCGTACGGCGGTGAGACCGGAAGGCTGGAGGTGTTCCCCTCGACCGTCGTCCCCGGCGCGGGCGTCACGGTCAACACGGCGGCGTGCGGCGCGGCGGCCGCGGCGGCGGGCGATGCAAGCGCGGTCGGCGCCGGCACGTTCCCGCTGGCCCCGAGCGCTCACGAGAACGACGCGATCGGACAGTTCCGGGTGCCGCCCAGCGCTCAGCCGGGGACGTACGAGATCGTCGCACAGTGCGCGGGGGGCAAGCAGGTCACGGGTGACCTGATGGTGACCCTGACGTCCACGCGCGAGCAGGTCCAGCCGCGTGGACTGGTGAAGACGGGGGTCGGTGGTGCTCTGGGCACCGATCCCGTGCAGACCGCGGCGGGAGTGGCGGCCCTGGCCGTCGCCGCCGCGGGCGGTACCTGGCTCCTGCATCGCCGGGCGAGAGGCGACGGGATCTGACGGACACCCTCCGCCGTCCGTCCGCCGGTACCGCCGTCCCCTCCCCCTCCGTGGCCCGACGCCCCTCGCGGCCCGGAGGGGGAACGGGACCCGACCCGACCGACCCGCAGGATCCAGGAGAGAGCGCGGCCTTGGACATATCCCGCCAGGAGGCTCACGTGCGCCCGGTCAGCAACACAGCGATAGCGTCCGTCACCGTGGTCGCCCTCTGTTCCGGCGCCTTTCTGCTGCGCAGCGGCGCCGAGACGAACGCACCGCCCCAGCCGTCCGCCGCGCAGGCGGCGGCACCCGGCACCGGTGAACGGCGGCCCGCCGCGCCCGCGCTGCCGCACTCCCCGCCGGAGCGCATCCGCATACCCTCCATCCGCGTGGACGCCCCCCTGATGGGTCTCTCCCTCACCCCGCAGGGCAGCCTGGACGTCCCGCCCGCGGAGCAGAAGAACCTCGCCGGCTGGTACGAGGCCGGCACCACACCGGGCGAACGGGGCACCGCGATCGTCGCGGGACACGTCGACAACTCCGAGGGCCCCGCCGTCTTCTACGACCTCGGCTCCCTGAAGAAGGGCAATGTCATCGAGGTGGCGCGCCGCGACGGCGGCACGGCCGTCTTCACCGTCGACTCCGTCGAGGTGTACGACGCCCGCGACTTCCCCGACGACAAGGTGTACGGCGCCGCGCGGCGCCCCGAGCTGCGCGTCATCACATGTGGCGGCGGCTATTCGAAGACGACCGGGTACCAGGGCAACGTCGTCGTCTTCGCCCATCTGACGGGCAGCCGCGCGGCCTGACCGACAGCGGCCGCGTCGTCCGGCGGCGGTCGTTCCGCCGCGACACAGATGCGGCAAAGGATTAGCCTGGAAGGGGCAGTTCATCTCCCCGGCTTGAGTGTTGGGGCCCGGCCGGGAGCTGGGAGGGCCCTGATGAGGCCGATAGCGAGAGTCTGCGTCACCGCCGTGTCAGCCATCGCCCTGAGCGGCGGGCTCACCACCGCGCAGGCGCGGGCGGACGATCCTGACGAGATCTTCGAGAAGGTGGCACCCGCGACCGTGCAGGTGCTGGCGGGCGGCGAGGCCGACGGTACCGGCGTCATCTACGACGCCGAGAAGGGGCTCATCGTCACCAACGACCACGTCGTCGCCGGTCAGACCTCTCTCCAGGTCCGTATCGAGGACGGTGGGCCCGTGCCCGTGCGGGTCGTGGCGGCCGATCCCTGCGAGGACCTGGCGATCGTGAAGCTCGCCACCCCGCAGGACGACCTCAAGGAAGTGGAGTTCGGCGACAGTGGCGACCTCAGACAGGGCGACCAGGTGACCGCGATCGGCTATCCGGTCGGCGCGGGCGACACCAGTCACGAGAAGGCGGTGCTCACCACCGGCGTGGTGCAGTCCCCCGAGGTCGCGCAGACGGGGCAGGTCAGCTCGCCCAACCTGTCGTCCACCGTGCAGCATTCCGCGACCCTCAACCCGGGCAACTCCGGCGGCCCGCTGCTGAACAGCGACGCGAAGCTCGTGGGCATCAACACCTTCAGCATCGAGGGCACCCAGGGGCAGTACTACTCCATCGCGGGCGACCACGCCAAACCCCTCCTGGAGGGGCTCGCCGAAGGGAAGAGCAAGAACAATCCCGGGTGGCAGGGGCTGGTCGCGCTGAGCGACCCCAACTTCGCGTCCTACTTCCCCGGACAGGAGACCGAGGCGACGAAGCTTCAGAAGGCCATCACCGCCAAGGGGATCGACGGCGTCTACGTGACGAGCGTGGACGGCCACTCCGTGGCCGCCAAGGCGAACATGACGGCCGGTGACGTGATCACCGACATCAAGGACACGAAGGTCACGTCGGTCCCGCAGGTGTGCGACATCCTCCAGTCGTCCGCACCGGGCGAGAAGGTCGACGTGCTCGGGGCGTACACGAGCGACACGGAGTTCGAGGACGGGACGTCCGCCAAGGCCGGGGACACCTGGAGCGCCACCGTCACGCTCAGCCAATGAGCCCCGTCCGGGCCGGGCGACTCCCCGCGGCTAGGCGATCCACTGCTGGTAGGCCATGTTCGCCACCAGCGCGAACACCACCGTCAGCAGCACGACGCGGACGAACCCGCTGCCCTTCTTGAGCGCGGTGTGTGCCCCGACGGTGCCGCCGACCAGATTGAAGACGGCCATCAGGGCGGCGAGCTGCCAGTGCACCGTGCCCTTCCAGGCGAAGGTCGCGAGGGCACCCGCGTTGGTGCAGCAGTTGACGATCTTGGCGGTGGCGGAGGCGGTCACCAGATCGAGGTGGAGGAGCGCGGTGAGGGCGAGCACGAGGAACGTGCCCGTGCCGGGGCCGATGAGCCCGTCGTAGAAACCGATGCCGAGGCCCGCCAGCCCGATCGCGGCGAGGACGCGACGCGCGGAGACGGGCGTCGTCGGGGGCGCCGTGCCGAAGGCGGGCCTGAGGATCACGAAGGCGCCGACACCGAGCAGGACGACCATGACGACCGGCTTGAGCACGTCGGTGCTCAGCCCGGCCGCGACGAACGCGCCCGCCGTGGAACCGGCGAGCGCCGCGAGCCCGATCCGCACCGCGAGGCGCACGTCGACGGGCGCCTTGCGCGCGTACGTCACGGCCGCGCCGGTCGTGCCGACGATCGCCACCGCCTTGTTGGTGCCGAGCGCGTACGCCGCCGGGGTGCCGCTCGGCAGTCCGAGCAGCAGCGCGGGGAGCAGGAGCAGCCCGCCACCGCCCACCACGGCGTCGATCCAGCCGGCCGCCAGGGAGGCGAGGCACAGGACGACGACCATGGTCAGCGATATGTCGGGCATGATCGCGACCCTACGGACGAGGTAGATGTGCCGTCCATCGATCCGGTGAACCTTGAGCGACTTCTGAGCTTCAGCGCACCGAGTCCAGATAGCGCAGGACAGCGAGGACCCGGCGGTTGCCCGTGTCCGACGGCGGCAGGTCCAGCTTCACGAAGATGTTGGCGACGTGCTTCTCGACGGCCCGCTCGGAGACGGTGAAGGCGGCGGCGATCGCGTGGTTGGTGCGGCCCTCGGCCATCAGCGCGAGGACCTCCCGCTCCCGTGGGGTGAGCGTGTCGAGGGCACCCGCCCGGCGGCTCGCGCCGAACAGCTGCGCGACCACCTCGGGGTCGAGGGCCGTACCGCCGCGGGCGACGCGCTCCATGGCGTCCACGAACTCGCCGATGTCGACGACGCGTTCCTTCAGCAGATAGCCGAACCCGGCGGGTTCGCGGAGCAGTTGCGTCGCGTACGTGGTCTCGACGTACTGCGAGAAGAGCAGCACCCCGGTGCCCGGGTGGTCCGCGCGCAGCCGTACGGCGGCCCGCACCCCCTCGTCCGTCTGTGTGGGCGGCAGCCGGATGTCGACGACGGCGACGTCCGGCCGGTGCTCGGACACCGCCGTCAGCAGCGCCTCCGCGTCCCCCACGGCGGCGGCGACCTCCACACCGCGCAACCTGAGCAGCTGGGCCAGCCCGTCGCGCAGCAGGGCGGAGTCCTCGGCGATGACGACGCGCATATGACCTTCCGGATCAGTAGGGCAGTTCGGCCGTGACCACGGTAGGACCTCCCGGCGGGCTGTCGCAGGTGAGCGTGCCGTCGACGGTACGGGCCCGGGTGCGCAGCCCGGTCAGGCCGGAGCCCGCGCCGATCACCGCTCCCCCGCGGCCGTCGTCGCGCACGGTCAGCCGCAGCAGTCCGTCCCGGGCGGTCACGGTCACGGCGGCGGCGCTCGCCGCGCTGTGCTTGGCCGCGTTGGCGAGGAGTTCGGCGGCGCAGAAGTACGCGATCGACTCGACGGCCGGGCCGGGGCGGTCGGCGATGTCGGCCCGGACCTCGACGGGCAGGGCACTGTCCGCGGCGAGGGTGGCCAGGGCGGTGTCGAGGCCCTGGTCGAGCACGGGCGGGTGGATGCCCTTGACGAGGTGGCGCAGGTCGGCGATGGCCTGGGTGGCGTTGCCCTGCGCGGTGTCGACGACCGTGAGGATCTGCTGCGGGGAGGCTCCCGTGCCGATCAGCTCCTTGATCATCGTGAGATGCATGGCGAGGCCGACGAGCCGGGCCTGGGTGCCGTCGTGCAGATCGCGTTCGATCCGGCGCAGGGTCGCCGCCGCGTCCTCGACGGCCTGTGCGCGGGTCTCCTCCAGGGTGCGGATGCGGCGGTCCGCGGCATCGGGTCCGAGCAGCGCGGTGAGCAGGGCGCGGTGCGGGGCGAGGGCGTGGCGCAGCAGCCAGGACGCGGTGGCGAGGAGCAGCAGCCCGAGGGCCACGGGGATCAGCCAGCGGGGCCAGGAGTCGACCTGGAAGCCGAAGAACTCCAGTGACACACGGTGCTCCGTGCCGTCCGAGGCCCGCCGGGTGTCGTAGTTCCAGTTCTCGATCAGGGGGTGCAGGGTCAGCAGGACGCCGTATACGTAGCCGATGACGACGGTGACGAGTCCGAAGACCGCGGTGAAGGGTGTCGCCAGCGCGCAGGCGACGGCGCGCCATCCGCCGCGGTCGGCGAGCAGGGCCCGGCGCCAGCCGAGGATACCGCTGCCGGTGCGGCGCTGCGGGTCCTCGATCTCCAGCCCGAGCAGCCGCCGTGCCAGCGCGCGTTGCAGCCTGCCGAGCGCCAGCGCTCCGCGCACGGTGACGGCGATCAGCCACAGCCCGAGCGTGGTGATCGACAGGACGCCGCCGACCAGCAGCCCCACGAGGGTGAGGAGGAAGCCGACGAGGGCGAGCGGGAAGGCGATCAGGCCGTAGAGGAGGGCCGCGAGGGCCCGCCGCCCGAACGGGAGGGCGAGCACGGCGCGGAGCTGGTTCATGGGATCAACCTAGAAGTCGCGGAGAGGGCCGGGGGTCTCGCGGGGCGGTCACGGCAGGAGGGCCGACGCGACACGGAGCTGGACGGCCGCCATGGCACGGCCGAGCCAGGGCATGACCAGCAGGAAGCCGAGGCCGCCGGCGACGGCGTGGAAGGTCCAGGCGCCGGCGAAGGTGGGCCCTCCCCAGGCGTCCGCGTAGTCGGAGCCGGCGCGCAGGGGCCAGCCCAGGTTCATCGGCACGAGGGACCAGCCGTATGCGGTGACGGCGAGGACCAGGAGGTTGAGGGGTGTCGCGAGGAGCGCGTGGGCGAGGCCGCCCGAGGAGCCGGCCGGGCGGGCGCCGAGGAAGCGGCGCAGCAGACCGCGCTGCCAGCGCCCGGTCGGAGCGCCCAGCAACGACAGCGGCACGCACGCCACGCCGACCGGGAAGGCCAGCAGCGCGTAGGCGACGCGGCGCCACGTGCCCGCGGTGAAGGGTTCGCGGACGAACCGCCAGACGCGTACGGCGGTGTCGTCACGTGCGGGCGGCGGCTGGAGTCCGCGGGCGGTGGCCATGGTGGTCCCCCTGTGGGCGAGCTGGTGTGGTCCGGCACCTCAAGGGTTGCGTGCGCGGGCGGCGCGTTCGATGGTGCCCGCACGGAAACCGGGGGTTCGGTCAACCCCACCTCCCCCGCTCCGCGCCGGACCGGCCGAGGCCTCACCTCCGCTCCGGCCGGACGGGCGAAGGCCTCACACCCGCGCCGCATCGCCCACCCGAAGCCTCACACCCGGCGTCCGTCGCCCGACCCGAAGCCTCACACCCGGGGTCCGGTGCCGCTGAGGGCAGCGTTCCTCCCGGGAAACAGTCGTGATCCTGCCGGGTAACACCGGCACCGCACCGTGTGGTCATGACCTCGAATACGCGTGTGGTGGTGATCGGCGCCGGGCTCGCGGGCGTACGGCTCGCCCGGCGGCTCGCAGAGCTCGGCGCGTCCGGCGGCCCCGTTCTCGTCGCTCCCGGCGGCCCCGCGGTGCCTGCCGCGCCCGGCGTCTCCGTGGTGCTCGTGGGCGAGGAGGAGCACGCACCGTACAACCGCGTCCTGCTCGCGGAGGTCCTGGCCGGACGGTACGCGCCCGAGGTGATCGCCCTCCCGGCACCGGGCGGCCTGGTCCGCGCCCGGGTCACCGGCATCGACCGGGCCGCGCGCACCCTGCGCTGCGCGGACGGCTCGGAGATCGCATACGACACGCTGGTCCTCGCGACGGGCTCGAACCCGGTGCTCCCGCCGCTGCGCGGACTGTTCGCGCAGGGCGGCCACGAACTCCCGGAGGGCGTCCACGCGTTCCGCACCATGGACGACTGCCTGGGCCTGTCGAAGGCCGTGCGGGAGGGCACCCGCGCCGTGGTGATCGGCGGCGGACTCCTCGGTGTCTCGGCCGCGCGTGCCCTCGCCGTGCGCGGTGCCCAGGTGGTGCTGGCGCAGCAGTCCGAGCGGCTCATGGAGCGCCAGCTGGACCCGGCGGCCTCCCGCCTCGTCCACCGGCACCTCACCGACCTCGGGGTGGAGGTGCACACCGAGTGCCGGGTGCGTGACGTGCGCTGTGTCGGCGGCGCGGTCCGCTCGGTGGAGATGGCCGACGGTTACGCCCTCGACGCCGACCTCGTCGTCCTCGCCTGCGGGGTCCACCCGCGTACGGGACTCGCCCAGCAGGCGGGCCTCGCCGTCCACAAGGGAATCCTCGTCGACGACGAACTGCGCACGTCCGACCCGCACATCCGGGCGATCGGCGACTGCGTCCAGTACGACGGGACGGTCTACGGGCTGGCCGCTCCGGCCCTCGAACAGGCCGACGTGCTGGCCGGGCTGATCGTCGCCGAGGCCGCGGTCGCGGGGCGCGCCGCGGTCGCCGACGGTCCGGGCGCCGCGGACAGCTCCGGCGCCGCGGACGCTCCGCGTGACCGGGCGGGCTCCGCCGCCCGCTACACGGGGACCCGGTCGCTGACCCGGCTCACCCTCGCGGGCGGCCGCGCCCCCTTCGACCTCGCCGCGTTCGGCGAACCCGACCCCCGCCCCGGGGACGACGTCGTCCAGCTCACCGACGCCACCCGCGGCACCTACCGCAAGGTCGTCGTCCGCGACGACCGGGTGGTCGGCGGCGTGCTCGTCGGCGACCTGGGCACCGTCGGTGCCCTCGCCCGCGCCTGGGAGGGAGCGGAGCCTCTCCCCGGGGACGGCGCACCACTGCTCCACCTGCTCACCAACGACGGAGGCTCCTGATGTCCATGGACACCCCCACGATCGTGCTCGTCGGCCATGGCATGGTCGGCCAGCGCTTCCTCGAAGCGCTCGCCGAGCGCGGGCTGACCGCCACGCACCGCGTGGTCGTGCTCTGCGAGGAGCCCCGCCCGGCCTACGACCGGGTCCAGCTCACCTCGTACTTCTCGGGCCGCACCCCGGAGGAGCTCTCCCTCACCGAGACGGAGTTCATCAAGGAGCACGGCATCGAGCTGCACCTCGGCGACCCGGCCGAGTCGATCGACCGTGCGGCGCGAAAGGTGACGGCCCGCTCGGGTCTGACGGTCGCGTACGACACGCTCGTCCTGGCCACCGGCTCGTACCCCTTCGTCCCGCCGGTCCCCGGCAAGGACGCCGAGGGCTGCTTCGTCTACCGCACGATCGAGGACCTGCTGGCCATCGAGGCGTACGCGAAGGCGCGGGCCACGACCGGCGCGGTGGTCGGCGGTGGACTGCTCGGGCTGGAGGCGGCCGGTGCCCTCAAGGGACTCGGACTGTCCACGCACATCGTGGAGTTCGCGCCCCGGCTCATGCCGGTGCAGGTCGACGAGGGCGGTGGCGCGGCACTCCTGCGCACCATCGAGGAGATGGGCCTGACGGTGCACACGGGCACCGGCACGCAGGAGATCGTCACCGGGGACGACGGCGCCGTGACCGGCATGCGGCTGTCCGACGGCTCCGAACTCCCCACGGACCTCGTGGTGTTCTCGGCGGGGGTGCGTCCTCGGGACCAGCTGGCCCGCGACACCGGGCTCGCGGTCGGCGAGCGCGGCGGCATCACGGTGGACGCCCAGTGCCGCACCTCCGACCCGCGGGTGTTCGCGATCGGCGAGTGCGCCCTCGCCTCGGACGGCCGTGTGTACGGCCTGGTCGCGCCCGGTTACGAGATGGCCGAGACCGTCGCCGCCACGATCGCCGCCGACGAGGCGAGCTTCACCGGCGCCGACCTCTCCACCAAGCTCAAGCTCCTCGGCGTCGACGTCGCCTCCTTCGGCGACGCGCACGGTGCCACCGCGGACTGCCTCGACGTCGTCTACGCCGACTCGCGGTCGGGCACGTACAAGAAGCTGGTCATCGGCCGGGACGGCGAGTTGCTCGGCGGCATCCTGGTCGGCGACGCGGAGGCCTACGGCACGCTGCGCGCCCTGACCGGTTCGGTTCCTCCCGTCGCGCCCGAGCAGCTGGTGCTGCCGGCGGGCGCGGGAGCGCCGGTCGCGCTCGGCCCCTCAGCGCTGCCCGACTCCGCGGTCATCTGCTCCTGCCACAACGTCACCAAGGGCACGATCCGCGGCGCGGTCACCGAGCACTCCTGCACCTCGGTACCGGAGGTCAAGAAGTGCACCAAGGCGGGCACCGGGTGCGGCAGTTGCGTCAAGGTGCTCGGCCAGCTCGTCAACGACGAGCTGGAGGCGAGCGGCGTCGAGGTCGACCACGGGCTGTGCGGCTGCTTCGGGCAGACCCGCGAGGAGCTGTACGAGATCGTCCTCGCGCTGCGGATCACCTCGTACCAGGTACTGCTGGACCGGCACGGCCGCGAGGAGGCCCGTGGTGGCGAGGGGTGCGAGATCTGCAAGCCGGCCGTCGGCTCGATCATCGCCTCCCTCGCGCCGACGATCGGCGCCGACGGGTACGTCCTGGACGGTGAGCAGGCCGCGCTCCAGGACACCAACGACCACTTCCTCGCCAACCTCCAGAGGAACGGCTCGTACTCGATCGTCCCGCGCATTCCCGGGGGCGAGATCACTCCCGAGAAACTCATCGTGATCGGCGAGGTGGCCCGCGACTTCGGGCTCTACACGAAGATCACCGGCGGCCAGCGCATCGACATGTTCGGCGCGCGCGTCGAGCAGCTGCCGCTGATCTGGGCGCGGCTGGTGGACGCCGGCTTCGAGTCCGGTCACGCGTACGGAAAGTCCCTGCGCACCGTCAAGTCCTGTGTGGGCCAGACCTGGTGCCGGTACGGCGTCCAGGACTCGGTACGCATGGCGATCGACCTGGAGCTGCGGTACCGGGGGCTCAGGTCCCCGCACAAGCTCAAGTCGGCGGTGTCCGGCTGCGCCCGCGAGTGCGCCGAGGCGCAGTCCAAGGACTTCGGCGTGATCGCCACCTCCAGCGGCTGGAACCTGTACGTCGGCGGCAACGGCGGTGCCACCCCGCGCCACGCGGACCTGCTCGCCCAGGACCTGAGCGACGCCGAACTCGTGCGCCTGATCGACCGGTTCCTGATGTTCTACATCCGCACCGCCGACCGGCTGGAGCGCACCTCCACCTGGCTGGAGCGCATCCCGGGCGGCCTCGACCACGTGCGGGACGTGGTGGTCCACGACTCGCTGGGCATCTGCGAGGAGCTGGAGTCGCTGATGTCGGCGCACGTGGCGAACTACCGCGACGAGTGGGCCGAGACCATCAACCACCCGGAGAAGCTGGCCCGGTTCGTGTCCTTCGTGAACGCCCCGGACACCCCCGACCCGGTCGTCGGGTTCATCCCCGAGCGCGACCAGATCAAGCCCGACCTGCCGCTGCTGACCATCGGCACCCATCCGCAAGCTCTCGGCTCCGCTCGAGCAGGGGAGACCCCGTTCCTGGAAGGAAGCGCCCAGCGATGACCCTGGCACCCGAGACGACCACGGCCCTCAGGCTCCAGCTCCTGCTGGAGGACGGCTGGTTCACGGTCTGCGACCCGTCCCTGCTGACCCCGGGCCGCGGAGTCGCCGCACTGCTGCCCGACGGCCGTCAGGTCGCGTTGTTCACCGACCGCGCGGGTCGGACGTACGCCGTCGACAACCGCGACCCGTTCACCGGTGCGGCGGTGCTCTCCCGCGGTCTGACCGGCACCCACCGGGGCCGTCCGTTCGTCGCCTCCCCGCTCCTCAAGCAGCGCTTCGACCTGGAGTCGGGACGCTGCCTGGACGACGACTCGGTCGGCGTGGCGGTGTACGAGGTGCGCGCCGCCTGACCGGCCCCGCGCTCAGCCGCGGTGCCGCCCTGGACCACATCCGGGAGGGCGTCCGCATCAACGTCGTCAGCCCGGGCGCCACCGCCACCACGATGTCGCCGCGTCCCGGTGAGACCGAGGCGGGACGCGCGGAGCGGCCGCGGCACGACCTGCCGCTCGGCCGGGTGGCGCGGGCCGTCGGCAGCGGGCCGTCACCCGGGCGCGAGCCGTCGGCAGGCGTGGGAGGGCGGCACGGCCTGGGTGGCCGGCAGGGCGCGGGTCCAGGCGCCGTCCCGGCGGCGGGGCAGCTCCCGCGGCCGGTGGCGTCACGCCTCGATCGCGTCGTAGGTGACGCCCGTCAGCCGCTCCGAGGCGGCCCAGAGGCGCTCTCCCGCCCGGTCGTCGCGGGTCCACGGAGCCCGCCACGACGGCGCGGGCGCGCCCCGCCACATCGCCAGCGACGGGCCGGTGAAGGAGTCGGGCGCAACCCGGGGCGCGGTGGCGGCGTACAGCGAGGGCAGCGCCCCGGCCTCGGCGCTCTGCGCGAAGAGCCGGTTACCGGCCTCCATCAGCCGCTCGGCTCCCTTGCGGCCCTCCAGCCGGGGCCCCGCTGCCTGGAGGCCGGTGGCGGCGTAACCGGGGTGCGCGGCGGCCGCGACGACGTCCGAGCCGGCGGCGGCCAGGCGCCGCGCCAGCTCGTGCGTGAACAGCAGGTTGGCGGTCTTGGAGCGGGCGTAGGCGATCCACTTGCGGTAGCGGCCGCGATCGCTGCCCAGGTCGTCGATGTCGATGTTCGCCAGCGCGTGCACCATGCTCGACACGGTCACGATCCGCGCGCCGGGCGTGCGCAGCAACGCGGGGAGCAGGAGCCCGGTGAGCGCGAAGTGCCCGAGGTGGTTGACACCGAACTGGGTCTCGAAGCCGTCGCCGGTGCGGCTCTCGGGCGGCGCCATGACCCCGGCGTTGTTGACGAGGAGGTCGAGCCGCTCGTAGGCGCCCGCGTACCCGGCCGCGAACTTCCTGACGGAGGCCAGCTCCCCGAGGTCCAGCGGCAGGAACTCCACGTCCGCCGTCGGCACTTCCGAGAGGAGCCACTCGCGGGCCGCGGTGCCGCGCGCCGCGCTCCGGCAGGCCAGGACGACCCGGGCGCCGCGCCGGGCCAGCTCCCGCGCGGTCACGAAGCCGAGGCCGCTGTTGGCCCCGGTGACCACCGCGGTGCGCCCGCTCTGGTCGGGGATGTCGCCCGTGTTCCACCCGGTCATGACGGATTCCCTCTCCGGTTCCCGCGTCCTCGACGATCACGGTCCCCGCGCTCACGGTACGCGCCGTCCCGTCCCCGGGCAGGCGGAGAGGGCGGCACCCCCCGCACAGGGGTACCGCCCTCTCTTCGCGCACCGGGACCACCGCCGTCGGTGAGGGTCGGGGACCGACGGCGGTCCCGGGGCCGGGACAGGCCCTCAGGGCCTTGCGGGTGTCGTTCGGATCAGATCGGGCTGATCCGAACGACACCTTCTAGCGGTGGTCACTGCCCTTCGACGTCGACGCCGCGCGCCCCGCCTCCAGGCGGGCCACCGGGATCCGGAACGGCGAGCAGGAGACGTAGTCGAGCCCGACCTCGTGGAAGAAGTGGACCGACTCGGGGTCGCCGCCGTGCTCGCCGCAGACGCCGAGCTTCAGCTCGGGGCGCGTCTGCCGGCCCGCCTTGACGGCGGACTCCACGAGGGAGCCGACACCGTCCTTGTCGATCGTCTCGAAGGGGGAGACTCCGAAGATGCCCTTCTCCAGGTAGGCCGTGAAGAAGGAGGCCTCCACGTCGTCCCGGCTGAAGCCCCACACGGTCTGCGTGAGGTCGTTCGTGCCGAAGGAGAAGAACTCGGCCGCCTCGGCGATCTGACCGGCGGTCAGCGCGGCGCGCGGCAGCTCGATCATCGTGCCGATGGCGAGCTTCAGCTCCGTACCGGTCGCCGCCTGCACCTCGGCGATGACCTGGTCGGCCTCCTCGCGGACGATCTCCAGCTCCTGGACGGTGCCGACGAGCGGGATCATGATCTCGGCACGCGGGTCGCCCTTCGCGTTCTTGCGCTCGGCGGCGGCCTCCGCGATCGCCCTGACCTGCATCGTGAACAGACCGGGAATGACCAGGCCGAGGCGCACACCGCGCAGGCCCAGCATCGGGTTCTGCTCGTGCAGGCGGTGCACGGCCTGGAGCAGCCGCAGCTCGTTCTCGTGCGGGTCCTTGCGGGACTCGGCGAGCGCGACGCGCACCGACAGCTCGGTGATGTCGGGAAGGAACTCGTGCAGCGGCGGGTCGAGCAGCCGGACGGTGACGGGCAGGCCGTCCATCGCGGAGAACAGCTCGACGAAGTCCTGCTTCTGGAGCGGGAGCAGCGCCTTGAGGGACTCCTCGCGCTCGGCATCCGTGTCGGCCAGGATCAGCCGCTCGACCAGCTCACGCCGGTCGCCGAGGAACATGTGCTCGGTACGGCACAGGCCGATGCCCTGGGCGCCGAAGCGACGGGCGCGCAGCGCGTCCTCGGCGTTGTCGGCGTTGGCACGGACGCGCAGGCTGCGCTTGCGGTCGGCGAAGGCCATGATCCGGTGCACGGCCTCGACCAGCTCGTCGGCGTCGTCGGCGCCGGCGTGCATCCGGCCCTCGAAGTACTCGACGACCGGGGACGGGACGACGGGGACCTCACCGAGGTACACCTTGCCGCTGGAGCCGTCGATCGAGATGAGGTCGCCCTCCTCGACGACGTGCCCCCCGGGCACGGTCATCCGGCGGCGCTTGGTGTCGACCTCCAGCTCCTCGGCGCCGCAGACACAGGTCTTGCCCATGCCGCGCGCGACGACCGCCGCGTGCGAGGTCTTGCCGCCGCGCGAGGTCAGGATGCCCTCGGCCGCGATCATGCCGTCGAGGTCGTCGGGATTGGTCTCCCGGCGGACCAGGATGACCTTCTCCCCGGAACGCGACCACTTCACGGCGGTGTACGAGTCGAAGACCGCCTTGCCGACCGCCGCACCCGGCGAGGCCGCGATGCCCCGGCCGACCTGCTCGACCTTCGCGTGCTCGTCGAAGCGCGGGAACATCAGCTGGGCGAGCTGGGCGCCGGTGACGCGCTGCAGCGCCTCGGCCTCGTCGATCAGGCCCTGGTCCACCAGCTGCGTGGCGATACGGAAGGCCGCGCCCGCCGTGCGCTTGCCGACGCGGGTCTGGAGCATCCACAGCTGGCCGCGCTCGATGGTGAACTCGATGTCGCAGAGATCCTTGTAGTGGTTCTCCAGGGTCTCCATGATCTGCATCAGCTGGTCGTACGACTTCTTGTCGATCGACTCCAGCTCGGCGAGCGGGACGGTGTTGCGGATGCCCGCGACGACGTCCTCGCCCTGCGCGTTCTGCAGGTAGTCGCCGTACACGCCCTGGTGGCCGCTGGCGGGGTCACGGGTGAAGGCGACGCCCGTGCCGGAGTCCGGGCCCAGGTTGCCGAAGACCATGGAACAGACGTTGACGGCGGTGCCCAGGTCGTGCGGGATGCGCTCCTGGCGGCGGTACAGCTTGGCACGGTCGCCGTTCCACGAGTCGAAGACCGCCTTGATGGCGAGGTCCATCTGCTCGCGCGGGTCCTGCGGGAAGTCGCGGCCGGCCTCGGTCTTGACGATCTTCTTGAACTTGGTGACGAGCTTCTTCAGGTCGGCCGCCTCGAGGTCGGTGTCGACCGTGACCTTCTTGGCGTCCTTCGCGGCGTCCAGCGCCTCCTCGAAGAGCTCACCGTCCACACCGAGGACCGTCTTGCCGAACATCTGGATGAGGCGGCGGTACGAGTCCCACGCGAAGCGGTCGTCGCCGGCCTGCTTGGCGAGGCCCTGGACCGACTTGTCGGAGAGGCCGATGTTCAGGACGGTGTCCATCATGCCCGGCATCGAGAACTTCGCGCCGGAGCGGACGGACACGAGCAGAGGGTCGTCGGCCTGGCCGAGCTTCTTGCCCATCCTCGCCTCGAGGGCTTCGAGGTGTGCACTCACCTCGTCACGCAGTGCCGCGGGCTCCTCGCCGCTGTCGAGGTACGTCTTGCACGCCTCGGTCGTGATCGTGAAACCCGGGGGGACGGGAAGGCCCAGGTTGGTCATCTCGGCGAGGTTCGCACCCTTGCCGCCGAGGAGGTCCTTGAGGTCCTTGTTGCCCTCGGTGAAGTCATAAACGAACTTCACGCCTTCGACGCCGTTCTCGGCTACGTGAAGATCCTTGTTTTCCGACACGCGTCTCGACTCCTCGACGTCGCGGTGGCTGCCCTGACGGCGAGGAACATACCCAGATCGAAGGCGCCTGGGTACGTCCACTTGCGCGTCATGCGCCTGTAACCACTCGTCCGCCAGCAGATCGAAAGTCAAAGCTTGGCAAGCGCCGAGGCCCGGATGTTTTCACTTCTTGAACGCAGGATCCCTCACGACACCCCATGAACGCTCACATGAGCGACCTTCAGCACGCCTGAGTTTAATCGATGAACGATCAAGGGGTGGCACTGAGTGCCACCCCTTAGGGAAGTGCAGCCGCCCAAGATCCGCTCATCTGAGCAGCATCCTTATCAAGGGTGGCGAGAATCACGCCGATGAGGACGTCCGGATTTCACCATGCGGACCGGTTCGCGGACACGACACACGGTGGTCACACGCCGAGCGCGGCCAGCCGCTCCTCGGCCCGCTCCGGCGCGTACAGATGCTCCACCACCAGCGCACCGGCCCCCACCAGCCCCGCCCGCTCACCGAGCCGCGAGGTCACCACGTCCAGATGAGCGGTGGAACGGGGCAGCGCCCGCTGATAGAGGAGCTCACGCACACCCGTGAGGAAGGGAGTTCCGGCCAAATCGCCGGCGATCATCAGAACACCGGGGTTGAGCAGCGTCACCACGGTGGCGAGGACGTCACCGACCTGTCGTCCCGCTTCCCGCGCCAGCGCCATCGCCTCCGGGTGTCCGGCCGCCAGCAGGTCCCGCACATCCGAGCCGGACGCGGCGGGGACCCCCGCCTCGGCGAGCCGGCGTGCCACCGCGCCACCGCTCGCGACGGCGGCCAGGCAGCCGTACGAGCCGCACCTGCACAGCGCGTCGGCGCCCACCCGGATGTGCCCGATGTCGCCCGCGCCTCCGTCGACGCCCCGGTAGATGCTGCCGCCCACGACCATGCCCGCGCCTATCCCGGTGGAGACCTTGACCAGGGCGAACGCCGAGCAGTCCGGATAGCCGGTGCGCTGCTCGCCGTACGCCATGAGATTGGCGTCGTTGTCCACGAGGACGGGGACCGCCGCCCGGCCGGCGCCCGGAGCCGTGCGCGGGCCGGCATGTTCGGCGAAGGCACGGCCCAGACGGCCCCTTGTGTCGTAGCCGTCCCAGCCCGGCATGATCGGCGGCTGCACCACGCGGCCGGTGTCGCTGTCGACCGGACCCGGCACCGCGAGGCCGATGCCGCACACCGAGTCCGCGCGCTGCCCGGCCTCCTCCAGCAGGCCGGCGAACCAGCGTCCCAGTTCGTCCAGGACCGCCTCCGGGCCCTCGTCCACCACCAGAACGCCGGTCCGCTCGGCCAGGATCTCCCCGGTCAGCGTGAGGAGGGCCGCCCGGCCGTGCCGGGTGTCGAGGTCGGCGGCCAGGACGACGGCGTGCTCGTCGTCGAACTCCAGGGTGATGGAGGGGCGGCCCCCGAGGGGCGAGTCGACCGGACCGCCGGCGCCCTCACGCAGCCAGCCCGCGCGGAAGAGCCGGTCGAGCCGCTGGCCGACCGTGGCGCGGGACAGACCGGTGGCCTGCTGGAGCGCACCTCGCGTGGTGGCCCGGCCGCTGCGCACCAGTTCGAGCAGATCTCCGGCGCTCGCCTGGTGTCCGGCCTTCACGGTTCCCTCTGCCCTTCCCGTCATGCGCACCCCCTTGCGTTCCTCAACTCTGCATTACATATTGAGTTTTGCGTGTTAAATAGACGTAACCCTACGGTAGCCACTGCCGAACCGGTCGGCCGGACGTCTTCGGGGAGACCTGAGTGGACCGCACAACCCAGCTCACCGCCCTGCGCACGGGGACCGCCACCCCCCTGCACACCTCCGGCACTCCCGCACACGCCTCAGGCCCGCCGCTCCCGCCCGGCACGGGCGGGAGCTCCCGGTCCGGACCACTTGTGTACGACTCTGCCGGTCCGGCCGGTTCCCTGCACCTCAGGGCCGCGCGCGTCCTCGACGACAACTGGACCGGCACGTCCACGGTGCCTTCGCGCGGCCTGTACCCGCACCAGTGGTCCTGGGACTCCGCGTTCATCGCGATCGGCCTGCGCCACCTGTCGCCGCTGCGCGCCCAGACGGAGTTGGAGACCCTGCTCGGCGCGCAGTGGGCCGACGGGCGCGTCCCGCACATCGTGTTCAACCCCTCCGTCCCGCTGGACGCGTACTTCCCGAGCCCCGACTTCTGGCGCTCCTCGACCGCGGGGCGGGCTGCGGGCGCCCCGCGCACCGTACAGACGTCGGGCATCGTGCAGCCACCGGTGCACGCACTCGCCGTCTGGCTGGTGCACCGCGCGGACCCGGGCCTGTCGTGGGCGCGCGCGTTCCTCCCCCGGATGTATCCCCGTCTCGCGGCCTGGCACCGCTATCTCCTGCACCGCAGGGACCTGGGGGGCGGCGGCCTCGCCTCCGTGGTCCACCCCTGGGAGCAGGGCATGGACAACAGCCCCTGCTGGGACGCCCCGCTCAGGCGGGTCGCCCCGGCGCCGGCCCGCTCCTTCCGCCGCGCCGACCTCGACCACGGGGCCGCCGAGGACCGGCCGACCGATCTCGACTACGGGCGGTACGTGCGGCTGGCCGCCGACTACCGGGACGGCGGATACGCGGACGGGGGCGGCGCGTTCGCCGTCGAGGACCCCGCGTTCAACGCGCTGCTGATCGCCTCCGAGCACGCGCTGGCGTGCGTCGCGCAGGAGCTGGGCGCGGCGGGCACGGCCCGGCACGCCCGCGCCGAACGCCTCACCGCGGCCCTGGTGGAGCGGCTGTGGGACCCGGCGGCGGGCATGTTCTTCTGCCGGGACGTGCACGACGGGGGCGAGAGCGGTGCTCGCGACACGGAGCGGCGGTCCCGGAGCAGGGCTCGCGACACGGAGCGGCGCTCTCCGGGTGGAGCGCTGATCCGCGAGCGCGGTGTCGCCGGGCTGCTGCCGATCGTCCTGCCCGCGCTGCCGCGCGACATCGCCGCCGCCCTGGTCCGCACGGCGAGCGGCCCGCACTTCGGACTCGGCGGCGACACCCGGCTCGTACCGAGCTACGACCTCACGGGGGACGCCTTCGACCCGCACCGGTACTGGCGCGGGCCGGCCTGGTTCAACACCAACTGGCTGCTGGAGCGCGGTCTGCGGCTGCACGGGGAGCACGCGCGGGCGGACGGTCTGCGGGCCGCACTGCTCGACACCGCGGAGGAGTCCGGATTCGCGGAGTACGTGGACCCGTACTCCGGCGAGGCCTGCGGAGCGCTCGGCTTCAGCTGGACTGCCGCGCTGACGCTCGACCTGCTGCACGACCCCTTCGGGGCGGACCGATTCGTGTCCCCGGCGGGCCGCGACGCGTTCGACAGGACACACGGCGCAACACCACACGACACGACGGCACACAGCGCATGCGAGACGGGCGCCAAGGGAGGGGACCGGGGATGACGGACCGGCATCATCTGCTCGTGCACGGTGGGACGTTCGCCGCCGTGGGTGACGGCGGGGACATCAGCGGCGTGCGGAGCGGCAGCTCGCCGGACGGGCTGTTCGTCCGGGACGCCCGGCACCTCAGCCGCTGGCAGCTGACCGTCGACGGCGCGGTGCCCGAGGCGCTCACGCCGGTCGCGGACGGCGACACGGCACGCTGCGTGCTGGTGCCGCGCGGTGGGCGCACTGAGCCGCCCGCCTGCACGCTCTTCCGCGAACAGGCGGTCTCCGAGGGCGCGTTCGTGGAGGCGCTGCGCGTCACCAGCAATCGTCCGACGCCCACCACGGTCCGTATCGCGGTCACCGCGGACGCCGACTTCACCGACCAGTTCGAACTGCGCTCCGACCACCGCACGTACGCGAAGACGGGCGTGGTGCGGCAGCGTCAGGTCCTGGACGACGGCGTGGAGTTCAGCTATCGGCGCGGTGAGTGGCGGTCCTGTACGACGGTCACCTCCGAGCCCGCGCCGGACGGTGTGGAGGAGACGGGCACGGGCGCCCGGCGCCTCGTGTGGACGCTCGAACTCGAACCGCACGGTTCGGCTGAGCTGGCGCTGCGCGTCGCCGCCCGTCCGCACGGCACAGTCGTGGCGCCGCCCGTACCGCTGTCCCCCGCCGCCGCCAGCGAGCAACTGCTCGAACTCGAAGGGGAGTTCGCGAAAGGGGTGCCCTTCCCGACCGGCTGGCCGGAGCTGGCCGCGGCCTGTGCGCGCGGCCTGTCCGACCTGGCCGTGCTCCAGGTCCCGGCGACGGGCCCGGACGGCGAGGAGCTGCGGGTGCCCGCGGCCGGAGTCCCTTGGTTCCTCACCCTGCTGGGCCGGGACGCCCTGCTGACCTCGCTCTTCGCCCTGCCGTACCGTCCCGGGCTCGCCGCCGCCACGCTGCCCGCGCTCGCCGCGACCCAGGCGACGGAGACGGGCGCCGGCGCGGTGGCCCAGCCCGGCAAGATCGTGCACGAGGTGCGGCACGGCGAACTGGCGCACTTCGGGCAGGTGCCGTACGGACGGTACTACGGCTCGGTCGACGCGACTCCGCTGTTCCTGGTGCTGCTCGGCGCGTACACGGAGCAGACCGGCGACATGGCGCCGGCCCGCCGCCTGGAGGCCAACGCCCGCGCGGCGATCGGCTGGATGCTCGACCACGGCGGTCTGACCTCGCGCGGCTATCTCGTCTACCGCGCGGACGGGGGCGGCCTCGCCAACCAGAACTGGAAGGACTCGCCGGGGGCGATCTGCTCGGCCGACGGCAGCCGCCCCACCGGCCCGGTGATGGCGGCGGGCGCCCAGGGGTACGCGTACGACGCCCTGCGCCGGACCGCACAACTGGCGCGCACGGTCTGGGACGACGAGGTCTACGCGGCCCTGCTCGAACAGGCCGCCGCCGATCTGCGCGACCGTTTCCAGCGGGACTTCTGGATGTCCGAGCACGGCTTCCCCGCGCTGGCGCTGGACGGCGACGGCCGGCACGTCGACGCGCTCGCCTCGGACGCGGGCCATCTCCTGTGGTCCGGTCTGCTGGACAAGGAGTTCGGCGAGCTGGTGGGCCGCCGTCTGCTCGAACCGGACTTCTTCTCGGGCTGGGGCGTGCGCACGCTGGCCTCGGGACAGCCCGCGTACCACCCGATGTCGTACCACCGCGGTTCGGTCTGGCCGCACGACAACGCGCTGATCACGCTGGGACTGGCTCGCTACGGCCTGCACGACGAGGCCCGCACGGTCGCGCACGGGCTGGTCGACGCGGCGACCGCCGCCGGGCACCGGCTCCCCGAGGTCCTCGCCGGTTACGGCCGTGACACACACCGCGAGCCGGTGCCGTACCCGCACGCGTGCGTACGGGAGTCGAGGTCGGCGGCGGCTCCGCTGGCGCTGCTCACCGCCGTGGGAGGTGCGTAGCGCGGGGCGGCCTGCCCCGGGCGCACGGACCGGGTCAGCCCCCGGACGTGTCCAGTTCCGCGTCCTCGCTGATCCCCGCGCAGTCGTACGGGTCCTTCAGCCAGCCGTCCGGCAGGACGACCCTGTTGTTGCCGGAGGTGCGGCCGCGGGGACCGTCCGCGCCGGCGGGCCAGGACTGGTCGAGGTCCAGCTCGCCGAGTCCTTCGGAGAGTTCGGCGAGCGACGAGGTGATCGCGAGGCGCTTGCGCATCTCGGAACCGACCGCGAAGCCCTTCAGGTACCAGGCGACGTGCTTGCGGAAGTCGATGACCCCGCGGGCCTCGTCGCCGATCCACTCCCCGAGCAGGGTCGCGTGGCGGACCATGACGTCCGCGACCTCGCGCAGCGTCGGCCGGGCGAACTCCGCGCGCCCCTCGAAGGCGGCCACCAGGTCGCCGAAGAGCCAGGGCCGGCCGAGGCAGCCGCGGCCCACGACGACGCCGTCGCAGCCGGTCTCGCGGACCATCCGGATCGCGTCCTCGGCGGACCAGATGTCGCCGTTGCCGAGGACGGGGATCTCCGGAACGTGCTCCTTGAGGCGGGCGATGGCGTCCCAGTCCGCCGTGCCGCCGTAGTGCTGTGCGGCGGTCCTGCCGTGCAGCGCGATCGCCGTGACGCCTTCCTCGACGGCGATCCGCCCGGCGTCCAGGAAGGTGATGTGGTCGTCGTCGATGCCCTTGCGCATCTTCATGGTGACCGGGAGGTCGCCGGCGCCGGTGACGGCCTCGCGCAGGATCGCCCGCAGCAGGTTCCGCTTGTAGGGAAGGGCGGAGCCGCCGCCCTTGCGGGTCACCTTCGGGACCGGGCAGCCGAAGTTCAGGTCGATGTGGTCGGCGAGGTCCTCCTCCGCGATCATGCGGACGGCCTTGCCGACGGTGGCGGGGTCCACGCCGTACAGCTGGATCGAGCGCGGCTTCTCGGTCGCGTCGAAGTGGATCAGCTGCATGGTCTTCTCGTTGCGCTCGACCAGCGCCCGCGTGGTGATCATCTCGCTGACGAACAGGCCCTTGCCGCCGCTGAACTCGCGGCACAGGGTGCGGAACGGCGCGTTCGTGATCCCGGCCATGGGCGCGAGGACGACGGGCGGCTGCACCGTGTGCGGGCCGATCGACAGAGGGGACGCGGGGGCGAGGGTGGGCGTGGACATTCCCCCATTGTCGCGTACGCCGGCGGATGCTCGTACGGGGATCCGGTCTCGCCCCGCGGCCAAGATCGTGTATCAGTCATTAGTTAGACGCACTATCGAAAACGGCGTACGCTGGACGGATGCCCGAGCTCAGCCACCGCCACCGGATGCTGGTGCTCGCGATCTGCTGCATGAGCCTGCTGATCGTGAGCCTGGACAACACGGTCCTGAACGTCGCCCTCCCCTCGATGCAGCGGGAACTGCACGCCGACGTCGCGGGCCTGCAGTGGACCATCGACGCCTACACCCTGGTCCTCGCCTCGCTGCTGATGCTCGCGGGCTCGACCGCCGACCGCATCGGCCGCCGCAAGGTCTTCACCGCGGGCTTGGTGATCTTCACTCTCGGTTCGGTCCTGTGCTCCCTCGCCCCGAACCTCGAATCCCTCGTCGTCTTCCGCATGGTGCAGGCGGTCGGCGGTTCGATGCTCAACCCGGTGGCGATGTCGATCATCACCAACACCTTCACCGACCCACGCGAGCGCGCCCGCGCGATCGGCGCGTGGGGCGGTGTCGTCGGCATCTCCATGGCCGCCGGCCCCCTGGTCGGCGGCCTCCTCGTCGACTCGGTCGGCTGGCGCTCGATCTTCTGGATCAACCTCCCGGTCGGCCTCGCGGCGCTGCTGCTCACCCTGCACTTCGTCCCCGAGTCCCGCGCCCCCAAGGCCCGCCGCCCCGACCCGGTCGGACAGCTGCTGGTCATCGCGCTGCTCGGTTCACTGACGTACGCGATCATCGAGGCGCCCAGCTCCGGCGCCCCGAAGACCCTCGCCTTCGGCGCGATCGCCGTCGCCGCGCTGCTCGGCCTCCTGTGGTACGAGCCGCGACGGGCCGAACCCCTCATCGATCTGCGCTTCTTCCGCTCCGCACCGTTCAGCGGGGCCACGGTCATAGCCGTCAGCGCGTTCGCCGCGCTCAGCGGCTTCCTCTTCCTGTCGACGCTCTACCTGCAGAACGTGCGCGGCCTGGACGCGTTGCACGCCGGTCTGTGGATGCTGCCCATGGCCGCCCTGTGCTTCGTCTGCGCTCCCCTGTCGGGACGGGTGGTCGGCAGCCGGGGACCGCGCCTGCCGCTGCTGATCGCCGGCGTGGCGATGTCGGCGAGCGGCGTCCTGTTCGCGGCCTTCGAAGCCGAGACGTCGAACGTCACGCTCGTCGTCGGCTACGTCCTGTTCGGGCTCGGCTTCGGTTTCGTCAACGCGCCCATCACCAACACAGCCGTCTCCGGCATGCCCCGCTCCCAGGCGGGCGTCGCCGCCGCCGTCGCCTCGACCAGCCGCCAGATCGGCGGCACCCTCGGGGTCGCCGTGGTCGGCGCCCTGCTGGCGTCGGGGGTGCAGGGTGCGGCCTACCGGGACGTCTTCGTGTCGGCCGCCCGGCCCGGCTGGTGGATCATCGCCGCGTGCGGCCTCGCGGTCCTCGTCCTCGGCGCGCTGACCAGCGGACGCTGGGCCCGCAGGACGGCCGAGGACACGGCCGCGCGGCTGGTGTCGGAGGAGCCCCCGGAGGTACGGGACCCGGCCGGCGTACGCGCCTAAGGGGCTTCGTTCGGATCGGCTCGGATCAGGCCGCGGCGTCCGGTGGCTCTCGCTGGCTCCTCGCGGCAGCGCGGCTGCCCGGTGACCACGCGCTCGACGACGAGGTCGAACCGGCCTGCGACGGCCGCGCCGATCATAGGCCGGGCACCTCCCTGACCTGGCCGGTGCGCAGTGTCGGGGACCGCGACCGGTCGGCGCGGGCCGGCCGTCACGCGGGCCGGCCGTCCCGCTCCGGATTCCCGTCCGCCAGCGCCAGGGCGTACAGCCGCTCCAGCCGCTCACGGCTCTCCTCGTCCGTCGGGACGTACGTCACCATGCGGGCCCCCAGGTCGGGGGCGAGCCACAGGTCGGTGTGGTCGACGGTGACCAGCCCCACGTACGGGTTGAGGAACTGCTTGGTCCTGCTGCGGGCGCCGCCCACCACCTCGTACCGCTCCCAGTGCTCACGGAACTCCGCCGACTCGGCCGTCAGCCGCTTGACCAGCATCTTCCAGGCGGGTTCGCCGAGGTGTCCGGCCATCGAGCCGCGCAGCTTCGCGGCCATCATGCGCATCGCGTCGTCGAGCTGCACGATCGACCTGCGCCACTCGGCGTTCGTGTAGACGAGGACCATGCAGTTGCGGTCCTCGGGCCGCACCGCGTCGAGGTCGCTCATCAGCAGGCGGGCGTACGTCCTGTTGTACGCGAGGATGTCGTACCGGCTGTTCTGGATGCAGGCGGGGACCGGCTCCAGCTGGGTCAGCATGTGCCGCAGAGCCGGGGTGATCGCCGGGCACTGCGCGGCGGGCGAGGGGTCGACGGCGCCCGCCAGCTGGAAGAGGTGGGCACGCTCGCTCGCGTCCAGCAACAGGGTGCGGGCCAGCGCGTCGAGGACCTGCTCGGAGACCTGGATGTCCCTCGCCTGTTCGAGCCACGTGTACCAGGTGACGCCCACGGCGGAGAGCTGCGCGACCTCCTCGCGGCGCAGTCCCGGGGTGCGTCGGCGTCGGCCGCGGGGCAGTCCGACCTGCTCGGGCGGGATGCGTTCGCGCCGGCTGCGGAGGAAGCCGGCGAGTTCGTGACGCCTGATCTCGCTGCCGCGGGATGCGGCGGCGGAGGGCCGGTCCGCGGCGGGGGCGGCCGGTCCCGGCTGCGGGGCTGCGGACGGGGGGCGGCCCCGTCCGGCCGGGGCGGGAGCCGGCGCGTCGGCCGGGGTGCGGGCCGGTGTCCCGGCCTGCGCGGCCGGGGCCGGGTGTGCTGCCCGCCGGGCCGGGGTCGTGGTCGTCTCCCGCGCCATCGTCGTCATGCCTCCAGCCTGAGCCTCACCGGAACCTGTTTCCAGGTACTGCTTCTACCAGGATAAGAACACTCTGGTACCAGCTTGAGGCGGGGAGAAGGCTGGGGGACGTGACCGATACCGCAACTCTCACGACCCCGACCGGCTCCCGAGTCGCCCCACCCGTGCTCGGCGGCGTCGGGCTCTTCACCGTGCTGCTCGGTGCGGCACTGCCCCTCATCGACTTCTTCATCGTCAACGTCGCCCTGCCGACCATCGGCCGTGACCTGAACGCGGGCGAGGCCGTCCTCGAACTCGTCGTCGCCGGCTACGGAGTCGCCTACGCCGTCCTGCTCGTCCTGGGCGGACGCCTCGGCGACCTCTTCGGCCGGCGGCAGTTCTTCCTCGGCGGCATGGCCGCCTTCGGCCTGACGTCCCTGGCGTGCGGGCTCGCGCCCTCCGCCTGGACGCTGGTCGCGGCACGCGTCGCGCAGGGCGCGGCGTCCGCGGCGATGCTGCCGCAGGTCCTCGCGACCATCCAGTCGGCGACCAGCGGGCCGCGCCGCGCCAAGGCGATGAGCCTGTACGGCGCCACGGCCGGACTCTCCATGGTCGCCGGGCAGGTCCTCGGCGGCGTCCTGGTCGCCGCCGACATCGCGGGCACGGGCTGGCGCTCGGTGTTCCTCGTGAACGTGCCCGTCGTGATCGTGGGCCTGGTCCTCGCCGCACGCGCCGTACCGGAGACCCGCTCGCAGCGCCCGGAGCCGGTCGACGCCCCCGGCACGATCCTGCTCGCGGTGTCCCTGCTCGCCCTGCTCGCTCCGCTGACCGAGGGCCGGGCTGCGGGCTGGCCGCTGTGGACCTGGCTGTCGCTGGCCCTGTTCCCGCTCGCGGCGGCGACGTTCTATCTGGTCGAACGCCGCAAGGACCGAAGCGGCCGTACGCCGCTGGTTCCGCCGAGCCTGTTCGCGCTGACCTCGCTGCGCCGCGGCCTGGTGATGATCGTGCCGTTCTCGATCGGCTTCAGCGGCTTCATGTTCGTGATCGCGGTGGCGCTTCAGCGCGGTGCGGGTCTAGGTCCGGTGCCCGCGGGGCTCGCCCTGGCGCCCATGGCCGTCGTCTTCCTCGCCGTCTCCCTGTGCGGGCCCCGGCTGGTCGCCCGCCACGGCACCCGTGTCGTCACCGTCGGCGGTCTCGTCCAGGCCGTGGGCGTGACGCTGCTGGCGCTGGCCGCCTGGCGGTCCTGGCCGGACCTCGGCGTGCGGGAGCTGCTGCCCGGCGCGGCGGTGGCCGGCGCCGGCCAGGCCCTCCAGCTGCCGGTGATCTTCCGGATCATCCTCTCCGAGGTGCCGCCCGCCCGGGCCGGCGTCGGCAGCGGCGTCATGATCACCACCCAGCAGTCGGCCCTCGCCCTGGGTGTCGCCACCCTGGGCTCCCTCTTCCTGGCCCTGGTCCCCTCCCACGGCATGCGGGACGCCCTGGTGACCACGCTCCTGGTCCAACTCGCGGGTGTGGTCCTGACCACAGCACTGAGCCTCCGCCTGCCGCGCACGATCAGCTGACCCCGAAGATGTTCAACTCGCCGCCGAAGAAACCCCGTTGATCTTCTCCGTGCTGCACACTCCTAAGCGCACGAGCGGAGCGCTGTCATTGGAGGGCGTCATGCTTCAGATCAACACGAGCAAGGTGAGCCGCTGGGACCAGCACGGCCGGGAGCATGTCGTCCATGTGCAACGTGCCGGCGTGCAGCGGACGATCAGATGCGACACGTGCGGATGGCGCAAGGGTGCGCAGTTCCTGCCGTGGCTGAAGGCGGAGGAACATCTCGCCGAGGCGCATCAGGCGACGGTGGATCCGGCCGACGCGTGAGGGGGACGCGGGGCCGGGCGCCCGGCGGGTCAGGCGCGCAGGCCGCGCAGGACCAGGGCGACGACCGCCTCGAAGTCCGCCTCGATGCCCGGCTGTTCCCATTCGCGGGCGTAGCAGGGGTCGTGGAAGCGGCCCGTGGCGTCGAAGGCGGCGCGGGCCGAGACGGCGGGGTCGGCGGCGTCGAACACGCCACGCGCGGCGCCGTCGCGGACGATCTCGGTGAGCTGGCCGGTGAGGTCGGCGATGTGCCCCTCGACGACCGCGCTGTTCTCTCCGATCAGCACGGTGTAGGTGGCGAAGAGCTGGGGGTCGTCGCCCGCCTTCTTGCGCTTGGCCGCGAACAGACCGGTGAACCAGTCGCGCAGCCGCGACGCGGGGTCGCGGTCCTCGGCGACGATGCCGGCGAGGGCCTCGGACGTGCGGTCCAGCCAGCGCTGGGTGACCGCTTCCCGCAGCGCCGCCTTCGTACGGAAATGGCGGTAGACGCTGCCGTGGCTGACGCCGAGCGCGCGGGCCACGTCCACCACGGTGGCCTTGGCCGGGCCGTGGCGGCGCAGCACCTCCTCGGTGGCTGCGAGGATGCGCTCGGCGGTCAGGGTCTCGGAGGTCGGTGCCATGACGAAGACCGTACCTGCCGGTGCCGTCAGCGTTCGCTGTCGAGGTGTGCCATCTGGGCCTCCGGGTAGCGGGCGCCCGCGGCCGCGCCCGCCGGCACCGCTTCCTCGATCGCGGCCAGGTCGTCCGGGCCGAGCGTGACGTCGAGGGCGCCCAGCGCCTCCGTGAGACGGTCGCGGCTGCGCGCGCCGACGAGCGGGACGATGTCCTCGCCGCGCGACAGCACCCAGGCGATCGCGATCTGCGCGACGCTGACGCCCTTCTGTTCGGCGATCTTCCGCAGGGCTTCGACGAGCGTGAGGTTGTGCCTCAGGTTGTCGCCCTGGAAGCGGGGGCTCATGGCCCGGAAGTCGTTCGCGGTGAGCTGCCGGTCGGCCGTGAAGTGGCCGGAGATCAGCCCGCGGGACAGCACGCCGTACGCGGTGATGCCGATGCCCAGTTCCCGGACGGCCGGGAGGATCTCCCGCTCGATGCCGCGGGAGATGAGCGAGTACTCGATCTGGACGTCGGCGACGGGCGCGGTCGCGGCGGCCCGGCGGACGGTGTCGGCGCCGACCTCGCTCAGGCCGATGTGCCGGACGTGCCCGGCCTGGACCAGTTCGGCGATGGCGCCGACCGTCTCCTCGATCGGCACGTCGGGGTCGACCCGCGCGATCCGGTACACGTCGATGTGGTCCACGCCCAGCCGCTGGAGCGAGTACGCGGCGAAGTTCTTCACGGCGGCGGGGCGGCCGTCGTAGCCCGTCCAGCCGCCGTCCGGGTCACGCAGCGCACCGAACTTGACGCTGGTCAGGGCCTGTTCGCGCAGGGCGGGAGGGGCGGAGCGGAGCGCTTCGCCGATCAGCATCTCGTTGTGGCCCATGGCGTAGAAGTCGCCGGTGTCGAGCAGGGTCACGCCCGCTTCGAGCGCGGCGTGGACCGTCGCGAGGGACTCGGCCCGGTCGGTGTCGCCGTACAGCGCGGACATGCCCATGCAGCCGAGGCCGAGGGCGGAGACCCGGGGGCCGGTGGTGCCGAGAGTGCGGGTGCGCATGAGGACTCCTTGTGTCCCGAGGGGGTGGTAACGTCCCCAGCCTGACATGACAGATGACAGATTTCAATATCTGTCATCTGTCATTTGCCAGCCCGCGTCCACCCCTCTGGTCCAGACCTATTGACGAAAGGTCTGGACCGCGAGCACTGTCATGCCTACGACATTTCTTGCCAGCTCTACGGACACCTCGCCGTACCCCCACCCGGGAGGCCCGCATGATCCGCCGGAAACTCCGTCTGCTGGGCGCCGCGCTCGCGGCGGCCTGTCTCGCACAGCTCATGACCATCGGCGGCGCGCCCAGCGCGTCCGCCGCCGACACCTGCGCCGTGAAGTCCCGCCCCACCGGGAAGGTCCTCCAGGGGTACTGGGAGAACTGGGACGGTTCGTCCAACGGCGTCCACCCGCCCTTCGGCTGGACCCCGATCACCGACTCCCGTATCGCCGCGCACGGCTACAACGTGATCAACGCCGCGTTCCCCGTCATCCGCTCGGACGGCACGGCGCTGTGGGAGGACGGCATGGACGCGGGCGTGAAGGTCGCGACGCCGGCGGAGATGTGCGCGGCCAAGGCGTCCGGGCAGACGATCCTGCTGTCGATCGGCGGCGCCGCCGCGGGCATCGACCTCAGCTCGTCCACGGTCGCCGACCGCTTCGTCGACACGATCGTGCCGATCCTGAAGAAGTACAACTTCGACGGCATCGACATCGACATCGAGACCGGGCTCGTCGGCAGCGGCAGCATCGGGCAGGCGTCCGCGTCGCAGGCCAACCTGATCCGGATCATCGACGGGGTGCTGTCCCGGATGCCGTCGAACTTCGGCCTGACCATGGCGCCGGAGACCGCCTACGTCACGGGCGGCAGCATCGCGTACGGGTCGATCTGGGGCGCGTACCTGCCGATCGTGAAGAAGTACGCGGACAACGGACGCCTGTGGTGGCTCAACATGCAGTACTACAACGGCAGCATGTACGGCTGCTCCGGCGACTCGTACTCCGCGGGCACCGTGCAGGGCTTCACCGCCCAGACCGACTGCCTGAACAAGGGGCTGGTCGTCCAGGGCACCACGATCAGGGTGCCGTACGACAAGCAGGTCCCGGGCCTGCCCGCCCAGTCGGGCGCGGGCGGCGGCTACATGTCGCCGAGCCTGGTGTCCCAGGCGTGGTGGCACTACGGCACGTCCCTCAAGGGCCTGATGACCTGGTCCGTCAACTGGGACGGCTCGAAGAACTGGACGTTCGGCGACAACGTCAAGGCGCTCGAGGGTCGTTGAGCGACAGGAGCCCCCGGTTCCGCGTGGAACCGGGGGCTCGTGTGCGCCGGGCCGGGCGTGCGGCCCGGCGGCGATCAGGCGCGGGGCGCGGTCAGCAGCCGATCAGACGCGCGGCGAGGTAGCCCTCGATCTGGTCGAGGGAGACACGCTCCTGCTTCATGGAGTCGCGCTCGCGGACGGTGACGGCGTTGTCGTCGAGGGTGTCGAAGTCGACGGTGACGCAGAACGGCGTGCCGATCTCGTCCTGGCGACGGTAGCGGCGGCCGATGGCGCCGGCGTCGTCGAACTCGATGTTCCAGTGCTGGCGCAGCGCGGCCGCCAGGCCCTTGGCCTTCGGCGACAGCTCGGGGTTGCGGGAGAGCGGCAGCACGGCGACCTTGACCGGCGACAGGCGCGGGTCGAGGCGGAGCACGGTGCGCTTCTCCATCTTGCCCTTGGCGTTCGGGGCCTCGTCCTCGACGTAGGCGTCGAGGAGGAAGGCGAGCATGGCGCGGCCGACACCGGCGGCGGGCTCGATGACGTACGGGGTCCAGCGCTCGCCGGCTTCCTGGTCGAAGTACGACAGGTCCTGGCCGGAGGCCTTGGAGTGGGCGGAGAGGTCGTAGTCCGTACGGTTGGCGACGCCCTCCAGCTCACCCCACTCGTTGCCGCCGAACTGGAAGCGGTACTCGATGTCCGCGGTGCGCTTGGAGTAGTGGGAGAGCTTCTCCTGCGGGTGGTCGTACCACCGCATGTTCTCCTCGCGCAGACCGAGGCCGGTGTACCAGTTCCAGCGCTCCTGCATCCAGTACTCCTGCCACTTCTCGTCCTCGCCCGGCTTGACGAAGAACTCCATCTCCATCTGCTCGAACTCGCGGGTGCGGAAGATGAAGTTGCCGGGCGTGATCTCGTTGCGGAAGGACTTGCCCATCTGCGCGATGCCGAACGGCGGCTTGCGGCGCGAGGTGGTCTGCACCTGGGAGAAGTTGGTGAAGATGCCCTGCGCGGTCTCGGGGCGCAGGTAGGCGACGGAGCCGCTGTCCTGCGTGGGGCCGAGGTGGGTGGACAGCAGGCCCGAGAACTGCTTGGGCTCGGTGAACTGGCCCTTGTTGCCGCAGTTGGGGCAGTTGATGTCCGCGAGACCGTTCTCCGGCGGGCGGTTGTGCTTCGCCTCGTAGGCCTCCTCCAGGTGGTCCGCGCGGAAGCGCTTGTGGCAGGAGGTGCACTCGGTGAGCGGGTCCGTGAAGGTGGCGACGTGACCCGACGCGACCCAGACCTCGGTGGCCAGGATCACCGACGAGTCGATACCGACGACGTCCTCACGGGAGGTGACCATGTAGCGCCACCACTGGCGCTTGATGTTCTCCTTGAGCTCGACGCCCAGCGGGCCGTAGTCCCAGGCGGCGCGCTGGCCGCCGTAGATCTCACTACAGGGGAAAACGAAGCCACGGCGCTTGCTCAGGCTGACGATGGTGTCGATCTTGTCGGCGGCCACGGTGCTCTCTTCATTACGAACGGAGATGGATGGGGGCGGCGCGGAGCGCCTCGGTGAGGGGTGGAGATCGGGAGACGGGCGGACGAATGCTTCAGGTTACCGGCGGGGCCCACCCCTGTATCAAATCGGTTCGCGGTCCCGGTCGCTTCCTGCCGCTTGCTGCTACTTGATCCGCTCACCGGGACTTCCGGAACCGCTCTCTCCAGGGTCCCCCGGGGGCCCGTCGGAGCGCTTGTTGACAACCGTTTCCAATTTTGTTGAAAATGACTGTCATGAACGTACAGCGACGCCTCATATCCGGGACCGCCGTGGCCGCCGCCACCGTCCTCGGTCTCGGCACCCTCTCCGCCTGCTCCGGCTCGGCCTCCGCCGACGGCAAGGGCGCGGGGAAGCTCGACGTGGTGGCGTCGTTCTACCCGATGCAGTACCTCGCCGAGCAGATCGGCGGGACGCACGTGAACGTCACGACGCTGACCCAGCCCGGCCAGGAGCCGCACGACCTGGAGATCAGCGCGCGGCAGACCGCGCAGCTCCAGGAGGCGGACGCCGTCCTCTACCTGAAGAACCTCCAGCCGGCCGTCGACGACGCCGTGGCGCAGTCCGAGGTCAAGACCAAGATCGACGCCGCGTCGCTGACCTCCCTGGAGAAGCACGGCAACGAGGTCGGCGGGCACGCGGCGGCCCACGACCACAGCGAGGGCGAGGAGAGCGGCGGCAGCGACCCGCACATCTGGCTCGACCCGGTGAAGTACGCCGAGGCGGCCAAGGGCGTCGGCTCGGCCTTCGTGAAGGCCGACCCCGAGCACGCGGCGGACTACCAGAAGAACACCGAGGCGCTGGTGAAGAAGCTGGACACGCTGAACACCCGCTTCACGGACGGCCTGAAGAACACCAGGACCAAGGTCTTCATCACCACGCACGCCGCCTTCGGCTACCTCGCCGAGCGCTACGGCCTCACCGAGGAGGCCATCAACGGCCTGGACCCGGAGTCGGAGCCCAGCGCGAACCGGGTGAAGGGGCTGGAGGAGATGGCCCGCGCCGACGGCGTCACCACCGTGTTCTACGAAACCCTCGTGAACGACAAGACGGCCCGGACGATCGCCGGCGACGCCCACCTGAAGACGGACGTCCTCGACCCGATCGAGGGCATCACCGACAAGTCCAGGGGCGACGACTACGTGCAGGTCATGGAGTCGAACCTGAAGGCGCTCCAGACGGCCCTGGGCGCCGAGTGACCGCCATGGAGGAAGCCTTGAGCGAGCCCGTCATATCCCTGCGCGGGGTGACCGCCCGGCTGGGTTCGCGCCCGGTCCTGCGCGGCATCGACCTGGCCGTGCACCGCGGCGAGATCGTCGCGCTGCTCGGCGCCAACGGTTCCGGCAAGTCGACCGCCGTGCGCAGCATCATCGGACAGGTCGGCGTCAACGGCGGCGACATCGAGATCTTCGGCACCCCGCAAAGCCGCTTCCGGGACTGGAAACGCGTCGGGTACGTGCCGCAGCGCACCACCGCTGCCGGCGGCGTGCCCGCGACGGTCGCCGAGATCGTGGCGTCCGGCCGGCTGTCGCGCGCCCGCTTCGGCGTGCTGCGCAAGGCCGACCACACGGCCGTACGACGCGCCCTGGAGCTCGTCGGCATGGCCGACCGCGCCAAGGACCCCGTCGACGCGCTCTCCGGCGGCCAGCACCAGCGCGTGCTGATCGCCCGCGCGCTGGCGTCCGAACCCGAGCTGCTGATCATGGACGAGCCGATGGCGGGCGTCGACCTCGCCAGCCAGGAGGTGCTGGCCGCGACCTTGCGCGAGCAGGTCGCCCAGGGCGTCTCCGTCCTCCTCGTCCTGCACGAACTGGGCCCGCTGGAGCCGCTGATCGACCGTGCGGTCGTGCTGCGCGACGGCTGCGTCCTGCACGACGGCCCGCCCCCGCGGGCGGTCGGCCAGCACGCGCTGCCCGGCCACGACCACGTACATCCGCACGCGGCTCACGACGCCGAACCGATCCGGACGGGACTGCTGAGCTGATGGAGATCCTCGACTACGCCTTCATGCAGCGGGCCCTGCTCGCCGCCGTCCTGGTGGGGATCACCGCGCCCGCCGTCGGCATCTACCTCGTGCAGCGCCGCCAGGCCCTGATGGGCGACGGCATCGGGCATGTCGCGATGACCGGAGTGGGCCTCGGCTTCCTCCTGTCGACCTCGCCGGTGTGGATGGCGACGGCCGTCTCGGTCCTCGGTGCCGTCCTGATGGAACTGATCCGCTGGTACGGCAGGACGCGCGGCGACATCGCCCTCGCGATGCTGTTCTACGGCGGCATGGCGGGCGGCGTGATGTTCATCAACCTCGCGCCGGGCGGCTCGAACGCCAACCTCACCTCGTACCTCTTCGGCTCGCTGTCCACCGTCTCGGAGTCCGACGTGACGGCGATCTGCCTGCTCGCCGCGTTCGTCGTGCTCGTCACCCTGGGGCTGCGCCGTCAGCTGTTCGCGGTCAGCCAGGACGAGGAGTTCGCGCGGGTGACCGGCCTGCCGGTGCGCGCCCTGAACCTGCTGACCGCGGTCACGGCCGCGGTCACCGTGACGGTCGCCATGCGGGTGGTCGGGCTGCTCCTGGTGAGCGCGCTGATGGTGGTCCCGGTGGCCGCCGCCCAGCAGCTCAGCCGCAGCTTCGCGGCCACCTTCGCCATCGCCGTGGCGATCGGGGTGAGCGTGACCATCGGCGGCACCGTGACGTCGTACTACCAGGACGTGCCGCCCGGCGCGACCATCGTGCTGCTGACGATCGGCGCGTTCATCGCGCTGACGGCGCTGGCGACTCCGCTGGCCCGCCGACGGGCCCGCGCGGCAGCGGCGGCGCAGGCCGCGGGCGACCCCGCGGAGTGTGCGATTCCGGCCACGGGGGGTGAGCGGACGGACGTCGGCGTCTGACCGGGCAGGGCCCGGACTGGCACAATGGCCGGGCAAGGGCAGACGTGAGGAGGCAACGGTGACAACCGCTGGATCGCCCGTTCGGGGCCGTTCCACCCGGCAGCGTGCCGCCGTGGCGGCGGCTCTCGACGAGGTCGACGAGTTCCGCAGCGCTCAGGAGCTCCACGACATGCTCAAGCACAAGGGTGACTCGGTCGGGCTCACCACCGTCTACCGCACCCTTCAGTCCCTCGCCGACGCGGGCGAGGTCGATGTCCTGCGCACCAACGAAGGCGAGTCCGTCTACCGCCGCTGCTCCTCGGGCGAGCACCACCACCACCTGGTGTGCCGTGTGTGCGGCAAGGCGGTCGAGGTCGAGGGCCCGGCCGTCGAGAAGTGGGCGGAGTCGATCGCGACGGAGCACGGCTACGTGAACGTCGCGCACACCGTGGAGATCTTCGGCACGTGCGCGGACTGCGCGCAGTGCCCGTCGCCCGAGGGCTGAGGCCGCCCGCCTGCGGCCGGCGGCCCTGACACGGGAGCCGGACACGCTTCGGACGGGATTCGCGCAGGCTCCCGGCCGTGGTCGGAGGGTGGGCCGGTTCAGACGCGGGTGAGGTTGCGGTCGAGGATCGAGCGCAACCTCTCGACGTCCAGGGGGCTGCCGGCCCCGCGCTTCGGCAGCAGGATCGAGGCGGGCGCCCTGGGCCCGGAACCCAGCAGGACGAAGGAGCGGCGCGTCTCCGCGTAGCGGGCCATCCGCGACCAGCCGGTCAGCCGGCTGCCTTCCTCGTGCGTGACCCGCACCCCCCACGCGTCCACGACGGCCCGGTACTCGCCCCGGGCGGCGGCGCGCCGCTGGACGAGCCGGGCCTGCCACCACGGCAGCACCCCGAGGCCCAGCACGGCCGCACCGAGCATCACGGCCACCCTGGGATCGGCGGAGGCGCCGAGCGCCATCGGCAGCGCGCCGACGAGCACCCCGAGGACGCCGGAGGCGAGCAGGAGGCGCCGGCCCCAGCGCCCGGCGGCCGAGGCGTTCTCCGCGACGCGCAGCGCCTCACGGAACTCCCCGGCCGTGGCCCGGTACACCAGCTCGACGCGCTCCCCCTCGTCCATCCGCGTCAGACGCCCTCGGCGTCGGGCCGCCCCTTCATGGCCGCCTCCATCGCGACGAGCTGCTCGTTCGGGACGGCGCCGCCGAAGCGGCGGTCGCGCGAGGCGTATTCGACGCAGGCACGCCACAGGTCACGCCGGTCGAAGTCGGGCCACAGCACGTCCTGGAAGACCATCTCGGCGTACGCGCTCTGCCAGAGAAGGTAGTTGGAGGTGCGCTGCTCGCCACTGGGCCGCAGGAACAGGTCCACGTCCGGCATGTCCGGGTAGTAGAGGTACTTCGCGAACGTCTTCTCGGTGACCTTCGACGGGTCGAGCCGCCCGGCCCGCACGTCCTCCGCCATGGCCTGCGCCGCGTCGGCGATCTCGGCACGGCCGCCGTAGTTCATGCAGAAGTACAGCGTGAGCCGGTCGTTGTCCTTCGTCTGCTCCTGGGAGATCTGGAGCTCCTTGGCGACGGACTTCCAC
The DNA here is from genome assembly GCF_000424945.1 of Streptomyces sp. 142MFCol3.1. Taxonomy (NCBI): domain Bacteria; kingdom Bacillati; phylum Actinomycetota; class Actinomycetes; order Kitasatosporales; family Streptomycetaceae; genus Streptomyces; species Streptomyces sp. 142MFCol3.1. The sequence goes on from NZ_AUKV01000032.1 coordinate 39,679, forward strand.
AGCTTGGGCATCCGGCCCACCCAGCGCACCCGGATGCCGAGGTCGTCGAGCTGGTCGCGGGTCTTGCGGATGAAGTCGCGGTTGAAGTTCATCAGGAAGCGCACCTCGTCCGGCGAGCGCTTCCAGTTCTCCGTGGAGAAGGCGTACAGCGAGATCGCCCCGACGCCCATCTCGATCGCGCCCTGGAGCACGTCCACCACCCGCTCGGCGCCCACCTTGTGCCCCTCGGTGCGCGGCAGCCCGCGCTCCTTGGCCCAGCGGCCGTTCCCGTCCATGACGATCGCCACATGGCCCGGGACCAGTTCACCGGGAAGCTTCGGCGCGCGGGCGCCTGACGGGTGTGGTTCGGGCGACTGGTACTCGCGGCGCTGGCGTCCCAGGATCCCGCGTACGGCCATGTGCTTCTCGTCTCCTCTTGCTGCTTGCGCTTGCTGTCACTGCTTCTCGACGTACCGAAGGGAACGAAGTCCGCGCTCCAAGTGCCAGTGCAGATAGGCCGACACGAGCCCGCTGCCCTCCCTGACGTACCGCGGCTCGCTCGCGTCCGCGGTCTGCCAGTCTCCCGTGAGCAGCGCCCCGAGCAGTTCCAGGGCCTGGGCCGAGGGTACGACGCTGCCGGGCACCCGGCAGTCGACGCAGACGGAACCTCCCGCCGCGACCGAGAAGAACCGGTTCGGACCCGGCATGCCGCATTTCGCGCAGTCGCCGAAGCTCGGCGCGTAGCCGTTCACCGCGAGGGAGCGCAGCAGGAAGGCGTCCAGGACGAGGTGCGGCTCGTGCTCGCCGCGGGCGAGCGTGCGCAGCCCGCCGACCAGCAGCAGGTACTGCTGCACGGCCGGCTCCCCCTCGTGGTCGGTGAACCGCTCGGCGGTCTCCAGCATGGCCGTGCCCGCGGTGTAGCGCGCGTAGTCGGTGACGATCCCGCCACCGTACGGAGCGATCGTCTCGCTCTGCGTGCACAGCGGCAGCCCGCGCCCGACGAGTTCACTGCCCCGCGCGAAGAACTGCACGTCGACGTGCGAGAAGGGCTCCAGCCTGGCGCCGAACTTCGACTTGGTGCGCCGGACGCCGCGGGCCACGGCACGTACCCGTCCGTGACCGCGGGTGAGCAGCGTGATGATCCGGTCCGCCTCACCCAGCTTCTGGGTGCGCAGCACGATGCCGTCGTCGCGGAACAGACTCATGGGCCCATTCTCCCGTACGGATTCAGCGTCCGTGGTCGGGGCGGCCGATCGCCTCCCAGGGAGCCATGTTCCAGGGGCTGGCCCGGTTCGCCGGGTCCAGGAGGGACTTCAGGTGCGCGTCGGACACGGCCTGCGGTGCCGGGAGCTCCTCGCCCCCGCGGCTTCGGAGGTTGTCGCGCCAGACCATGCGGCCCAGCAGGTAGTGGTCGGCGTACTCGGACCAGGAGGCGTACGAGCGCACCACCGCCGGCACGATGTTCTTCAGGGCGGTCCACGCCTCGGACTCGCTCAGCATCCCCGCCGCGAACCCCCTGCGCGAGATGTCCACGTACAGTCCGGCGTCCCAGGCCAGCGGTTCGACGCCGAGCCGCCGCCGGGCTCCCGAACGGTAGCCGGACCGCGCCAGGCCGTCGAGGCGGCCGACCAGCGCCTCGCGCGAGGTGATCTCCCACTGGTCGGCCAGCCACCGCCGGGCCTTGTCGTCGTCGATGCGGGTGAACGGGTACAGGGTCGTCCGGGAGGCGTCCCGGTCCCGGTTCACCGGCGCGCTCAGCGACACCATCCACAGCTGGTGCATGGTGAGCGGAACGGGGTACTTGCGCGTGACCTTCCGCCCGCGACGGTTCCATATCGCCATGCGGCCGCACCCTACGTCACGCGGTCTGTCTCCCCGCGGTCCCTCCGCCTCCCCTTCAAGGGACCTCACCTCGACTGCGTGCGTTGGCGTAGGCGGTCGCCGCGCTGAGCCGCTCCGCGGCGGTGGCACCGCGGACCGCGTCCGGGTCGCAGTCCCACTCCCTCCCGCCGCCGAGCGGTCTGAGCTGTACGTAGGGGCCCTCGTGCCCCATGACCAGGCCCACCCGTCCCGTGCGTGTGTCGACGGCGTACGAGCCGACCGGCGGCTGCTGCCGAGGCGGCCTCATCGCAGCGCCGCCGCGAGCCGGGCGGCGACCTCGGCGGAGCAGCCGCCCAGTTCGACGCGCGGGCACGGTGCCTCGCGGGCGAGGGACGCCGCATCGAGCCGGAGCGACGGCAAGGTGATTCCCGCGTTCGCGAGTGCCATCCGCAATTCCCTCACTGTTTCCTCCGCCTCTTCGACGCAACGCGCCGAGTGCCGTCCCCCGAGTGGTCCGTGTTCTGCCGTCACCCTGCTCCCCTTCCTTTTCCTGTTTCACTCTTCTCATCTCGATGGTGACGCTGTGCGCCTACACTCGGCAGGAGTCTGTGCACTGCAAGTGCACGGCAGTACAAGGGGGTTGGCCATGGCCAACGGTTCGCGGCAGGCGGCGTGGGAGTTCTTCGGGGCGGAGCTGAAACGACGCCGGGAGGATGCCGGCCTCACCCAGGTGGAGTTGGGGGCACGCGTTTTCGTGTCGGGCGGATACATCGGCCAGTTCGAACAAGCGATTCGCAAACCCCAGTTGGACGTGGCCCGGAGAATCGACGAAATCCTGCAAACCGAGGGTTTTTTCGAACGCACATGGCGGAAACTCATCGACGACAAGCGGTACGCGGAATACTTCGCGGAGGTCGTCGAACTGGAGCGGACGGCGACGAAGATCTGCGAGTTCGCGCCGACGCTCGTGCCGGGGCTTCTCCAGACCGCCGCGTACACCCGCGCCGTGATGCTGGCGGGCAACCCGTTCGCCTCCGACGACAGCATCGAGGAGAAGGTCGAGGCACGTCGGGAGCGGGCCCGGGTGCTGGACGGCGCGACACCGCCCGAGTACTGGGCGATCCTGCACGAGCACGTGCTGAGGATCCCCGTCGGCGGCTCCGCCGCGATGGCCGAGCAGCTCGACCACGTCGTGTCTCTGTCTCGCCGGCGGAAAGTGCTGGTGCAGACGCTGCCGTACGCGGTCGGGGCCTACCCCCTCATGGGCCGCATGGTGCAGCTCATGGAGTTCGAGGAGGCCCCGCCAACTGCCTATACAGAGGCGGTGTATTCAGGGCGTCTGCTGGACGATCCGGCCCTGGTGAAGCGGGTATGGGCAGCATACGATCTGCTCAGGGCCGCCGCGCTGCCACGGGAGGCGTCCCTGGCCCTGATCGAGTCGGCGGCGGAGGATCACAGACGATGCGCGAGTACGACCTGAGCCTCGCCCAGTGGCGCAAGAGCAGCTACAGCGACGACAACGGCGGCAGTTGCGTCGAGGTGGCCGCCGGAGTCCCCGGTGTCGTCCCCGTCCGGGACAGCAAGGTCCCGGACGGCCCCGCCCTGGTCTTCCCGTCAGCCGCGTGGGCCGACTTCGTGGCTCATCACGCGACCCTGTCGAGCCCGGCCCGCACGGACTGCTGAGTGCCGTCGCGCTTGGTCGACTCGTAGGCGAAGTCCACGGTGTCGCCGGGTCGCAGCGTGAGGGTGATCCGGCCGTTCTTCACGCAGTTGCCCGACTGGATGTCCTCTCCGAGCGTCATTCGGTCACTGCCGCCGACCGCGGTCAGTGTGACGACGCCGTAGCAGTCGGAGGACTCCATGGCGTAGTGGATGCTGCCGACCTGTTCCCGCGGGGAGCCCTGGTTCAGCTCCAGGGTGACCCGGTAGTGATCGGTCTCGGAGGCGTCGAGCTCCTCGGCGTACCCCTGCCAGCGCCCGAGGAACGCCTCCGGCATGCCGGCGAGCGCCGGGGCCGCCGATGGCGTGGTGGGCGTCGCGGACGGGGTGGGCGTCGCGGAGGGGCCGGACGGACCGGGCGTAGTGGACGTACCGGGGCTGCCGGGTGCGCCGGACGCCCCTGACGTGGGGGACGCGCCGCTGACCGTCGAGCCGGCGTCGCGCCGCTCCGAGTCCCCGCTGAGCTGCACGAACAATCCGATCAGGGCCGCCACGATGGTGGCGGCGGCGCCGATCAGGGCCACGACGAGCGCGGTGCGGTGGGAGTCCCCCGATCCCGCGGCCGGGCTCCCCTGGTGCGGCGGATGCTGCCGCCTTGCGTAGGGGTCCGTCGGGGACTGCGGTGTGGTCATGGAGCGGCCTCGGGTCCGTGGTTCGGCGGAAGATCAGGCCATATTGCCGCCCAGACCCCGGACTTGTGCGACTTTCACCCAAATCTACGGAATAGATCATGCCGAAACGATTCGCCCGCTGAGGGCGCGACTGCCGGTCCATGGCCCCGGCTGTTCGTCCGGGCTCGTCAGGGCTCGTCAGGACAGGGCGGAGTTCATCAGACCGGCGACCGCATGACCCTCAAGTACCGGCGAACGCAGCGGGGTTGCCTGTGACGTGGAGACGGAGCGCTCACCGGTCCACGGACACCAGGCCCGCCTCGTACGCGAGGATCACCAACTGGACCCGGTCCCGGGCGTCCAGCTTGGACAGCAGGCGGGTGAGGTACGTCTTCGCCGTGGCCACGCTGATGAAGAGCCGCTCGGCTATCTCGGTGTTGGACAGGCCCGTGCCGACCAGGGTGAGGACCTCGCGCTCCCGTTCGGTGATGCCCTTCAACTCGCGGCGTGCCCTAGCCTGTTCGGGGCGGACCGCGATGAAGTCGCGGATGAGACGGCGGGTGACGCCGGGTGCGATGAGGGCGTCGCCGGACGCCACGACGCGGACGGCGCCGATGATGTCGTCCAGAGCCATGTCCTTGACGAGGAAGCCGGACGCGCCCGCGCGCAGCGCCCCGTACACGTAGTCGTCGTCGTCGAACGTGGTGAGGACGACGACCCTCGACTCCCCGCCGCCGAGGGTGATCCGGCGCGTCGCCTCGATGCCGTCCATGCCCGGCATGCGGATGTCCATGACGACGACGTCGGGGCTCAGTTCGGCCGCCAGGGTCACCGCCTCCTCGCCGTTCGCGGCCTCGCCCACCGCCTCGACGTCCTCGATGTCGGCGATGACCATGCGCAGGGCCGTGCGGATGAGCTGCTGGTCGTCGGCCAGGACCACACGGACCGGCATCAGGGGGCCACGGCCTTCGCGGGGAGCGGAAGGCGGGCCGTCACGCGGAAGCCGCCCTCGGCCCTGGGTCCCGCGCTGAACTCGCCGTGCAGCAGCGCGACCCGCTCCCGCATGCCGAGGAGCCCGAAGCCCGTGTCGGTGGTGCTGCCCCGGCCCCGGCCGTCGTCCGTGACGTCGACGACGACCTCGTCGTCGCGGTGGTCGACGGTCACCCGGCAGGCCGTCGTGCCCGCGTGCCGTACCACGTTCGTCACCGACTCCTGGACGATCCGGAACGCGGACAGGTCGATGTCCGCGGGGAGCGGGCGCGGCTCGCCCTTCCGGCTGACCTCGACGCGCACGCCCGCGGCCGTCGTGACGGCGGCCAGCCGGTCGAGGTCGGCGAGCCCCTCCGCGGGGCGACCGCGACGCCTCCTCGCCCGGGGACGGACCGGTGCCAGGGCTGCGCGACTGGTCGGCCTCGCGCAGCGCGACCAGCATGCGCCGCAGCCCCGCCAGGGTCTCGCGGCCCGCCGTCTCCACCGCCGTCATCGCATCGCGCGCCGCGTCCGGCCGGGTGTGGACGACCCGGGCCGCCGCCCCGGCCTGGAGGGCGACGATGCCGATGCTGTGCGCGACCATGTCGTGCATCTCGCGGGCGATGCGCAGACGTTCGTCGGTGACGGCCTGTGCGGCGGCACGCACGCGCAGCGTCTCCGCGTACTCGCGGGTGCGGCGCGAGGCGTCCCCGAGCAGCCAGGAGACCACGGCGGTGAGCGCCACGGTCAGCCCCGCCAGCGTGCCGACGCCCCATCCGCACGCGAGCCGCACCGCGAGCCAGGCCACCAGCACGGCGAGGGACATGCCGAGCGCGACGACACCGGTCCGGCGCGGACGGCCGGCCGCGATGAAGTAGAGCGCGAGGTCGACGGCGAGGAACTGCGCCAACTGGACCGCACCGACAGCCAGGTTGGTCGTCACGAAGGCTGCCGCCGCCAGCAGCAGGGCCAGGGCGGTCAGGGGCCGGCGCGACAGCTGACGGCCGGCCACCAGGGCCAGCGCGCAGGCGATCGCCAGGAACGACAGGCCGTCCCAGCGGAAGAACTGGGCCGCGACCTGCTCGCTGGGCGCCTCCTCGCCGGGCAGACGCAGGCGTGCGAGGAAGGTGAACACGGCGCTCGCGCACCAGGCCACGGCCACCCAGGCACCGGGCGGCACACGCTTGAGCAGGGGAAGGGGCGGCGTCACGTGCATGCGGTGATCGTAGGTGTGCGCCGTGCGCGCGGGCATCGTCCCGGGGACGTACGACCAGGGTCGGCATCCGCGCCCGGGCGATGTCCGCGCGGGGCCGATGCCCCGGGCCCCGCCGCGGCGGGACGGTGTTCCCGTGATCGAAGTCGATGGACTGACCAAGCGCTACCAAGACACCACGGCCGTACGGTGGTTGTCGTTCCGGGTGCGCCCGGGGCACGTCACCGGGTTCCTCGGCCCGAACGGCGCGGGCAAGACGACGACCCTGCGCATGCTCCTCGGCCTGGTCGCCCCGACCAGCGGCACCGCCACCGTCGACGGACGCGCCTTCCGGGAGCGGCCGCGCGGACTGCGGCACGTCGGCGCCCTCCTCGACGCGGGCGACGTGCACGGCGGACGCAGCGCACGCGCCCATCTGTCGGCGCTGGCCCGCGGCAACCGCATCCCCTCCGCGCGGGTCGACGAGGTGCTGGAGGAGGTGGGGCTGTCGGGCCCCGCGGCCGGGCGTCGTGTCGACGGCTACTCGCTCGGCATGAAGCAGCGCCTGGGCATCGCGACGGCGCTGCTCGGCGACCCCCCGGTGCTGCTGTTCGACGAACCGCTCAACGGCCTCGACCCGGAGGGCGTGCGGTGGGTGCGCGGACTCTTCCGGAAGCTCGCCGCCGAGGGCCGCACGGTCTTCGTCTCCAGCCACCTCATGTCCGAGATGGAGAACACCGCCGACCAGTTGATCGTCATCGGCCGGGGCGAACTGATCGCCGCGGAGAGCCTCACGGACTTCGCCGCACGCGGCACCCGGCTCACCGTGACGGTCCGCACGCCCGACACCGGACGGCTGGCCACCGTGCTTCCGCCGAGGGGGCGGCGGTCGCGCCGTACGACGAGCGGACCCTGAAGGTGACGGTGCTGAGCGCGGCCCGCATCGGCGAACTCGCCTTCCAACACCGGATCCTGCTCGAAGAGCTGACCCCGCAGGCCGCCTCCCTGGAGGCCGCCTTCATGGAACTGACCGCCGACAGCGCCGAATTCCTCGCCGGAGACGCCCGATGACGGCCCTCGCCCCGCCCGCCGCCCGGTTCGCGGACCTCCTCGCCGCCGAGTGGATCAAGATGCGGTCCCTGCGCTCGACGTACTGGGCGCTCGGCGCCGGTGCGCTGGCCGTCATCGCCTTCAACGCGAACGCGGCCCGGGTCGACGCCGGCGACCACCCCCGCTTCGACCCGTCGCAGCGGGACAGCGTCGTCGAACTGGCCCTGCGCGACGCGTTCACCGACGGCTCCGCGATGATCCTGCTCCTCGCGGTGGCGAGCATCGGCGCGGTCACCGTCGTCGGCGAGTACGCGACGGGGATGATCCGTACGACGTTCGCGGCGGTCCCCGACCGGCGGGCGGTGATGGCGGCGAAGGTGACGCTGGTGACGGCCGTCATGACCATGTACGGCGTGCTCGTCGCGGGCGTCTCCTTCGCCTCGGCCCAGGCGATCCTCTCCACCCGGGGCGCCGGCGTCCCGATCGGTCACCCCGGCGCCTTCCGCGTCGTCGCCGCGTCCGCGCTGCTCGCCCCCGTCGGCGCGCTGGCCGGCATGGCCCTGGGCGCGCTGATCCGGCACAGCGCGACCACGATGGTCGCCACCACCGCCGTGCTCCTGCTGATCCCCGCGTTCATCACCGACCGCTACCGCTGGACGGCCGCAGTCCGGCACGCCCAGCCCGTCAACGCGTGGTCACGGCTGGTCGACATCGACTACGGGCACAACCCCTACACGCTGGTCCCGCGGTACCAGGCGACCGTCGCGGGCGGCTGGACCACCTACGCGGCGTGGGCCGCGGTGGCCGCGGTCGTCACCGTGCTGTCGGTGGACCGCCGCGACGTGTGAGCCGGGCGCGGGCGGGCGGCGGCGGAGCGGGCACGGCGAAGCGGCGTACGTAGCGGCGCTGCCACGGTGTCTCGACGGCGTGCCGGTCGTAGTGACGGCGCACGTAGTCCACGGCCTCGTGGGGCGGTACACCGTCGAGGACCGCGAGGCAGGCGAGGGCCGTGCCCGTGCGGCCGCGGCCTCCGCCGCAGGCGATCTCGACGCGGCCGGTCTCCGCGCGGCGCCAGGCCTCGGTGAGGACGGCGCGGGTCTCCGCGTGGTCGGTGGGGAGGCGGAAGTCCGGCCAGCGCAGCCAGTGTGCCTCCCAGAGGGGCTCGGGGGGCCGCTTGCCGAGCAGGTACACGCCGTACGTCGGCTGCGCTCCGTCCGGTGCCGGCCCGTGGCGCAGCGCCCTTCCCCGCACCAGCCGGCCGGAGGGCAGCCGCAGCACGCCCGCGCGGTCCGGATCCCAAGTCCCTTCCATGCGCCCCAGCCTAGGCGCGCGGGCGGTCACCGGCGGTGCTTTCGCCCCCGCCGCCCCTACCCGTCCCGTACCCGGGGCTCCGCCCCGGACCCCGCTCCTCGAACGCCAAAGGGGCTGAACTTTCTGCCGGCCGGAGCTGGGGAGTTCCGGCCGAGGGCAGAAGTCTTCAGCCCGTCCGGCGCTTGAGGACGAGGCCGTTCAGGCCGATCGGGGTCTGGGGCGGAGCCCCAGGGATACGGGACGTCGGGGCGGAGTCCGGGGTCAGCTCACGCCTCGGGTGGCCTGGGCGGCGCGGGACTCGATACCGCGGAAGTGATCGGCCATCGCACGCTGCGCGCCCTCGACGTCCCGGGCACGCAACGCGGTGACGATGTCACGGTGGCGGCGGACGGTCACCTCGGGCGCCGGGTCGTCGGTCCAGCCGCGTACCCCCGCGACCCGCCGGAAGACGGTCCAGAAGGCACCGAGCAGCTGGGGCACCAGCGCGTTCCCCAGCGACGCGTACAGCAGCTCGTGGAACTCGCGGTCCAGTTCGGGGAAGGGCACGCCCTCGCGCCCCGCCTCCTCCATCCGGGCCACGACCTCTTCGAGCCGGTCGAGTTCCTCCTTGGAGAGGGTCGCGGCGACCCGGCGGATCAGTCCCTCCTCCAGGACCTCGCGGACCTGGAGGATCTCCGCGAGCGCCCCCGTCTCGTCGTCCAGCTGGGCGAGCGTGCGGAAGGTGAGGCCGTCGACGAGGGGCGTCAGGGATGCCTGGCCGACGTATGTGCCGTAGCCGTGCCTGATCTCGACTATGTCGAGCGCCTGGAGGGCCTTGAGCGCCTCGCGGACGGAGTTCCGGCTCACGCCGAGATCGGTCATCAGCTCGGTCTCGGTGGGCAGCGCCGCTCCGGCCGGAAGCTTGCGGTCGAGGATCAGCTGCATGACCTCGCGCTGGATCTGACCGCTCACCCGACGCTCGGGCCGACGCCGGTACCCGCTCTCCTCTGACATGCGCCGCATCGTACGCTCGCTGGACATCGGACGTCCCACCTCCGGGCAGATTAAACGCCAACTAGCCTGATTCTCAACGTCATTGGTCGCACCTGTGGAAGATACGCCATTCGTGTGCGATCCCTTGACCGCCCCCACGGGCCCTCTTATGGTCACGCTGCCCCCCATGACGTAGGACGTCGTATCTCCCATCCGCTGGACCACTCCTTGCTGGAGGAACCGTGCGCGACGTGTCCCACACTCCGGCGCTGCACCGCCGGTCGTTCCTGAAGTACACCGGCGCACTCGGCGCGGCCGCCGCCCTCTCCTCGTCACTGGCGGCCTGCTCGTCCGGGCCGGAGTCCACGAACGACACCGGCGGCGGGGGCGGGGGCGGGGGCAAGGACGCCACCCTGACGGCCGTCATCGGCTACGGCAACGACGGCAGCTGGGACCCCACCCAGACCGCGTCCGCCTTCTGCATGGCCGCCAACAACCACATCTACGAGGGCCTGCTCGACACCGACCCCATCTCGCGGGAGCCGTACGCCGCGCTCGCCACCGAGGTGCCCTCCGACCTCGGCGGCACCTCCTGGAAGTTCACGCTTCGGGCGGGCGCCACGTTCCACGACGGCAAGCCGGTCACCGCCGACGACGTGGTCTTCGTCTTCGACCGCATCCTCGACCCGAAGACGCAGACCCTCGCCAAGGGCTTCTTCGCGAGCTGGCTGAAGGAGGTCCGCAAGATCGACGCGCGGAACGTCGAGCTGGTCCTCAAGTTCCCCTTCCCGGAAGGGATTTCCCGGCTCACCCTCGCGAAGATCATGCCGAAGCACGTGTTCTCGCGGCCGGGCGCCTGGGACGACGCGATCAAGGGCAAGGCGATCGGCTCGGGGCCGTACCGGCAGACCGCGCACCACCCGAAGTCGAACACCACCTTCGAGGCGTTCGCCGCCTACAACGGCCCGCGCAAGCCCGCGTTCAAGAAGATGAACTGGCTGACGATAGTGGATGCCGCACCCCGCGTCGCCAAGATCTCCGGGGCGAGCGCCGGCGCGCAGATCGCCGACAACATCCCGTACGCCAACATCGAGCAGCTCAAGAAGGGCGGGATGGACGTCCAGGGCGGCGCGGGCATGAACAACCTCTTCCTCATGTTCAACACGAAGCACAAGCCCTTCGACGACGTGCGGGTGCGGCAGGCGCTGCACTACGCCATCGACACCGGCAAGATGGTGGAGGTCGCCCTCAAGGGACACGGCAAGCCGTCGCAGTCGTTCCTCAACGAGGCCAACCCGTCCTACCGGCCGGCGAAGACCGTCTACGGGTACGACCCCGAGAAGGCCAGGGCGCTGCTGAAGGAGGCCGGGGTCAAGGGCCTGAGGATCGAGATCCTGGCCGTCAACGTCAGCTGGATCGTGGACTGCCTGCCGACCATCAAGGCGTCCTGGGACGCCATCGGCGTGGAGACCACCCTGGCCCCGCAGGAAACCACGGCCGTCTTCACCAAGATGGACCAGAAGCAGGACTACCAGGTCGTCGCCGCCGCCTCGAACCCCAACCAGTTCGGCCTCGACGCCGACCTGATCATGCACTACAACTACGGCCCCGAGAACCTCTGGATGGGCTACGCCCGGTGGGCCGGCGACCCCGTCGCCAAGAAGCTCTTCAGCGACATGGACCGGGCGACCCGGGAACCGGACGCCGACAAGAAGAAGACGATGATCCAGGACTACATCGACGTCGTCGCCGAACAGGCCGTGCTCTACCCGGTCGTGCACAACGAGCTGATGACGGCGTGGAACGCGAAGCGGCTCACCGGGATAAGGGCACAGCCGTACCCCGGCGTCAACCTGCTCCAGGCCAAGTGGGTCTAGGCGACGGAGGAGTCCGTACGTGGTCGCCATCACCAGGATCCTGCTGCGCCGCGTCGCGCTGCTCGTGCCGCTGATGCTCGGGATCGTCCTGTTCGTGTTCCTCGTGATGCGGTTCTCCGACGTCGACCCGGCGTCGGCGTTCTTCCAGGGAGCCAACCCCACCCCGCAGCAGCTGCACGACTTCCGGGAGCAGAACGGTCTGCTCGACCCGCTCCCGGTCCGCTACGCCCATTTCGTCGGGGACCTGCTCCACGGCGACATGGGCACCAGCGCGCTGACCCGCGCCCCGGTCCTCGAACAGGTCACCACAGCGCTGCCGCTCACCCTCCAGCTCACCTTCCTCGGGCTCGGCATCGCGGTGGTGCTCTCGCTGCTCGGCGGGGTGACCGCCGCGATCTACCGGGACCGGCTGCCCGACCAGATCATCCGCGTGGTCTCCCTGACCGGTGTCGCGGCGCCGGGCTTCTGGCTGGCCCTGCTGATGATCCAGTACCTGGCCGTCGACCAGGGCTGGTTCCCGACCGGCGGCTACGTCAACCCGGCCGACTCGCTCAGCGGCTGGCTGAAGACCATGACCCTGCCCGCCCTCGCCCTGTCGCTGCCGGTCGCGGCCCAGCTCACCCGCATCGTGCGGACCTCGGTGGTCGAGGAACTCGACAAGGACTATGTGCGCACCGCCGTCGGCAGCGGTCTGCCGCCCCGTGTGGTCGTCGGCCGCAACGTGCTGCGCAACGCCCTGATCAACCCGCTCACCGTGCTGGGCCTGCGCGTGGGATATCTGCTCGGCGGTGCCGTCGTCATCGAGACGATCTTCTCGCTGCCCGGCATGGGGAAGCTGATGATCGACGCCGTCAAGAACGGCGACCCGGCGGTCGTGCAGGGCGTCGTCCTGACCACCGCCACCGGCTTCGTGGTCGTGAACCTCGTCATCGACATCCTGTATCTGCTGGTCAACCCACGGCTGAGGGGCGCGACCTGATGCTCACCCGCAAGAACCTCACCGCCGTCCTCGCCCGGCCCGGCATCCGGCTGCGCGGCCCGCGCCGGCTGCCGCTGCTGTCGAAGGCCGCCGTCTGCTTCCTCGCGGTCGTCGTCCTGACGGCCCTGTTCGCGCCGCTGCTGGCACCGGACGACCCGCTGGACCAGCAGCCGCTCGTCGGCGGCACCGGGCACCCCTCCGGCGCGCACTGGATGGGGCAGGACAGTCTCGGCCGCGACATCCTCAGCCGGCTGATGTACGGGGCGCGCTGGTCCCTCGCGATCGGGCTGGGGGCGACCGCGCTCGCCCTCGTCGTGGGAGCGCTCCTCGGCGCCGTGGCCGCGACCTCGCGCAAGGCCGTCGACGAGACGCTGATGCGCTGCCTGGACGTCGTGATGGCGTTCCCCGGCATCGCGCTCGCCGCCGTCCTCGTCGCCGTCTTCGGCGGCGGCATCACCGTACTGATCTGCGCGATCGCGTTCCTGTTCACCCCGCCGGTGGCCCGTGTCGTCCGGGCCAATGTGCTCGACCAGTACGGCGAGGACTACGTGACCGCCGAGCACGTCATCGGCGCCCGTACCCCGCACATCGTCGTCCGGCACGTCGCCGTCAACTGCGCGGCGCCCGTGCTGGTGTTCTGCACCGTGCAGGTCGCCGAGGCCATCGTCTTCGAGGCGTCGCTGTCGTTCATCGGCGCGGGCGTGCGGCCCCCGGACCCGTCGTGGGGCAGTGTCATCGCGGACGGCAAGAACATGGTGCTGACCGGCGGCTGGTGGGCCACCGTCTTCCCGGGCCTGCTGATGCTGATCACCGTGCTGTCGCTGAACATCCTCTCCGAGGGGGTCTCCGACGCGTGGGCGGCCCCGGCGGCAAGGGACGTGGAGGTCCCCGGGGCGAGCGACCGGCTGGAGGCGCCCGAGCCCGGCAGCGGCGAGGTCCTCGCCCTTCCCGGCCTCGCGCAGGCCGCCGCGCGGCTGCGCGCACGGGCCCGCCCGCTGGCGGCCGGCGGGCAGCCGGTGCTCGCCGTGGAGAACCTGGCCGTCGGCTTCGACGCCCGCCACGGCGGTGTCGACATCGTCGACGGCATCAGCTTCGAGGTGCAGCCCGGTGAGGTGCTCGGCCTGGTCGGCGAATCCGGCTGCGGCAAGTCGCTCACGGCGCTGACGATCATGGGTCTGGAACCCGGGGGTGCCCGTGTGCGGGGCCATGTCCGTTTCAGTCAGCGGCAGTTGATCGGCGAACCGATGCGGGTACGGCGTCGGCTGCTGGGCCATGAGATGGCCATGATCTACCAGGACGCGCTGTCGTCGCTGAACCCGGCCATGACGATCAGGGCACAGCTGAAGCAGGTGGTGCGGCGCGGTGGCAGGCGCTCGCCCGCCGAACTGCTGGAACTGGTCGGCCTGGACCCCGAACGTACCCTGCGCAGCTACCCCCACGAGCTGTCCGGCGGCCAGCGCCAGCGCGTCCTGATCGCGATGGCGCTGTCCCGCAGCCCCAAGCTGATCGTCGCCGACGAACCGACGACGGCGCTGGACGTGACCGTGCAGGCGCAGGTCGTCGAACTGCTGCTGCGACTGCGCGACGAACTGGGTTTCGCGCTGGTCCTCGTCTCGCACGACCTGGCGCTCGTCTCCGCGGTCACCGACCGGGTGATCGTGATGTACGGCGGGCAGATCGTCGAGACCGGGGTGACCGCCGACCTCGTGGAGGCCCCCGCGCACCACTACACGCGCGGGCTGCTGGGCAGTGTCCTGTCCCTGGAGTCGGCGACCGAGCGGATGACGCAGATCAAGGGGGTCGTGCCCTCCCCCGCCGACTTCCCGGCCGGCTGCCGCTTCGCCGACCGCTGCCCACTGGCGAGCGAGGTGTGCCGGACGACGGCCCCGGACCTGCTGGGCACACCCGCGCACACGGCCGCCTGCCACCATCCGGCCGTCGACCTGGTCACCACGGAGAGCGAGGCGGTCAAGTGAGCACGCCGGCAGAGCGTCCCGTCCGCCCGATCGTCGAGCTGACCGACGCACACGTCGTCCACAAGGCCCGCAGCGGCGGGCTGTTCACCCGGGACAGGGTGTACGCCCTCACCGGCGCCGACCTCACCGTCGCGCCCGGCGAGACGGTCGGCGTCGTCGGCGAGTCCGGGTGCGGCAAGTCGACGCTCGCGAAGGTCCTGGTCGGTGTGCAGCGGCCGACGTCCGGCAGTGTCACCTTCGGGGGCCGGGACCTGTGGTCCATGGGCCCGGCCGAGCGGCGCACCGCGGTCGGCAGCAGCACCGGCATGATCTTCCAGGACCCCTCGACCGCGCTGAACCGGCGGCTGACCGTACGGCAGACGCTGCGCGACCCCCTGGACGTGCACAGGCGCGGCACCACCGCCGCACGCGACGACCGGGTACGGGAGCTGATGGCACTCGTCGGGCTGCCGCGCGCCCTCGCGGACGCGCTGCCGGGCCAGCTGTCCGGCGGCCAGCGCCAGCGCGTCGCCATCGCGCGCGCACTCGCCCTCGACCCGGATCTCGTCGTGGCCGACGAGCCGACGAGCGCGCTGGACGTGTCGGTGCGCGCACAGATCCTCAACCTCCTCCTCGATCTGAAGGAACGCCTCGGTCTCGCCATGGTGTTCGTCTCGCACGACATCCAGACGGTCCGGCGGATGAGCGACCGGGTGATCACGATGTACCTCGGCCGGATCGTGGAGGAGTCGCCCGCCGGCGAGGTCACCGACCGCTCCCGGCACCCGTACACGCGGGCACTGTTCTCCGCGACCCCCGGGCTCCTCGACCCCATCGACCCCATCCCGCTGGCCGGTCCCGTCCCTTCCGCGACCCGGCCGCCCAGCGGCTGCCCGTTCCGCACCCGCTGCTGGCGGGCGGACGACGTGTGCGCGGACACGATGCCCGGACCGACGGCCGCGTCGGCCCCGGGACACCTCTTCCGGTGTCACCATCCTGTGGAGGAGGGCCGGTCGACGCGCGCCCTGGTCGCGCAGGCCGAGTCCGCCGCCCCGGCCACCGCCAAGGCCGACGTCCCGTTCCAGCAGCACATCAGGGAGCCCTCATGACCGTCCCCGCCCCGCTGACCGGTGTCGTACCGCCCGTCTGCACCCCCCTGACACCGGAACGCGAGGTGGACGTCCCCTCGCTCCTCAGGCTCGTCGACCATCTGGTGGACGGGGGTGTGCACGGACTGTTCGTCCTCGGTTCCACGTCGGAAGCGGCCTATCTGACCGATCCGCAGCGCCGGCTCGTGGTCGAGACCGTGGCCCGGCACGTCGCCGGACAGCTGCCCGTCCTCGCGGGCGCGATCGACATGACCACGCCGCGGGTCCTGGCCCATGCCGCCGCCGTCACCGCCGCCGGGGCCGACGCGATCGTCGCGACCGCCCCCTTCTACACCCGCACCCATCCCGCGGAGATCGCACGCCACTATCGCGTGATCGCCGAGCGGACGGACGTGCCCGTCTTCGCCTACGACCTGCCCGTGTCCGTCCACACCGAGCTGAGCGCCGAGCTGCTCCTGGAACTCGCCGCCGACGGGGTCCTCGCCGGGGTCAAGGACTCCAGCGGGGACCTCGGCGCGTTCCGCTCCGTCGTCACCGGTGTGCGCGCCCACCCCGACATCCGGCGGTTCGCCCTCCTCACCGGATCCGAGCTCGTCGTCGACTCGGCGCTCGCCCTCGGGGCCGACGGGGCGGTGCCCGGTCTCGCGAACGTCGATCCCGAGGGGTACGTGCGGCTGTTCCTGCGGTGCGGGGAAGGGGACTGGGCGGGGGCGCGGGTCGAACAGGAGCGGCTGTGCGCGCTGTTCGGGCTGGTCCGGGCCGGAGATCCGGCCCGGATGGGCGGGAGTTCCTCTGCGCTCGGTGCCTTCAAGGCGGCGTTGCACCTGAGAGGCGTCATCGCGTGCCCCGCCACGGCCGAGCCGCAGATCCCCCTCTCCGAGGGCGAGACCGAGCGCGTCGGCAAGTACCTGGCCGCAGCAGGCCTGTTGTAGTGACGTCCCGCCCCCGGAGCCGCTGCCCGTCCGGCGTCCGAGGAGCGCGGCCCGGGCCGGGGAAGGCCTACTCCAGCAGGTCGCCCACCGGCACCCGGCGGAACTCGATCGTGTCGTACGTGCCCGTCGTCCCGGTCTCGTACAGGAGTCCCACCCGGCGCGGGCCGAGCTGGACGAGATCGGAGTACGCGGCCCGCAGGGTGGAGAGGGTGAGTGCCTTGGTGAAGGTCGCGCCCGCGTCCGTGCTGCGCCACACCGCCATCGTCCGCCGGGCGGTCGGCACGGAGGGGCCGCTGAAGAGGAGGGGCGCGCCCCGCCCGCGGAGCTGGAGGACGGCGCCCTGGACGACGGGAACGTCGTCCAGGGCGGGCTGGACGGCGTAGGGCCGGTCGAGGGTCTCGGCGCCGTCGCCGGAGTAGGAGTCGAGCCGGTTCCCGGCGCTCGTACCGTTCTGGTCGCGCGAGGTGAAGTAGATCCGCCCGTCGGGCAGTTCGGCGGCCATGCTCTCGTTGGAGTTGACCGCCCCGTCGTAGGAGTCGTCGACGAAGCCCAGCTTCCAGGTGGCGCCGCCGTCGTCGCTGTAGAGGGCGTGGGCGCCGTAGTACTTGGCCTCCTGTCCGGTGTCGGCGGAGCCGGCGGGCGGGGCGGCGGAGTGGTTGGCGGGGACGACGAGGCGCCCGGCGTGGGGACCGTGCCGCAGGGCGATGGCGTGCCCGGGGCCGGTGGCGTACCACCGCCAGCCGGGCACTTTCGTGTCCGTCGTGATGTCCCGCGGGGCGCTGAAGCTCCGGCCGTCGTCGCGGCTGGTCTGCACGAAGACGCGCCGGCTCTGCTCCGCGGTGGCCTCGCCCCGCATGATCTGGGCCTCTGTCACGGCACCGCTGTTGTAGGACGTGAGGAGGACGATCCGGCCGGTCCTGGGGTCGACGACCGGCGCGGGGTTGCCGCGGGTGTCGCCGTCCCCGGGGGCCACCACCTGAAGCGGGCCCCAGGTGCAGCCGCCGTCGGCGGAGCGTCTGAGGACGACGTCGATGTTCCCGGTGTCGCCCGCGTCGTTGTGTCTTCCCTCGGCGAAGGCCAGCACGGTGCCCGCGGCGGTCGTGACGGTCGCCGGGATGCGGTAGGTGTCGTAGCCGTCCCGGCCCGCGGTGTACGGCACGGAGGACGTGCAGCCGCGTGGCGCGAGCGGAGCGGCGGTGGCGCTGCCGGTGCCCGTGACCACGAGGACGGCGAGGAGTCCGGCGGCTGCCGCCGACGCGGCCGTTCGGCGGATGCAGGTCATGACACTCCCTGGGGCTGGATCGGACCACGGTGGACATGGGACGTGTGACATGGGATGTCCACAGAACGTAGTGCGCCCGGAGCGTCGCGACAACATCCGTGCGGGTACGGCGTGTTGATGAGACGTCGGTTGACGCGGAGGCGCCGGCGGGCCGTGGGACCGGCGCGGCGTCAGTCCAGGTCCGGGGCGCCGGGGGTTACGAGGCCCGACTCGTACGCGACGATCACCAGCTGGGCACGGTCGCGGGCGCCCAGCTTGCCCATGATGCGGCTGACATGGGTCTTCGCGGTGAGCGGGCTCAGCCCCAACGCGCCTGCTATCTCGGCGTTGTTGAGGCCGCGCGCGACCAGTGTCAGCACCTCGCGCTCGCGGCCGGACAGGCCGTCGGGGCCGCCCACCGGGGGCGGGGAAAGCGCCGGGCCGCGCAGGAAGCGCGCGATCAGCCGGGCGGTCGGGCCGGGCGAGAGCAGTGCCTCGCCCGCGGCCACCGTACGGATGGCGTCGAGGAGTTCGGCGGGCCTGGTGTCCTTGACCAGGAAGCCGGAGGCGCCCGCACGCAACGCCTCCGCGATGTGCTCGTCGGTGTCGTACGTGGTGAGGACGAGGACCCTGACGTCGGCGAGGTCCTTGTCGGAGGCGATGAGGCGGGTCGCCGCGATGCCGTCCAGGTCGGGCATGCGGATGTCCATGACGATCAGGTCGGCCCGGGCGCTGCGGGCCAGTGCCACGGCCTCCCGTCCGGTGGCCGCCTGGCCCACGACCTCCATGTCGCGCGCCGATTCGACGAGCAGGGCGAACGCGGCCCGCACGAGGGTCTGGTCGTCGGCGAGGAGCACGCGGATGGTCATCGGCACTCTCCCTCCGCGGGTCCGGACGTCTGTACGGGGGCCGGTCCGGGCGCCGGGGACGCGGCGGCACCGCTCCCCAGCGGCAGCACCGCCGACACCGCGAACCCGCCGCCCTCGCGCGGCCCGGCGTCCAGGGTTCCGCCCACGCTGCGCACCCGCTCCCGCATCCCGACGAGCCCGAAACCGGGCGGGGCGCCCGGGGCCCCCACGCCGTCGTCCGTGACCGTCACACGCAGCGCCCAGTCCTCCGCGTGCAGGCGGACGCGGACGTGCGCGCCGGGGCCCGCGTGCCGGACCGCGTTGGTGAGGGCCTCCTGCACGACGCGGTAGGCGGCGGCGCCCACGGCGGACGGGACGCCGGCCGCCGTGGCGGCGACGTCCGCCGTCACCCGGGCGCCCGCGGTGCGTGCCGCCGCGACCAGGTCGGGCACCCCGTCCAGGCCGGGCAGCGGGCCCCGGCCGTCGCCGCCGGGCTCCGAGGCGCGCAGCACCTCCAGTGTGGTGCGCAGTTCACCGCGCGCGGTGCGGCAGGTCTCGGCGATGTCGTCCAGGGCCCCGGCGACCGCCGTGCGGTCGAGGCGGTCGGGGTCGGCGGTCAGGACGTGCGCGGCGACGGCGGTCTGCACACCGATCAGCGTGATGCTGTGGGCGAGCAGGTCGTGCAGGTCCCGGGCGATGCGCAGGCGTTCCTCGGCGACCCGGCGGCGCGCCTCCTCCTCGCGCGTGCGTTCGGCGCGCTCGGCGCGCTCGACGACCGAGGAGACGTACTGGCGGTGCACGCGTACGTAGCCGCCGCAGAGCAGCACCGCGACGATCCAGCCGGCGATCCGCAGGCTCTCGGCGACGCCCGCCATGCCGTCGGAGGTCTTCAGCACGGCCATGGTGCCGATGACCGAGACCCCGGTGAGCAGCGCGCGCAGCGGCCGGCCGGTCGCCGCCACCGTGTAGAGCGCGACGAGTGTGGCGCCCAGCGGTGCGGTGTGGTTGTAGTCGTGCGCGTGGTACGTCGCGATGACGGGGACCATGACGCACAGCACCAGCAGCGGTGCCCGGCGGCGCCACACCAGCGGGACGTGGGCGAGGAGCAGCAGGGTCCAGCCGAGCGCGTCGGGCCGCCGGTGGCCGTCCGGGAGGGCCAGGCCCAGGGCGACGGCGAGGACGGCGAGCGCGGCGGCGCGGTAGGCGTCGTTGCGGACCCCGTGCGGGGAGGAGCCGCCGGACATGCGGGCGACGACGGCCCGCAGCCGCTCGGCGGCGCGCGGCCGCCGGCCCACCGTCCTATTGGGCTCCGCCCCCGCCGCCGTGCCCGCGGGCCGTGCCGGTGTCGTGACCGTTCCCGTGTGTGCCTGCACGTTGTCCATCTTCCGTCAGTCGGGCGCCCGGTCGGCAGGGAGGGGCGGGGTGCCCCTCCGCGGCGAAGGGGCACCCGGCGGTTCAGCCGACGGCGACGGTCGGGGCGGGCCGGGTCTTTGGGGGTTCCGGCGGCCGCGGCTCCCGCGCCAGCCGGCCCGGCCACCACACCCTGCGCCGCAACGCCACGCTCGCGCTGGTCACGAGGTAGGTCCGGACGAGGAAGGTGTCGAGCAGCACGCCGACCGCGATCACGAAGCCGAGTTCGACGAGCTGGACCAGACCCATGTTCGTGAGGACCGCGAAGGTGGCCGCCAGCACCAGGCCCGCGGAGGCGATCACGCCTCCGGTGGTACGCAGCGCGGTGAGCGCGGCGGCGGCCGGTTCGGAGCCGTTCAGGGACTCCTCACGCATGCGGTGCATCAGGAAGATGCCGTAGTCGACGCCGAGGGCGACCAGGAAGACGAAGGACAGCAGGCCGAGTCCCGGGTCCGTCCCCTCGAATCCGAACAGCGGCCCGAAGACCAGCCCGCCGATGCCGAGGGCCGCACCCCACACCGCGACCACGGCGACGACGAGGAGCAGCGGGGCGACCAGGCTGCGCAGCAGGGCGACCAGGATCAGCAGCACGGACACGAGCACGATCGGTACGACGACGAGCCGGTCACGGGCGTTGGTGTCCTGGAGGTCGATCTGCTGGGCGCTAGCACCGCCGACGTACGAGCCCTTGGTCTCCCCCCGGTCCAGGTCCTCGCGCAGGGACTTGATGGTGGCGGTCTCGGCGGCCGACTGGGGCGCGCCCTTCGCGGTGACGGAGATCTCCGTCCAGCCCTTTCCGCTGCGGCCCGGATCGGCGCCCGCCACGCCCCGGTGGTGGCGGATCTCGGCGAGGGCCGCCCGCGCGCGGTCCGTGGGGGCCATCACGGTGATCGGCTGGGTGCCCTGGCCCGGGTAGGCGCGGGCGAGGGTCTCCATCGCGGCGACGGAGTCGGGGGTGTCGACGAAGGTGTCCTCCTGCTTGAGCGAGCCGGGCAGGTTCAGCGCGCCGACGGCGAGCGCGCCGAGGAGGACGGCGCCGCCCGCGAGGACGGTGAGCGGCCGGCGGCCGGCGGAGGAGCCCATCGCGGCGAACAGGCTGCGCCGCTGCCTGGGTTCGCTCCCGAACACGGGCACGAGCGGCCAGAACACGCGGCGGCCGAGCACGACGAGGACGGCGGGCAGCAGGGTCAGCATGGCGACGAGCGCGCACAGCACGCCGACGGTGCCCATCGGGCCCATGCCGCGGCTGCTGTTGAGGTCGGCGGCGAGCAGGCACAGCAGGCCGGCCGCGACGGTGCCGGAGGAGGCGAGCACGGCGGGGGCGCAGCCGCGCAGGGCCTGACGCATGGCGTCGTAGGGGTGTTCCACCCGCCGCAGTTCCTCCCGGTAGCGGGAGATGAGGAGCAGGGCGTAGTCGGTCCCGGCGCCGAACACGAGGATCGTCATCACTCCGGAGCTCTGGCCGGAGATGCTGGTGCCGAAGGCCTGGTGGAGTCCGTAGGCGACGCCCATGGAGAGGTAGTCGGCGACGCCCGCGACGGCGAGCGGCACGAGCCACAGCAGCGGGCTGCGGTAGATGAGGATCAGCAGGACGGCCACCACGGCGACGGTGGTGTAGAGCAGCGGCCCGCCGAGGGAGCCGTACACCTCGGAGGCGTCGGTGGCGAGCGCGCCCTGCCCGCCCACCTCGACGTCCATCCCGTTCTCGGAGCGGGCGACATCGCGTACGTCGTCGACGAACGCGTCGCGCTTCTTCTCGTCGTTGCCGGGCGCGGAGCTGGCGACCGGGTACATCAGCGTGGTGCCGTCCCGGGACGGCACGCCCTTCGGGGGCGCCGTCAGCGGTTCGCGGCCGGCGATGTCGGCGACCTGGCGGGCGGCCGTCGCCCGGTCGGCGGCGCTCAGTCCGCCGTCGCGGTGGTAGACGAGGACGAGTTCGGTGCTCTCCCCGCCCGGCAGCCGGTCCTCGATCTTCGCCACCTGGGTGGAGTCCGCGCTCGCGGGCAGGTAGTCCACGGCGCGGTCATGCTGTACGTCCGCGAGCTTCGACGCGAACGGTCCGACGACGGCCAGGACGGCCACCCACAGACCGAGCAGCACCCAGGGAACGGCCCTTCGCCGTGTACGCGTGGTTGTCTCTCCGGGCCCCATGCCGGGGTCCTCCCCTCCTGGCGGATGTCTGGACAGGCACCAGACTCCCGGCACGCGGGCGCGGATTCGTCGCGCCGAAGGGCGAGTTCACGGGTACTGCGCAAGGTGGCCGGACGGCCGGACTACTCCCACGGGAGTACGGCGCGCGCACGCGTCGGCGTACGCGCGGGGCCGGCCTACGAGGGGGTGCGCGCCGCCGCCAGCAGCCGGGTCACGTCGTCCGCGCAGATCGTGAGCGCGGCGCCCACGGTCGCCAGGGCGTCGCGCTCGGCGGGGGTGTAGGGCCCGTCCGCGAGGGCGATGCGGGCGCCCTGGAGGAGGATCGCCTCGCGGCCGGTGGGAGCGAGGTGCGGGGCCAGCGGATCCAGCGCTTCGTGGAGCTCTATGGCCAGGCTCGCTCCGCACGGTCCTCCGAGGACCCGGCCGGTGTCGGCGGCGAGCGCCTCGACGAGGGCTCCGAGCTGGTCCTCGGTGCAGTCGTCGAAGCCGGCGGAGCGCACGATGCTCGCGGCGGTCTCCAGGGACGTACGGGCGCAGGTGCCCCCGGCGGCGAGAACGGCGAGGGCGACGGTGTGGACGGCGTCGCGGAGCATCGCCGAGAAGCGGGTGGTGGTGGGGTGGTCGAGGACGTCGGCGCCGTAGTGGTGGCGGCAGGCGGCGCACTCGACGACGGGCCCGGTCTCGCCGCGCGGGACGACGGGGACGCCGAGGAGGGTGAAGCGGCGGCGGCCGGTCAGGCGCTGGTAGTTGCGGTCGCCTCCGCAGCCGGGGCAGAAGAATTCGCCGTCGCCGACGGTGGTCCAGGCGGTGCGGATGCCCAGGATGCGGGGAACCTGAACTGCACGACCGTTTCGTCCCCATCCTGGCAGCACGTCGCACACCTCCGTTGCTCCCCCACAGCCTTTTGGGCGTGAGAGGTGACCCCGCGGCAACATCGCCGCGCTGGCGTGATGTTAGCCACATTGTTGATGTGGAGTCAGTACCCAGGACGAGACCTTCCCGTGACCTCCACAGGGATTGGCCGGTAAACGACGGGGCCCCGCCCGCCTCGAAAGGCGAACGGGGCCGGGAAGAACCAGGTGAACTAGGTCAGCGGGCCGCGCGGTTGACGGCGGAGACGACGGCCTTCAGCGAAGCACGTGTCGTATTCGCGTCGATCCCGATCCCCCACAGGACCTTGCCGTCGATCGCGCATTCGATGTACGAGGCGGCCTGCGCGGAGGCGCCCTCGCTCATCGTGTGCTCCTGGTAGTCCAGCAGGCGTACGTCGATGCCGATGGACTGCAGCGCGTCGAAGAAGGCCGAGATCGGACCGTTCCCGGAGCCGCTCAGGACGGTGTCGGCGCCGTCGACCGACGCCTCGACGGTGAGCGTGTCCACGCCGTCCTTGTCCGTGGTGGACTGGCCGTTCTTGACCTGGATGCGGCCCCACGGGTTCTCGGGGTTGGGCAGGTACTCGTCCTGGAAGGTCGCCCAGATGTCCTTCGGCGTGATCTCGCCGCCCTCGGCGTCCGTCTTCGCCTGGATGAGCTTCGAGAACTCGATCTGCATACGGCGCGGCAGGTCCAGCTTGTGGTCGTTCTTCAGGACGTAGGCGATGCCGCCCTTGCCGGACTGCGAGTTGACGCGGATGACGGCCTCGTAGGACCGCCCGACGTCCTTCGGGTCGATCGGCAGGTACGGGACGGCCCACTCGATGTCGTCGACGGTGACACCCTGGGCCGCCGCGTCGGCCTCCATGGCGTCGAAGCCCTTCTTGATGGCGTCCTGGTGGGAGCCGGAGAAGGACGTGTAGACCAGGTCGCCCACGTACGGGTGGCGCGGGTGGACCTCCATCTGGTTGCAGTACTCCCACGTACGACGGATCTCGTCGATGTCGGAGAAGTCGATCTGCGGGTCGACGCCCTGCGAGAACAGGTTCATGCCCAGGGTGACCAGGTCGACGTTGCCGGTGCGCTCGCCCTGGCCGAACAGGCAGCCCTCGACCCGGTCGGCGCCGGCCATCACGGCCAGCTCGGCGGCGGCCACGGCCGTGCCGCGGTCGTTGTGCGGGTGGACCGACAGCACGACGTGCTCACGGCGGGACAGGTTGCGGTGCATCCACTCGAAGCGGTCCGCGTGGGTGGAGGGGGTGGAGCGCTCGACCGTGGCGGGCAGGTTGAGGATGATCTCGCGGCCCGGACCGGGCTGCCAGACGTCCATGACCGCCTCGCAGACCTCCAGGGCGAAGTCCAGCTCGGTGTCGGTGAAGATCTCGGGGCTGTACTGGTACCCGAACTCGGTCTCGGGGCCCAGCAGTTTCTCCGCGTACTCGACGACCAGACGCGTGCCGTCGACGGCGATCTGCTTGATGTCGTCCTTGGAGCCGCGGAAGACGACACGGCGGAAGACCGGCGCGGTGGCGTTGTACAGGTGCACGGTGGCGCGCTTGGCGCCCTTCAGCGACTCGACGGTCCGCTCGATCAGGTCCTCGCGGGCCTGGGTCAGTACGGAGATCGTCACGTCGTCCGGGATCGCGGTCTCGTCCTCGATGATCGAGCGGACGAAGTCGAAGTCGGTCTGGCCGGAGGCGGGGAAACCGACCTCGATCTCCTTGTAGCCCATCTTGACCAGCTGGTCGAACATGCGGCGCTTGCGCTCGGGCGACATCGGGTCGATCAGGGCCTGATTGCCGTCGCGCAGGTCGGTGGAGAGCCAGCGGGGGGCGGCGGTGATCCGCTTCTCGGGCCAGGTGCGGTCGGGGAGGTCGACCTGCTCGTACCGGCCGTACTTCTTGATCGGCATGGAACTGGGCTGCTGGCGGTTCGCCATGATTGCGTGGGCTCCTCGATGTGTCCGCGGTGTCCGCTGTCCGCGGGTCCGGAAGGACGGCCGACGGCGCAACGCCAAACTCCGCGGGGAGGGGGTCGGCCTCGACTACAGGCCCTCGCCGCGGCAGCTAAGGAGAAGCAGCCCGAAACGCATGATGCTCCGCAGCCTAGCCGAGCCGTGCCCCGTGCGGGGTGGTGTTCCAGTATGCGGGATCGCATGCATAAAGCGGACAAAAAGTGCGCCATACCACTCGACGACGGCTTCCGATGCTCCTTATCGCCGCATTTCACCAATCATGGTTGCAGGTAGTGACAGTGGGATAACTCAGTGCAAGGGTGCCGGGCATGACGACCAACGGGGGCTTCGAGCCCGTCTTCTGCACCATCGTGCCGCCCCACGTCCTCGACAAGCTCGCCCAGCACGAGGACCCCGCACTCGCCGGCCCCGCCCGCCAGACCCTGGAGCGCGACGCCTACGAGCGCACCCACCGCCGGCTGACCACGGTCATCGGCGCCCCGGCAGTCGCCCCGCCCGCGGAGGCGGAGGAGGACGGGCCGCACCGCACGATCTACGACGCCCGCCACCACCAGGACCTGCCCGGCAAGAAGGTGCGCGGCGAGAACGACAAGCCCGGCAAGGACGCCACGGTCAACCGCGCCTACGCCGGTCTGGGCGCGACCTTCGAGCTGTATCTGAAGGCGTACGGGCGCAACTCGATCGACGGCTCGGGCCTGCCGCTGGACGCGACGGTGCACTTCGACCGGGACTACAACAACGCCTTCTGGAACGGCGAGCAGATGGTCTTCGGCGACGGCGACGGCGAGATCTTCCTCGACTTCACCATCCCGGTCGACGTCATCGGGCACGAACTGACCCACGGCGTCACCCAGTACACCGCGAACCTGACCTACTTCGGCCAGCCGGGCGCCCTGAACGAGTCCATGTCGGACGTCTTCGGCTCGCTGATCAAGCAGTACACACTCGGCCAGAGCACCGCCGAGGCCGACTGGCTGATCGGTGCGGGCCTGCTCGCCCCGCGCGTCACCGGTACGGCCCTGCGCTCCATGAAGGAGCCGGGCACCGCGTACGACGACGACGTGCTCGGCAAGGACCCGCAGCCCGGCACCATGGACGGCTACGTCCGCACCGGTCGCGACAACGGCGGCGTC
The DNA here is from genome assembly GCF_000424945.1 of Streptomyces sp. 142MFCol3.1. Lineage (NCBI taxonomy): Bacteria > Bacillati > Actinomycetota > Actinomycetes > Kitasatosporales > Streptomycetaceae > Streptomyces > Streptomyces sp. 142MFCol3.1. Next base: position 65,805 of record NZ_AUKV01000032.1, read on the forward strand.
CACATCAACTCGGGCATCCCCAACCACGCCTTCTACCTGGTCGCCCAGGCACTCGGAGGCCACGCCTGGGAGCGGGCCGGGCAGATCTGGTACGACGTCCTCACCGGCGGGCAGCTCCAGTCCCAGGCGAGCTTCGCAGACTTCGCCGCGCTGACCGTCGCCCAGGCGCGCGAACGGTACGGGGAGGGCGAGGAGCTCCAGTCGGTGCTGAAGGCCTGGGAGCAGGTCGGGGTACCGGCCGCGTAGCCCCGGCGCGCGACTCGTACTAGACAGGACCCATGCGTATTCAGGTGAGGCGCACGGGCGGATTCGCGGGCATCGAGCGTCATGCCGAGGTGGACACCTCGGGACGGTCCGACGCCCACGAGTGGCAGACCCTGGCCGAGCAGGCGGTCGCCGCCGGCCGGGGCACGCCCCCCGTCGGCGTTCCGGACGGCTTCAGCTACCAGATCACCGTGGACGGGAAGACGGTGTACGCGGCCGATCCCCGCCTCACGGAGGAACAGCGGACGCTGATCTCCAGAGTGCTGAAGGAGGGCGCGTAGCCGACGGCCGCCGAGGGGGAGATGCGTCCGGGGCGCCGGCCGACGGCCCGTCCCGACGGCCGCCGGTCACGCCGTGACCGCGGCCTCTCCCCCCTGGGCGCCCGACGGGCGACAACCTTTTCCCGCCGCCCCGTTGACTTCCGTTACCGCCGGTACGGATGATCGCGCGCATGGCGACGAACCCCCTCCCGCAGTTCCCGCCCGGCTTCCTCTGGGGCGTGTCCACCTCGGCCCACCAGATCGAGGGGGCCGCCGAGGAGCGCGATCCCTCGGTGTGGGACGCCTTCACGGCCGAACCAGGGCGGATCAAGGACGGCTCGACCGCGGAGGTGGCCTGCGACCACTACCACCGCTACCCCGAGGACGTCGCGCTGCTGGCCGGTCTCGGCGTGGACGCGTACCGCTTCTCCGTCTCCTGGCCCCGGGTGAACTCCCCCGGCGGCCTCGACTTCTACGACCGCCTCGTCGACGAGCTGTGCGCGGCGGGCGTACGCCCCGTTCCCACCCTCTTCCACTGGGACCTGCCGCTGGAGCTGGACTGGCTGTCCCGGGACACGGCGGCGCGTTTCGCCGACCACGCCGCTGTCGTCGCCGAGCGCCTCGGTGACCGGGTGATGAAGTGGATCACCCTCAACGAACCGGCCGAACACACGCTGCTGGGCCACGCGCTCGGTGCGCACGCCCCCGGCAGGCGGCTGCTGTTCGACGCGCTGCCGGTGGCCCACCACCAGCTCCTGGCCCACGGCCTGGCCGTACGGGCGCTGCGCGCCGCCGGAGCCGGCGACATCGGGATCGCCAATTCGCACGGACCCACCTGGGCGGCGTCCCGGCGCGCCGAGGACGTGGAGGCCGCCGACTTCTACGACGTCCTCCTCAACCGGCTGTTCTCCGACCCGCTGCTCCTCGGCCGGTACCCGGAGGGCATCGGCGAGCTGCTGCCCGGCGACGTCGAGTCCGACCTGAAGGTGATCGCCGAACCCATGGACTGGTACGGCGTGAACTACTACCAGCCGACCAAGGTGGGTGCCCCCGAGGGCACGGAGATCGAGTTCAGCGGACTGACCCTGCCCGCCGACCTCCCCTTCTCCGTACGCGAACTGGAGGGCTACCCGGTCACCGACTTCGGCTGGCCGGTCGTCCCGGAGGCCCTCACCGAACTGCTGGTCGGCCTCCGCGAGCGCTACGGCGACCGGCTCCCGCCCGTCGTCATCACCGAGAACGGCTGCTCGTACGAGGGCATCGACGACCAGGAGCGGATCGCCTTCCTGGACGGTCATGTCCGTGCCCTGCACCGGGCGCTGGAACAGGGCGTCGACGTGCGCGGCTACTTCGTCTGGTCGCTGATGGACAACTTCGAGTGGGCCGAGGGCTACGCCCGGCGCTTCGGACTCGTCCACGTCGACTACGACACGCTGGAGCGGACCCCCAAGGCGTCGTACGCGTGGCTGCGGGACGCCCTGCGGGCGCAGGCGCGCAGATGACGGCCGCCGATCCCGTCGTGCCCGCGGAGGGCGGCGCACTCGCCGAGCCCGTCGAGCGGGTGGGGCGCGGCTGGACCGCGGCGCTCTCGCTCGCCAACGGCGCGATCTGGGTGGGCTGGTTCGGGCCGCTGCAGATCCTCCTGGCCTCCCAGGCGGAGGACTTCGCGCCCGGCACCGGCATGTCGAAGGAGACGGTGCTCGCCTGGGTCACGGGGGCGGGCGCGCTGATCTCGCTGGCCGCGAACCCGTTCTTCGGCGCACTCTCCGACCGTACGACCGCCCGCTGGGGCCGCCGTACGCCGTGGATCGTGGCCGGGGCGGCGGGCGGCGCGCTGTCCCTGCTGCTCCTGGCGGGCGCCGGCGGGGTGTGGACGATGGCGGCCGGCTGGTGCCTGGTCCAGCTGACGCTGAACGCCGCCTTCGCCGCGATCACGGCGGCGGTCCCGGACCGGGTCCCGCGGCTCCAGCGGGGTTCCGTGGGCGGCTGGCTGGGTGCCGCGCAGATCCTGGGCGTGGTCGGCGGGACAGGGCTCGCGGCGGCAGCGGGCGGCACGGGCGCGGGGTACGCGGCGTGCGCGGTGTTCACGCTGGCGGGCGTCCTGCCGTACGTCCTGCGGCACCCCGATCTGCGGCTGCCCGCGTCGGCCCGCGCGCCCTGGGCCTGGCGGTCCTTCCTCGCCTCCTTCCGGCTGAGCCCGCGCCGTCATCCGGATCTGGCGTGGGCCTGGCTGACCCGTTTCCTGATCAACCTGAGCAACGCGCTCGTCCTGCTCTATCTGCTGTACTACCTGCGCGACAGGCTGCACCACCACGACCCCGAGGAGGGCGTCCTCGTCCTCACGGCGGTCAACGCCGTCACCCTGCTCGCCACGGTCGTCGTGGGCGGGGTCTGGTCGGACCGGGTGGGACGCCGCAAGCCGTTCGTCGTCTGGTCGGGCGTCCTGATGGCGGTGGCCACGGCCGCCCTGGCCGGCTGGCAGACCTGGCCGGGGGCGATCGTCGCGTCGGCGGTGCTGGGCGTCGGCTTCGGCGTCTTCACCTCCGTCGACTTCGCCCTGATGACCGACGTGCTGCCCGAGGCGCTCGACCGCGGCAAGGACCTCGGCGTCATCAACATCGCCAACGCCCTCCCCCAGGTCGCGGCGCCCGCGCTGGCCGCGCCGATCGTGACCCATCTCGGCGGGTACCGGGTGCTGTACCTGGTGTCGGCGGCGATCGGGCTCGCCGGGGCGGTGCTGGTGCACAGGATCAGAGGGGTGGAGTGACGGCGCCCTGATCCGTGCGTGGTCCGGGGCTCGCGCGGTCCGGGGCAGTCCGACCGGGGCGAGGTGACACTGACGGCCGACACGGCCGGGACCCGCGACTCTGCGAGCGCGCCCTTCCTCGCCCTGCCGTGGCTCGTCGCGGCCGTGGTGGCGGCCGGGATCGCCCCGGCCGTCGTGGTGATCAGAGCGCGTCGGGACCGCGCTCGCCCGTCCGTACCCGCACGACCGTCTCCACCGGTACGGACCACACCTTTCCGTCGCCGATCTTCCCCGTCTGCGCGGCCTTCACGATCTCGTCGATGACGGCCTCCGCGTCGGCGTCCTCGACGACGACCTCGATCCGGACCTTGGGGACGAGGTCGATCCGGTACTCGGCCCCGCGGTACACCTCGGTGTGGCCGCGCTGCCGCCCGTATCCGCTGGCCTCGGTCACGGTCAGCCCGTGCACGCCGATTTCCTGGAGGGCGGTCTTGACCTCGTCGAGTCGGTACGGCTTGACGATCGCGGTGATGAGCTTCATGCCTGGGTCTTGGCCTTCTGGGCGGTGGGGACGGATGCGGAGACCGGGGCTCCGTGCCCCAGGACCCCGTGATCGTAGGCCGTCTCGGCGTGCACCGTAAGGTCCAGGCCGGTCCGCTCGTGCTCCTCGTCCGCCCGCAGGCCCATCAGCCGGTCGATCAGCTTGGCGAGGCCGTACGTGACCGCGAAGGCGTACGCCCCGACGGCCACCACGGCGACCAGCTGCCTGCCGAGCTGGCCGAGCCCGCCGCCGTACAGCAGCCCCTCGGTCCCGCCCGTCATCTCCTTGACGGCGAAGACGCCGATGAGCAGGGTGCCGACGATGCCGCCGACCAGGTGCACACCGACGACGTCCAGCGAGTCGTCGTAGTTCAGCTTGAACTTCCAGCCCACGGCGTACGAGCAGACGACACCGGCGGCGAGACCGACGACCAGCGCGCCGAGCAGCGACACGGTGCCGCACGACGGGGTGATCGCGACCAGGCCCGCGACCGCGCCGGACGCGGCTCCCAGGGTGGTCGGGTGGCCGTCGCGGCGCTGCTCCACGAAGAGCCAGCCGAGCAGCCCGGTGCAACCGGCGGCGAGGGTGTTGAGGAAGGCCGCGGCGGCCAGCCCGTTCGCGCCCATCGCGGATCCCGCGTTGAAGCCGAACCAGCCGAACCACAGCAGTCCGGCGCCCAGCATCACCATCGGCAGGTTGTGCGGGCGCATCGCGTCCTTCTTGAAGCCGAGGCGCGGGCCGAGGACCAGGCACAGGGCGAGACCGGAGGCGCCCGAGGTGATCTCGACGGGCAGCCCGCCCGCGAAGTCCAGCGCACCCAGCGCGTCCACGATCCAGCCGCCCGGACCCCACACCCAGTGGGCGACGGGAACGTATACGAGCAGCGCCCAGAGCGGCACGAACACCAGCCACGCGGAGAACTTCGCCCGGTCCGCGACCGCGCCGCTGATCAGCGCGGCCGTGATGATCGCGAAGGTGAGCTGGAAGGTGGCGAACAGCAGGGTCGGCACGGTGCCGTGGACACCGGCCGGGCCGATCCCGGCCATGCCCACGTGCCGCAGCCCTCCGACGAGCCCGCCGAAGGCGTCGTCCCCGAAGGCCAGGGAGTACCCGGCCGCCAGCCACACCACCGTCACCAGGGCGATCGACACGAAGCTCATCATCAGCATGTTGAGGACGCTCTTCGTGCGCACCATGCCGCCGTAGAACAGGGCGAGGCCGGGCGTCATCAGCAGGACCAGCGCGGTGGCGGCCAGCAGCCAGGCCGTGTCACCGGTGTCGACGGGTGGTTTACCAGCGGGAGCGGAGGCGAGGACCAGGGGCAGGGCGGTGGCCGGCGTCACGGTGTCTCCAACGGGGTGGGGGCTGCGTCAGAGAGTCGTCGGCGCTCGTTTCCGGACGCGCACGCCCAGGTTTCCGTCGTGTTTCGTGTTGCGCCGGGGTTTCCGGAACCTCACCGCGCACCACTCGGGCGCACGGCGTGCGGCGGGCGCCCGTGGATCAGGGACAATGGGCGCCATGAGCGTTCGTACCCCGTCATCCGAGCCGTCCGAGGCCACCCATCGCGCCGGCTTCGCCTGCTTCGTGGGCCGCCCCAACGCGGGCAAGTCCACCCTCACGAATGCTCTCGTCGGCAAGAAGGTGGCGATCACCGCCGACCAGCCGCAGACCACGCGGCACACGGTGCGCGGCATCGTGCACCGTCCCGACGCCCAGCTGATCCTGGTGGACACCCCCGGACTGCACAAGCCGCGCACCCTGCTCGGCGAGCGGCTCAACGACGTGGTCCGTACGACCTGGGCCGAGGTCGACGTGATCGGCTTCTGCCTCCCGGCCAACGAGAAGCTCGGCCCCGGCGACCGCTTCATCGCCAAGGAACTGGCGTCGATCAAGAAGACGCCGAAGATCGCCATCGTCACCAAGACCGACCTCGTGGACAGCAAGGCACTCGCCGAGCAGCTCATCGCGATCGACCAGCTCGGCAAGGAGCTCGGCTTCGAGTGGGCGGAGATCGTGCCGGTGTCGGCGGTCCGCGACAAGCAGGTCGACCTGCTCGCCGACCTGCTCGTCCCGCTGCTGCCCGAGGGCCCGGCCCTCTACCCCGACGGCGAGCTCACGGACGAGCCCGAGCAGGTCATGGTCGCCGAGCTGATCCGCGAGGCCGCGCTGGAGGGCGTCCGCGACGAGCTGCCGCACTCCATCGCCGTCGTCGTCGAGGAGATGCTCCCCCGCGAGGACCGGCCCGCCGACAGGCCGCTCCTCGACATCCACGCCTTCGTCTACATCGAGCGCCCCAGCCAGAAGGGCATCATCATCGGCCCCAAGGGCAAGCGCCTGAAGGAGGTCGGGATCAAGTCCCGCAAGCAGATCGAGGCACTGCTGGGCACCCCGGTCTTCCTCGACCTCCACGTGAAGGTGGCCAAGGACTGGCAACGCGACCCCCGCCAGCTCCGCAAACTGGGCTTCTGACCCGCACTCCCGGCCCGCCCGGCGCCCCTCGGGACCTGGGGCGCGCCTCAGCCCGTCCGACGCGTGAGGCCGAGGCCGTCCGGGCCGATGCGCTTCAGCCCGTCCGGCGCGTGAGGACGAGGCCGTCCGGGCCGATGCGGGGGTCCGGGGGCGGAGCCCCTCCGGGAACAAGGGACGGGCAGGGGCGGAGGGGGCGAAACCCCTCCGCCCACCGGACGCACCGGACCGGAGAGTCAGCCGGCGGCGACGACACCCCGTACGGCCCCGTCGGGCCCCGCGACCAGCACAGGCGTCCCGGGCCCCCCGAGGTCCAGAACCGCCGCACGGTCCTCCTCGGACACCCCCTCCGCGTCGGAGACGACCGCCGCCGCCTCCAGGGACTTCGCCCCCGACGCCACGGCCATGGCCACCGCGGTCCGCAGAGCACTCAGCCGCAGGGACGGCAGCTCCACGGTCCCGGCGACATACGTACGCCCCGTCTCGTCGCGCACGGCCGCCCCCTCGGGCACACCGTTGCGTGCCCGCGCGGAACGGGCCAGGGTCACGATCTTGCGGTCCTCGGGGTCGAGCGCGCTGCTGTCGGTCATGCCCTGAGCATACGAAGTGCCGACGCGGCACCCCGGCCAAGGGGGTCAGCCCGCCACCGGGTACATCGAGCCGCGCCGCCCCTCCGGCGAGGCCAGCCACTCCAGCTTGGCCGCGGTGTTCGCCTCCGGCAGCGGCGTGTGCAGCACGATCGTCAGGTCGGGCCGCGCCGGCACCTTCATGGCCGTCGACTCGACGGACAGCAGTCCCACCAGCGGATGGTCGAGCTCCTTGCGGATCTGCCCCGCGTCCTCGATGTCCCGCTCCTCCCACAGCCCGGCGAACTCGTCGCTGGCCTCCTTGAGCCGCGCCAGCAGCTCCTGGAAGCCCTCGTCGTCGGGCGCGGCCGCGCACGAGGCGCGGAACTGGGCGACGACGGTGCGCGCGTTGGTCTCCCAGGACCGGGACTGCCCGCGGTAGAGGGGGTCGGTGAAGAAGTCGACGATGCAGTTCTGCGTGTTCTCGGGGCGCATGCCGAGGACCATCGCGGCGGCGTCGTTGTACATCACGCAGTTGTAGTACGCGTCCATGATGTGCGCGGGGTACGGCATCCACGTGTCGATCAGCCGCCGCAGCCCGTCGCCCATGTCCCGGTTCCCGGGAGCCGTCTCGGGCGCGGGCGGGTTGAGCCCGGCCAGCACGTACAGATGGCGCCGCTCGGCGCCGCTGAGCAGCAGTACGCGGGCGACCGAGTCGAGGACCTGCGGGGAGACCGAGATGTCCCGTCCCTGTTCCAGCCACTGGTACCAGGAGGCCCCGACGCCCGCGAGCACGGCGACCTCTTCGCGGCGCAGCCCCGGGGTGCGCCGTCGCGAGCCGCCGTCCGGCAGACCGGCCTGCGCCGGGGACACCTTGGCCCGACGGCTCATCAGGAAGTCGCGCAGCTCCCGCCGTCGGTGACTCCTGAGCGCGTCCTCCGTCACGTTCGAATCCCCCTCTTGGTGACTGGTGGTGCGACCACCAGCATAAGTTCCCGCTCCCCACGCTTGTTCCGACCGCACGAGGCTCTTGGCCATGGCGATCGACACCACCGACCTCGAGTCCACTCCCGTACGCACCCCGCCGGGCGCGCGGCTCTCGGCCCGCGACAAACTCGTCCTCTTCGTGCTGTGCGCGGCCCAGTTCATGGTCGCGCTCGACTTCTCCGTCCTGAACGTGGCGCTGCCCGTGCTGGGCTCGGACCTGGGCATGAGCCGGTCCACCCTGCAGTGGGCGGTCACCGCCTTCGCTCTGCCGTCCGGCGGCTTCCTGCTGCTGTTCGGCCGCGTCGGCGACCTGTACGGGCGCCGCAGGCTCTTCCTGACCGGCCTCGGGCTCTTCGGTGCGGCCTCGGTGCTCGCGACCTGCGCCTGGGACCCGGCGTCCTTCCTGACGGCCCGCGCGCTGCAGGGTCTGGGCGCGGCGGCCATCGTGCCGACGGGCATGTCGCTGCTGACGACGACGTTCCCCGAGGGGCCGGCGCGCGACCGCGCCCTGGGCATCTCCGGCACGCTGCTGTCCCTCGGCTTCACGGTCGGCATGGTGGCGGGCGGCGTCCTGACCGACGCGCTGGGCTGGCGCTCCACGATGGGGCTGTTGGCGGTGTTCGCGCTGATCGTGCTGCCGCTGGCGCCGGGTCTGCTGCCCGAGTCCCGCACCCCGCACCGCCCGCGCCTGGACGTCCCCGGCGCGGTCACCGTCACCGCAGGCCTGCTGGCCCTGATCTACGCCCTCTCCACGGCCGCGGAGCGCGGCTTCGGCGGCGCCGACGTGCTCGTGTCGCTCGTGGCGGGCGTGCTGCTGCTCAGTGCCTTCGGGTACGTCGAGTCGCGCAGCGCGTCGCCGCTCGTCTCCCTGCCGATGCTGCGCCGCCGCACCGTGGCGTGGGGCAACCTGGCCGGTCTGGTCACCTTCTCGATGATGTCGACGGTGATCTTCGTCCTGACCCTGTACCTGCAGGAGACGCTCGGCCTGTCCGCCTTCGAGACGGGTCTGGTCTTCGGTGTGCAGGGTGTGCTGTCGGCGGTGGCGGGGGCGTACGCACCGAAGGTCATCGGCCGCGTCGGCGTCCGTCGCACGCTGGTGGGTTCACTGGCCGGGCAGGGTCTGTTCGTGGCGACGCTGGTGCTGCTGAACGCCCACACCTGGTCGGTCTGGCTCGCCACGGCCGCGGTCTCCCTTGCCAGCATGTGCCACCTGGGCGCGATCATCGCGTACGGCCTGACCGTCACGTCGGGGGTCCCGGACGAGGAGCAGGGCCTGGCCACCGGTCTGGTGACGTCCACTCAGCAGGTGGGACTCACGGTCGGCATCCCGCTCCTCGGCGTCCTGGCCACCACCTCGGGCGACCTGTTGACGGGGGTCCGCACGGTCCTCGCCCTGGACGCGGTGATCGTGCTGGCGGCGGCGGTACTGGTGAGCCTGGGGCTCGGCCGCCGCGCCTGATCGCAGCACGACGGCCCGCGCCGCGACGTCGGCGCGGGCCGTCACCGTCTCATCCGTCCGTCGTCCTGCGCCCGGAAGGCGGCAGGTGCGACAGGGAGCCGAGGAAGCCCTCCCACACGGCCGGCCCGAACGCGACGACAGGGCCACGCCCGTTCTTGGAGTCGCGCACGAGGACCGTCTCACCCGTCCACGCGATCTCCACGCAGTCGCCGTTCCCGCCGGTGCTCGCGCTGCTCTTGCGCCACGACCATGAGCCACCCACGCCGTCCCCTCCAACCTGGGTGTGGACCCGCAGCACCTCTTTCAGAATAGCGGCGCATCATACGGCGATGAGCGAGACAATTCTCGCCAACTTCCCTCCGTGAAACGGACTTTACTGATCCGCCCCGTCGAGCAGTGACACGAGGTCGTCCCGCCCCTCGTCCAGCCTGGACGCCAGCCGGCGCAACAGCGTGTCCACGTGCTCCTTGACACCCAGGTCCTCGAGCTCCCAGAAGCTCTCCAGGTAGCGGCCCGTCTCCTCGGGAGCACTGCTCAGGTAGGAGTCACCGCGCGGGTTCTCCAGATAGATCGAGTCCGGCATCTCGTCGGCGTCGAACTCGAAGTGGGTGAAGGGCCCTTGGATGCCCGGATGCGCACCGATGCTGAACGGCAGGATCTCGACGGTGATCCGCGGCCGGGTGGCGAGCTCGGCCAACTGCTCCAGCTGGGCGCGCATCACTCCGCGACTGCCGACCCGCCGCCGCACGACCGACTCGTCGATGACGAAGAACAGTTCGGGGCCCTCGTCGCCCAACAGCATCTCCTGGCGCGCGAGCCGGCCCTCGATGTAGCGGTCCACCAGCTCCTCGGAGGCCCCGCGGTTGTAGGCGCCCATGACGGCACGCGCGTACTCCTCCGTCTGCAACAGGCCGGGAACCACCAGTGGATTGAAGTTGCGGATGATCGACGCCGACGTCTCCATCGCCAGGAACTGGAGGAACTCCTTGGAGTAGATGTCCCGGAACTCCGAGAACGGCATCTTCCGGCTGCCCCGGGCCAGGTCCAGCAGTTCGTCGACCTTGCGCTGGCTGCTGATCTCGTAGACCGCGAGCAGCGGGCGCAGGTCGTTGACCGTGATGCCGACCTCGCCGGCCTCGATGCGGATCAGCTTGGAGGGACTCCACTCCATCTTCTCGGCCACCTGGCGCTGCGTCAGCCCTGTCTTCGTGCGGGCCTTGCGCAGTTCGGTGCGGAGCCGGATCCGCTGGATCGCCGGGCTCGGCGACTTCGCCTCACTCATGATCCCCCACCCCCATGAGGACCGAGCAAGTTGCGACATGGCGATTTCGATGGTTACACATCGGTACCTCTCCGAGAGAACGCACGCTCAGGACGCGACACAGATCACCACTGGTGGCGGGGGTCGCGCTGGAGCGCCAACTGCCGGGATGCTATGTCGCACATCGCAGCCAACGTATCGGACACACCGACCTGGAGTCAGCATCTAGGACTGTTCACCCGTCTGCGCGGAGGCTACATTGTCAGAGGGAACGTTGTCGCGCGGACGGCAACCGCCTCAACTCCGGTTCCATGAAGGGAGGTTCGACCAAGCGGTAGCGAGGTTGACGCCAACCTCCTTGAGAGCCGCCCGACTTCCTCCGACTCCCACCTGTGGATCACCGCGGTATCCACAAGGTATGTGGAGCCGCCGGGAAGGAGGAAAAGCCCCATGGCCACAGAGCCGGAGGGGCGCCGCAACACGTGGACCGACAGGGTGTCCCACATCGTCCCCTGGATGAGTCTCATCTTCCTGATCTACAAGATCATCGAAGAGGTGCTCCACCACGTGTGAGAGAAAACGGCCCCGGCCAAGAAGACCGGGGCCATGGAAGCGGACGCCAGCAGGAGCAGGTTCCACTCCGAGTGTGCTTGCTGGGCCTACACGGAGTGGGCCTGTCGAGAGCCCGCCGAACTCATTATTCTGCCGCGATTTTCCCGTCCTGGCGAGCCGTCGGAACCCGTCGGCCGAGGGGCGGGTTCACGCCCGGTCGAGCCGGAGCCGCTCGGCGCGCGGCAGTCCCGCGACCACCAGGTCGTACGAGTCCTCGATCAGCTCCCGCACCAGCCGGTCCGGGAGCGACCCGTCCGCGGTCACCGTGTTCCAGTGCCGCTTGTTCATGTGATAGCCGGGGACGACGAGCCCCGGGTGCTCCCCGCGCAGCCGTACCGCGTCCTCCGGGTCGCACTTCAGATTGACCGTCAGCGGAGCCGCGTCCAGGTTCGTCAGCGCGAAGAGCTTCCCCAGCACCTTGAAGACCGACGTCTGCGGGTTGAAGGGGAAGTCCTCGACGGTCGCGTTGAAGGACAGGCAGAACGCGCGCAGCTCCTGCGGGGTCACTCCGGCTTCTCCTCCTCGGCGGGCTCCACCGGGCCGACCGGCTCGACGAGCACCGTGACGATCTTGTTGCGGCGCCCCGCCGCGGCCTCGGCGGTCAGCCGCAGCTCCCGCCCGTCGGGCAGTTCGACCACCGACGAGGCCCCGGCGATCGGGACCCGCCCGAGCGCTTTGGCGAGCAGTCCGCCGACGGTCTCCACGTCCTCGTCGTCGTACGCCTCGTAGCCGTACAGCTCGCCGAGGTCGCCGATGTCGAGACGGGCGGTCACCCGGTAGCGGTCGTCGCCGAGCTCCTGCACGGGTGGCAGCTCGCGGTCGTACTCGTCGGTGATCTCGCCGACGATCTCCTCGAGGATGTCCTCGATGGTCACGATGCCGGCCGTGCCGCCGTACTCGTCGATCACGACGGCGACGTGGTTGCGCTCCTGCTGCATCTCGCGCAGCAGGTCGCCCGCGTTCTTGGTGTCGGGCACGAAAGTGGCGGGCCGCATCGCCGTGGAGACCAGCTCCGACTCCGCGTCCCGGCTGATGTGCGTCTTGCGGGCCAGGTCCTTCAGATACACGATGCCGACTATGTCGTCCTCGTTCTCCCCCGTGACCGGGATGCGCGAGAAACCGGAGCGCAGGGCGAGCGTGAGGGCCTGACGGATCGTCTTGTAGCGCTCGATGGCCACCAGGTCGGTCCGCGGGACCATCACCTCGCGCACCAGTGTGTCGCCCAGTTCGAAGACGGAGTGCACCATGCGGCGCTCCTCGTCCTCGATGAGCGACTCCTTCTCCGCGAGGTCGACCATCGCACGCAGCTCCGCCTCGGAGGCGAACGGGCCACGCCGGAATCCCTTGCCCGGCGTGAGCGCGTTGCCGATGAGGATGAGCAGCGGCGGGATCGGCCCCATGACCCGGGCCAGTGGGTGCAGGACGTACGAGGCGGCCGTCGCGGTGTTCAGCGGGTGCTGGCGGCCGATGGTGCGCGGGGACACGCCCACCGCGACGTACGACACGAGGACCATGACGCCGATGGCGACCGCGAGGGCCTGCCAGGTCTCGTCGAACTCCTTCAGGCACGCGTACGTGACGAGCGCGGCGGCGGCCATCTCGCAGGCGACACGGACCAGCAGCGCCACGTTCAGGTAGCGGGTGGGGTCGGCGGCGACCTGGGCGAGCTTGGCGCTGCCGCGCCGGCCCGACCGGACGGCCTCCTCGGCCCGGAAGCTGGAGATGCGCGCGAGGCCCGCCTCCGCGCAGGCGGCGAGCCAGGCGACGACGACCAGCGCGATGGCGCCGACGACGAGCTGTGGACTCATGACACGGTCGGGGCCGGGGACGGGCCGGTCAGGCCCTTCTCCGCACGCCACCCGTCCACGATGGCCGCCTGGAGGCCGAACATCTCGGCCTTCTCGTCCGCTTCCTCGTGGTCGTACCCCAGCAGGTGCAGCACTCCGTGGACGGTCAGGAGCTGGAGCTCCTCGTCCATGGAGTGCTGCGTCGGCGCCTCGCGGCCCTGCCGCTCGGCGACCTCGGGGCACAGCACGATGTCGCCGAGCAGGCCCTGCGGAGGCTCGTCGTCGTCCTTGGACGGCGGGCGCAGCTCGTCCATGGGGAAGGACATGACATCCGTGGGGCCGGGCAGGTCCATCCACTGGATGTGCAGCTGCTCCATGGCGTCGGTGTCCACGACGATCACCGAGAGCTCGGAGAGCGGGTGGATGCGCATCCGTGTGAGCGCGTAGCGGGCGATGTCGAGGATCGCCTGCTCGTCGACCTCGGTTCCGGACTCGTTGTTGACGTCGATCGACATGGTCGTGCTGGTCTACTTCCCCTTGTGGCCGGCTTTGCCGCGGCCCTTGTGGGAGCCGTTCTCGGTGCCGTTCTCGATGTCGTACTTCTCGTACGCGTCGACGATACGGCCGACCAGCTTGTGCCGTACGACATCGTGCGACGTGAGCCGCGAGAAGTGGACGTCCGCGACGCCTTCCAGGATGTCCTGGACCTGGCGCAGACCGGACTTCGTCCCGGTCGGGAGGTCCACCTGGGTCACGTCACCCGTGACCACGATCTTCGAGTCGAAGCCGAGGCGGGTGAGGAACATCTTCATCTGCTCGGCGCTCGTGTTCTGGGCCTCGTCCAGGATGATGAAGGCGTCGTTGAGCGTGCGGCCGCGCATGTAGGCCAGGGGCGCGACCTCGATGGTGCCCGCCGCCATGAGGCGGGGGATCGAGTCGGGGTCGAGCATGTCGTGCAGCGCGTCGTACAGCGGGCGCAGGTAGGGGTCGATCTTCTCGTAGAGCGTGCCGGGCAGGAAGCCGAGGCGCTCGCCCGCCTCCACCGCCGGGCGGGTCAGGATGATGCGGTTGACCTGCTTGGACTGCAGGGCCTGCACCGCCTTGGCCATGGCCAGGTACGTCTTTCCGGTACCGGCGGGGCCGATGCCGAAGACGATCGTGTGCTTGTCGATCGCGTCGACGTACCGCTTCTGGTTGAGCGTCTTGGGGCGGATGGTGCGGCCCCGCGAGGACAGGATGTTCTGCGTGAGCACCTCGGCCGGGGTCTCCTGGCCGTCGCCCTCCCCGTTCTCGCTCGCCCTGAGCATGGCGATCGAGCGTTCCACTGCGTCCTCCGTCATCGGCTGCCCCGTGCGGAGCACCAGCATCATCTCGTCGAACAGGCGCTGGACGAGGGCGACTTCACCGGCCTCGCCGACCGCACTGATCTCATTGCCCCGGACGTGGATGTCGGCCGCCGGGAAGGCCTTCTCGATCACGCGCAGGAGCGCGTCTCCGGAACCCAGCACGGTCACCATGGGGTGCTTGGCAGGGACGGTGAAGTGCGCTCGCGCCTGCTCCTGAGCGGAGCTGTGAGCTGTGGGTGTCTGAGTCATGGGCCGGCTCTGTAGGCCTGCGAATCCTCCTCGGTCGGCACGCTTGCCACACGGGCAGCCTTGCGGTTCCAAGGGTACGTCGCTGCACTGACAGAGCCGTAGGGCTTTTCCTCACCCCGCGCCGAGCACCCGCGCCCCGCGCACGACGGCGCACGCCGGGGGCGGGACGGTTCGGGACGCCCCGCCCGATCCCGGCGCGGATGTCACGCGGTGCGCCCGAAACCGATCGTCGGCACCGCCCGGCGCAGCGGCCACGGGCGCGTCACCTCCGGGAGCAGGCCCTCAAGGAACGCGTACCGGCTCAGCGCCGTGGGGTCCTGGGCGGCTACCGACTGGACCTTGCGCCACCAGGCCGCGATCTCGGACCAGCCCGGCGCCGACAGGGACCCGCCGAACTCCTGCACGGACAGGGCCGCGGTCAGCCCGGCGAAGGCGAGCCGGTCCGCGAGCGGCCAGGCGGCCAGCGTCCCCATGACGAAGCCGGCCACGAAGACGTCGCCGGCGCCCGTGGGGTCCAGGGCCTCCACCGCGATCGCCGGGACCTCGGCGGTCTCCCCGGTGCCGCCGTCCACGGCGTACGCGCCGTCCGAGCCCAGGGTGACCACGGCCAGCGGCACGTGATCCGTCAGCGCGCGCGCCGCCGCCCGCGGACAGTCCGCGCCGGTGTAGCGCATGGCCTCCTCGGCGTTCGGCAGGAACGCCTCGCAGTGCTCCAGGTCGGCGAGGCCGGCCAGGTCCCAGCGGCCGGTGTCGTCCCAGCCGACGTCCGCGAAGATCCGGGTGCCGCTCTTGGCCGCCTCCTCGATCCAGGGCGCGCGCGTGCCGGGCGTCAGCGAGGCGACCGCCGCACGCGCGCGGGGCGGGCAGTCCGGCGCCGGCTCCTCGGGCGTCGGCTCGTGCCCGTGGCTGACCATCGTGCGCTCGCCCTCGTACGCCATCGACACGGTGACCGGGGAGTGCCAGCCGGACACGGTGCGCGACAGGGAGAGGTCGATGCCTTCGCCCTGCTCCAGGGCGTCCCAGCAGTACTCCCCGTAGTGGTCGTCGCCGAACGCCGCGGCGAGGGACGTCCGCAGTCCCAGCCGGGCCAGCGCCGTCGCCATGTTCGCGACGCCGCCCGGGCTCGATCCCATGCCCCGCGCCCACGACTCCGTGCCGCGCACGGGGGCCGAGTCGAGCCCGGTGAAGATGATGTCCAGGAAGACCGTGCCCGTGAGGTAGACGTCCCAGGACGGATCCTGGGGGGTGCGCAGGCCGGCGAGCGGGTCGACATGGGCCTGGCAGAGCGGTCGCTCTCCGTCGGGCGTGATCACGGTGCGCTCCCTGAGATGGTGCGGATCAGGCCAGTGTGCACCAAGTCGGCCACGACACACCGTGGTCGTGCGGGGTCGGGTCGCGCCCCGGCCGCGCCGGACCGCGGACGGCGGGCCGGCCCGCCGGGCGGCGCGCATCCCGCCGCGAGGCGGAACGGCGGCCCGTGCCGGGCGGAGCGGCACCGCCCCCCGCGACGCCCCGCGAGGGGCGCCTGCGGCACCCTCTCCGGCGGAGCAAAACGCTTCGTGTACCCCACCCCTGCGGGGTCAAACGGAAAGTGCCGTAGATCACATCGTCCGACCTTCTTCGCACGCCCGGCCCCTTGATACAAATTGCCCGCGCGTTCCTGTCCGTCGACA
Organism: Streptomyces sp. 142MFCol3.1; assembly: GCF_000424945.1. Taxonomy (NCBI): domain Bacteria; kingdom Bacillati; phylum Actinomycetota; class Actinomycetes; order Kitasatosporales; family Streptomycetaceae; genus Streptomyces; species Streptomyces sp. 142MFCol3.1. The sequence goes on from NZ_AUKV01000032.1 coordinate 82,022, forward strand.
GCCGCTCAACCCCCCTTCCGAGCCGCTCCTTTCGCATGCCCTGGGAACGCCCGTGTCCGCCCGCACCACCATGCCCTGGCCCCTCGTCGCCCTTTTCACGGCCGGGTACCTCGCCGCGTACCTGCTGCCGACCACCGTCGGCAGACTGGACGCGGGCCTCCCGCTCTCGGCCACCCAGGCCGGCGCCATCGGCAGCGCCCTGCTGCTGAGTTCGGCGACCGCCGGGTTCCTCCTGGCGTCCCGCGTGGACCGCTTCGGCCCCCGCAGACTCGCCCGCACCGGTCTGCTCCTCGCCGTCGCCGGCTACGGCACCGCCGCCCTGACGACCACCGTGCCCCTGGTCGTCACCGGCGCGGTCGTCGGCGGCTTCGGCTCCGGCGCGGCCACCACGGTCGCCGCGACCGGCATCGCCGCCCAGCGCGACCCCCACCGCACCACCACGACGGGCCTGTTCGGGGTCTCCGCCCTGGCCGGCGTGCTGTATCTGACGATCCCCCACCTGGGCCCGGCCCACGGCCCGCCCCTCGCCGCGATCGCCTGCACGGCGCTGCTCGTGCTGCCCGTGACCGGACGGCTGCCGGACCGCACCCGCGCCGCGCGGACCCCGCGCACCACGACGCCGCTCCCCCACCCGCGTTCCGGCCGGCTCCTCGCCGGCACGATGCTCTTCTGGTCCCTCGCCCAGAACTCCCTGTGGGGCGTCAGCGGCCGCATCGGGCTGACCCAGGCGGGGCTCACCGAGGTCACCGTCGGCGCGGTGTTCGCGACGGCGCTGGGCGCGGGTCTGCTGGGGGTGATCGGTGCGGGCGCGCTGGGCCCCCGGCTCGGCCTGGCCCTGCCCATCGGCGTCGGCACGGCACTGATCGCCGGGTGCATCGCGCTCAGCGCGGCGGCCACCGACCTCACGTCGTTCGCGGCGGGCGAGATCGCCTGGAACACGCTCTACCCGGTCGTCCTGTCGTACGTGATCGGCCTCGCCGCCTCCCTCGACCCGCGCGGCCGGTGGGCGGTCCTGGTCGGCTCCGCGTCCTCGCTCGGCACGGCGTGCGGCCCGCTCACCGGCAGCCTGCTCTCGGCCCGGGCCGGATACCCGGGCATGGGCACGGTCCTGGCGGTCGGGCTGCTCGTGATCGCCGTGCCGATGACCCTCGTGGCCGTCCGGCCGCGGCGCGGCGTCCCGGTCACCCCCGTCGTCGAGATCCCGCTGGAGACGGCTCCCGCCGAGCGGACGGCGTACGGCACGGCCGGGCCCCGGCCGGCCGCGGCAGCCACCGCACCGGGGCCCGGAACCGACTGACGGCTACCGCCCGAACTCGTACGCGTCGACCTCGGCGAGATAACGGGCCCGTCGCTCCTCGTCGTGGTCGAGGAAGGACGCCAGGAACGAGTTGCGCGCCAGCTCCCGCATCTGCTCCAGTTCCAGGCCGAGGGCGTCGCGGACCGCGTGGTAGTTGTCGGCCACGTAGCCGCCGAAGTAGGCGGGGTCGTCGGAGTTCACCGTGCACAGCAGGCCGGCGTCGAGCATGGCGCGCAGCGGGTGGTCCTCCAGGACGCGTACGGCCCGCAGCCGCACGTTCGACAGCGGGCACAGCGTCAGCGGCACCCGCTCCCGTACGAGCCGCTCCACCAGCCGCGGGTCCTCCATGCAGCGCAGCCCGTGGTCGACGCGCTCGACGCCGAGGACGTCGAGCGCCTCGGTGATGTACTCGGGCGGCCCCTCCTCGCCCGCGTGCGCGACGCGCCGCAGACCGAGCGCGGCGGCGGCCTCGTACACCTCTCGGAACTTGGCCGGCGGGTGTCCGACCTCGGCGGAGTCGAGCCCGACGCCGGTGATCCGGTCGAGGTGGGGCTTCGCGGCCTCCAGGGTCCGCAGGGCCGACTCGGCGGACTCGTCCCGCAGGAAGCACATGATCAGCTGGGTGGAGACCCCGTGCTTCTCCTCGCTGTGCGCCAGCGCCCGCCACAGCCCGTCGACGACCGTCCCCATCTCCACACCGCGGGCGAGGTGGGCCTGCGGGTCGAAGAAGATCTCCGCGTGCCGCACGCCCTGCGCGGCGGCGCGCTCCAGGTAGGCGTCCGCCAGGTCGGCGAAGTCCTCTTCGGTCCGCAGGACGGCCATGAGCTCGTAGTACAGGTTCAGGAACGACTGGAGATCGTCGAAGAGGTACGCCTTGCGCAGCTCCTCGGTGTCCTCGTAGGGCAGCGTGACGCCGTTGCGCGCGGCGAGCGCGAAGGCGAGCTCGGGTTCGAGAGTGCCTTCGATGTGGAGGTGCAGTTCAGCTTTGGGGAGGGGCATCGAAGCATCGTACGGGCGACGTCCCGACATAACGGAACCGAACGCGGCCCGCTGTCGTCCGCGTCGCCCGGGCCCGGCAGCGCACCGCCCGGCGCCCGGGCACCGGTGCTCCGAGCCGGCCGTCGCCACCGCCGCCTCGCGCCCTGCGCCGGCCGCCCGCCCGGGCACGGGCCGCCGCTACCGGCGCTTCGGCACCGGGACCCGCAGCAGGTCGTACGCCACCGTCAGATCGCCGTCGAAGCCCGCCGCGCGGGCCTGCCGCTCGAACTCGCCCGGATCGGAGTAGCGCTGGCTGAAGTGGGTCAGCACGAGATGCCGTACCCCGGCGTCCCTCGCCACCCGCGCCGCCTGGCCCGCCGTCAGATGCCCGTGGTCCTCGGCGAGCCGCTCGTCCTCGTCCAGGAAGGTCGACTCGATGACGAGCAGGTCGCACCCTTCGGCGAGGGCGCCGACGCCCTCGCACAGCCGGGTGTCCATGACGAACGCGAAGCGCTGCCCGCGCCGCACCTCGCTGACGTCGTCGAGGGTGACGCCGCGCAGCACGCCGTCCCGCTGGATGCGCCCGACGTCCGGCCCCTGGATCCCGTGCTCCGCGAGCCGCTCGGGCAGTATCCGCCGCCCGTCCGGCTCGACCAGCCGGTAGCCGAAGGACTCCACGGGGTGTGAGAGCCGGCGCGCCTCCAGGGTGTACGACGGCGTGGCCGCGAGGATCCCGTCGTCGTCGACCGGCGCCTGGGTCAGCGCCACCGTCTCGCGATAGGCCGTGGCGTGGCGCAGCCGGTCGAAGAACCGCTGCCCGGACGCCGGATAGTGCGCGGTCACCTCGTGCGGCACGCGGTCGAGATTGATGCGCTGGATCACCCCGGCGAGCCCGAGCGAGTGGTCCCCGTGGAAGTGGCTGACGCAGATCCGGTGCAGGTCGTGCGCGGCGACCCCGGCACGCAGCATCTGTCGCTGCGTGCCCTCGCCGGGGTCGAAGAGCAGCCCCTCGCCGTCCCACCGCAGCAGGTAGCCGTTGTGGTTGCGGTGTCGCGTCGGGACCTGGCTGGCGGTGCCCAGCACCACCAATTCACGTACGGACAAGGCCGGTTACCCCGGAGGCCACTGCATGCCGCGACCGCCCAGCACATGGGCGTGCGCGTGGAAGACGGTCTGTCCGGCGCCGCTGCCGGTGTTGAACACGACGCGGTAGCTCTCCAGCTTCTCCTCGCCCGCGACCTCGCCGGCCTCGCGCAGCAGGTCGGCGACGACGGTGGGCTCGGCGACCGCCAGCGCCGCGGCGTCCCGGTAGTGCACCTTGGGGATGACGAGGATGTGGGTGGGCGCCTGAGGGTTGATGTCACGGAACGCGACGGTGGTGTCGGTCTCCCGGACCAGGGTCGCCGGGATCTGTCCCGCGACGATCTTGCAGAACAAGCAGTCGTCCTGCGGCTCTCCCGCCATGCGTGTGCCTCCTTCACGCCGTTGATCGCTACGACGGCATCGTATCCACCGGAGCAATTCTTCAGCGCGACAACGGGGTCCGGGGCGACCGTCCGTGAGAACGGCCGCCCCGGATCCAAGTGCGTCAGTCCTCCGGCAGCGCCGGGGCGGTCTTGGCCGGGTTCTCCTCCAGGGCGGCGAGGGCGATCCGGATCGCCTCGTCGAGCTGGGTGTCACGTCCGGCGGCGTGGTCCTGCGGCGTCTGGACGACCTCGACGTCGGGGTCGACGCCGTGGTTCTCGACACCCCATTCGTAACCCTCCATCCAGAAGGCGTACTTGGGCTGGGTGACGAGCGTGCCGTCGACGAGCCGGTAGCGGCTGTCGATGCCGATCACACCGCCCCAGGTGCGGGTGCCGACCACCGGCCCGATACCGAGGGCCTTGATCGCCGCGTTGACGATGTCGCCGTCGGAGCCGGAGAACTCGTTCGCGACGGCGACGACCGGACCGCGGGGCGCGTCCTCCGGATAGCTGTACGGGCGCAGTCCGCGTGGCAGGTCCCAGCCGACGATCCGCCGCGCGAGCTTCTCCACGACCAGCTGGGAGGTGTGGCCGCCGCGGTTCTCACGGACGTCCACGACCAGCCCGTCCCTGGCCACCTCGACCCGCAGGTCGCGGTGGAGCTGGGCCCAGCCGGAGCCCACCATGTCCGGCACGTGCAGATAGCCGAGGCGGCCCCCGGACCGCTCGTGGACGTAGGCGCGCCGTTCGGCGACCCACGCGTGGTAGCGCAGCGGCTCCTCGTCGGCCAGCGGGATCACGACCGCGTGACGCGGATCGCCGCCGCCCGCGGGCGACACGGTCAGCTCCACCGGCTTGCCGGCCGTGCCGACGAGCAGCGGTCCGGGACCCGCCACCGGGTCCACCGGCTGCCCGCCGATCGCGACGATCGCGTCGCCGGCCCGCACCGCGACACCGGGCGCGGCGAGCGGCGCCCGGGCCTCGGGGTCGGACGTCTCGGAGGGCAGGATCCGGTCGATGCGCCAACTGCCGTCCTCATGGCGGGAGATGTCCGCGCCGAGCAGTCCCTGCGCCCGGTCGCCACCTCCTCCGCCGCCGGGGAGGACATAGGCGTGGGAAGTGCCGAGCTCGCCCTGCACCTCCCACAGCAGGTCCACGAGGTCGTCGTGCGTGGCGACGCGCTCCAGCACCGGCCGGTACCGGTCCAGGACGCCCGGCCAGTCGACCCCGGCCAGGTCGGGCCGCCAGAAGTTGTCCCGCATGAGGCGGCCCGTCTCGTCGTACATCTGCCGCCACTCGGCGGCCGGGTCGACGGTCTGCCGCACCCTCGACAGGTCGACGGTGATGTTCGAGTCGCTCTCGTCGTCGTTCGAGGCGCGCCGGTCGCTGGGGACGACCTTGAGTCTTCCGTCGGTCCACAGCAGGACCCGCTTGCCGTCGCCGCTGACGGCGAAGTGGTCGGCGTCGGCGGCGAGGTGCTCGATGCGCTGCTGGGCGAGGTCGTACCGCTCCAGTTCGCTCTTCGGGTCCGGGGCGTCCGGAGTGGCACGGGAGGCACCGAGCACACCGCGCACCGGGTGGCGCAGCCACAGCACCCCGTCCTTGGCGGCGCGCAGCGTCGAGTAGCGGGCGGCCTCGACGGGGAACGCCACGATCCGGTCGGCGAGACCGTCGAGGTCGATACGGGTCGTCGGCGCGCCCTCGCTGTCGGGGGTCTCGTCCTTGTCGGGCGCTTCGAAGGGACGGCCGTGGCGCTGCGGCCCGAAGGGCGACGGCGTGGTCGCGGCCAGGGTGATCAGGTAGGGCCGTGATCCGCCGACGAACGCGAGGTCGAAGACGTGCTCGTCGTAGACGGGATCGAAGGAGCGGGCCGACAGGAAGGCGAGGTGCTTGCCGTCGAGGGTGAACGCCGGCGCGTAGTCCCGGAAGCGGAGCGGGGTCGCCTCGGTCACCGCCAGGTCGGCGGTGTTGGCGAGCCTCAGCTGCCGCAGCGGGCGCGGCCCGGGGTGCGACCAGGCGAGCCACGCCGAGTCGGGCGAGAAGACCAGCCCGGTGGCCTCGCCGTCCTCACTGCGGTCGAGTTCGCGGACCTCGCCGCTGTCGCGCTCGACGAGCAGGACCCGCCCGTCGTGCGAGGCGACGGCGGCGCGGCTGCCGTCGGGAGCCATCGCGAGTCCGAGGACGCGCCCGAGCTGTCCGGCGGCGAGCCGCCGCGGGGTCGCTCCGGGGGCGACGCCGGTGGCGGGGGCGAACTCCAGCGCGTCGTCGCCCTCGGCGTCGGTGACCCACACGACGTGTTCCTCGCCGTCGGCGCGGAAGGAGCGGGGCAGCCGGGCGCGCACGCCCTGTCCGGCGGCGAGCGTGCGGGCCGGGCCCGAGCGGTGCGTGACCCAGTGCACGGCGCCACGCACCAAGATCGCGCTGCCGCGTCCGGTGTGGTCGGGTGTGGCGGACGAGAACCAGCGGGAGGCCCTGACGGGGTGCGGCTGGAGGTCGGCGCGCTGGCCGCCCAGCCGGATGTCCAGCCGGCGCGGCTCGGCGCCGTCGAGGTCGTCGAGGAGCCAGAGCTCACCGGCGGACGCGTACACGACCCGGGAGCCGTCGCTCGCCGCCTGCCGGGCGTAGAAGCCGTCGACGGACGTGTGCCGGCGCAGGTCCGAGCCGTCGGCGAGGGAGGAGTACAGCGCCCCCACGCCCTCGTGGTCGGACAGGAAGGCGATGCGCTCCCCCACCCAGAGGGGATATTCGAGATTCCCGTCGAGGTCCTCGTGCAGGCGGACGAACTCGCCGTCGCCCGCCCGGTCGATCCACAGCTTGCCCGCCGTGCCGCCGCGGTACCGCTTCCACCAGGCGGCCTCGCGGCCCATCGGCGCGGACAGCAGCACGGTGCCCGGGCCGCCCTGGGCGACCTCGCCGACCGGGCCGTACGGAAGGACCGCCCCCGGACCGCCGTCGAGCGGGACCGACCGCGCCCAGCTGCGGCGCAGGCTCTCCCGGCCCTGCGTGCTGAGCGCGAGCACCTGCCCGCCGGTGGTCCAGCCGCGCACCTGGGTCTTGGGGCTGCCCCAGTAGGTGAGCCGCTTGGACGGGCCGCCGGCCAGGGGCGCGGCGTGCACCTCGGGCGCCCCGTCGCGGGTCGACGTCCAGGCGACGGTCGTGCCGTCCGGGGAGATGCGCGGATGGTTCACCGGCACGTTGTCGGCACTGACCCGCCAGGCCCGGCCCCCGCCGTCGAGCGGGGCGGCCCAGACGTCGTCCTCGGCCGTGAAGACGACCAAGTCGCCGTGCAGGTGCGGGAAGCGGAGATACGCGGAGGCTGCGGGCTCTGTCACCCGATCACCCTATGCAGCCGGGGCGCACGCTGAAAGGGGTCACGATCACTTGCCCTGGGAGGGCCAGCAGGTGGGATCGCCCTTGCACCACATGGTTTTCGTCACCGTCACGGTGACGGTGGGGTTCGGCTGGCCGTTCGTCGGCCGGTACGTGACGGGCGGGACGGGGTTGGTGGTGGCGTCGCAGTTCCCCAGGCCCCGCACGTGGAACCACTCCTTGCCGCCGACCTTCGCGACGAGGTCGCCGCGCACGCAGGCGCCGTCGACGGCCCGGGTGACCCGGCCCTTGACGGTGATCTCCCGCCCGTCCTCCGACTGCCCCTGGCAGTCGACCGAAGCGACCGTGTTCTCCGTCGGCCGGGGCGACTTGCCGGGCGTGTAGGCCTTGTTGTTGCCGCCGTAGGAGGCGGTGCAGCTGAGCCAGCGCACGTTCACGTGCTGCCGTTCGAGCTCCTTGGTGGCGGTCTTGTCGGTCGTGTACGCCACTGCCGCCGGGCTCAGCCCGTCCCCCGGGTCGCAGGCGGCCACGCCGAAGATCCCGGCCGCCGCGAACCCGGTCGCCAGCAGTACCCGTCGACGCCCCGCCCGGCGTCCTGTACGCCTCAAAGCCCCCATGAACGGCAGCGTGCCACTCTCCCGGCGGCCGCGGTAGACCGCATGCGGACACTGTGTGGAGTGCACCGCCCGTCCGTGCGAATCCGGTTCGAGCACCCGCGCCAGGACCGGACATCCGGGCGAACGCGGGTGCTTCCTTCGGGGACGTCAGCCCAGGAGGAGCAGCCACTCCTGGAGCTCCACCAGATTCCCCTCGGGGTCCTTGAGGTGGGCGACGCGCATCCGCTCGGTCATGGGGGCCGGACCGTGCAGGATCGTGGCGCCGCGCGAGGTGATCTGCTCGCAGTACGCGTCCAGGTCGTCCACCCGCAGCACGACCAGCGAGCGGTGACCGGTCGCCAGATCGCCCAGCTCACCGAGGACCTCGGCCATCATCGAGCGGTCCTGTATGGCGATGCCCGCCGAGCCGGTGGAGGGGCTGAACTTCTCGTAGGGGCCCTCGGCCGAGCCCGACTGGGGCTTGAGGCCGAGGACGTCCGCGTAGAAGTGGTAGCAGGCGGCGAAGTCGGAGACGAGCAGCCGTACTTGGGCCAGTTCCAAGGCGATCCCCCGTGCGTGTCAGGACCAGCGGCCGGTGCGTGCCAGCAGCAACGCCGCCGCCACCGTCCCGGCGGTCGATGTGCGCAGAACGGTACGCCCCAGGTGGAACGTCCGCGCCCCCGCCCCGGTGAAGAGCTCGACCTCCTCGGGGGAGATCCCTCCCTCGGGTCCCACCACCAGCACGATCTCCCCGTCGGCGGGCAGGTCCGCCGTGGCGAACGGCTCGGTGCCCAGCTCCGTGTCCTCGTGCAGCACCGCCGCCAGATCGGCTTTGGCGAGAAGTGCGGCAACCTGCTTGGTCGTCATCGCGTCCGCGACGTCGGGGAAGCGGACCCGGCGGGACTGCTTGCCGGCCTCCCGGGCCGTGGCCCGCCACTTGGCGAGCGACTTCGCCCCGCGGTCGCCCTTCCACTGGGTGATGCACCGGGATGCCGCCCAGGGGACGATCGCGTCCACACCGGTCTCCGTCATGGTCTCGACGGCGAGTTCACCCCGGTCGCCCTTGGGGAGGGCCTGGACGACGGTGATGCGCGGCTCCTGCGCGGGCTCCTCGGTGACCGAGTCCATCCGGACGACCAGCCGGTCCTTGCCCTCGGTGTCGAGCACCACGCACTCCGCGTAGCGTCCGGCCCCGTCGGTGAGGACGACGTCCTCTCCGGGGCGCAGCCGCTTCACCGAGACGGCGTGCCGGCCCTCGGGGCCGTCGAGGACGTAGCGTCCGTCGCCGCCCGCGTCGAAGTGTTCGACCACGAACACCGGCGCCGTCATCGGCCCGCACCCGCTTCCTCGTCCGGGAACGCCGAGGTGTCCGGGCCCGGCAGGCCCGACAGCCCGGGCGCCGCGGACAACGCTGTCCGGGCGGCGGCGAGTTCGGCGCTCAGCACCTCCACCAGCCGTGCGGCGGGCAGCTCCCGCGCCATGCGGTGGCCCTGGCCGGCCCACAGCGCCATGCCCTGCGCGTCGCCCGCCCGGGCAGCCGCCTTGCGCAGCGGCGAGGTCAGATGGTGGACCTCGGGGTAGGCGGCGGGCGCGTACGGCCCGTGCTCGCGCAGGAACCGGTTGACGAGTCCGCGCGCGGGGCGGCCGGAGAACGCCCGCGTCAGCTCCGTACGGACGTAGAGCGGGTTGGTCAGCGCCTGCTTGTGCACGGCGTTCGCGCCGGACTCGTGGGTGGCGAGGAACGCGGTGCCGAGCTGAGCGGCGCTCGCGCCGGCCGCGAGGGCGGCGGCGATCTGGCTGCCGCGCATGATGCCGCCGGCCGCGACGATCGGGATCCGCACGGTCTCGCGGACCTGCGCGATCAGCGAGAGCAGGCCGATGCCGGTGCCGTCCGTCTCCGGGTTGTCGCGGTGGGTCCCCTGATGGCCGCCCGCCTCGACGCCCTGTACGACGACGGCGTCGGCGCCCGCCCGCTGCACCGCGAGGGCCTCCTCGGCCGTGGTCGCGGCGATCAGGGTGAGGGTGCCGACGCGGGCGAGGGACTCCAGCACCTCGGGCGCGGGGCAGCCGAAGTGGAAGGAGACCACCGGCACCGGGTTGTCGAGGAGGACGGCGAGCTTGGCGTCGTAGCCGTCGTCGCGGCCGCTGTCCGGGTCACCGAGCTCGGTCTCGTACCAGGCGGCCTCTCCGGCGAGCTGGTTCGCGTACACCTCGACGGCCGACCGGTCCGCGTACTCGGGCTGCGGCATGAAGAGATTCACGCCGAAGGGCTGGGCCGTCAGGCCGCGCAGCTGCTTGATCTCCTGGTACATGCCGTCGGCCGTCTTGTACCCGGCGGCCAGGAAACCGAGTCCGCCGGCCTCGGACACCGCCGCCGCGAGCTGCGGCACGGAGACGCCGCCCGCCATGGGGGCCTGCACGATCGGCAGCGGGAAGAGATCGGTGAGCGCGGAGGACATGACCGCATGTTGTCACGTCCTCCGAACAAGTCCGAATCCACCCTTCCGCCTCTCCGGAACCGGCCGGAAGGGCACCTGGTCAGCGCCCTCCGCGGCTCCGGTCCCGGCTCCCGACGGTCGCGTCAGCGGCCGTTGAACGCGTCCTTCAGACGCGAGAACAGACCCTGCTGGCCGGGCTGGAACTGCCCGGTGGGCCGCTCCTCGCCGCGCAGCTTCGCCAGTTCGCGCAGCAGCCGTTCCTGCTCGGGGTCGAGCTTGGTCGGCGTGGTGACCTCGACGTGGACGATCAGGTCGCCGCGGCCGCCGCCGCGCAGGTGCGTGACGCCGCGCCCGTGCAGCGGGATCGACTGCCCGGACTGCGTGCCCGGACGGATGTCGACCTCCTCCAGGCCGTCGAGCGTCTCCAGCGGCACCTTCGTGCCGAGGGACGCCGCGGTCATCGGGATGGTGACCGTGCAGTGCAGGTCGTCGCCGCGCCGCTGGAAGACGTTGTGCGGCAGTTCGTGGATCTCCACGTACAGGTCGCCGGCGGGGCCGCCGCCGGGGCCGACCTCGCCCTCGCCCGCGAGCTGGATCCGGGTGCCGTTGTCGACACCGGCCGGGATCTTCACCGTGAGGGTGCGCCGGGAGCGGACCCGGCCGTCGCCCGCGCACTCGGGGCACGGGGTCGGGACGACGGTGCCGAAGCCCTGGCACTGCGGGCACGGGCGCGAGGTCATGACCTGGCCCAGGAAGGACCGGGTGACCTGGGAGACCTCACCACGGCCGCGGCACATGTCGCAGGTCTGCGCGGAGGTGCCCGGAGCGGCGCCCTCGCCGTTGCAGGTGGCGCAGACGACGGCCGTGTCGACCTGGATGTCCTTCGTGGTGCCGAAGGCCGCCTCGTCCAGTTCGATCTCCAGACGGATCATGGCGTCCTGGCCCCGACGGGTACGCGAGCGCGGTCCGCGCTGCGACGCCGTGCCGAAGAAGGCGTCCATGATGTCCGAGAAGTTCCCGAAGCCGCCGGCGCCGAAGCCACCCGCGCCACCGCCGCCCGCCTGGGACAGCGGGTCGCCGCCGAGGTCGTAGACCTGCTTCTTCTGCGGGTCCGACAACACCTCGTAGGCGGCGTTGATCTCCTTGAACCGCTCCTGCGTCTTCGGATCGGGGTTGACGTCCGGATGCAGCTCGCGCGCGAGCCTCCGGAACGCCTTCTTGATCTCGTCCTGGGAAGCGTCGCGGCGCACGCCGAGCACGGCGTAGTAGTCCGTGGCCACTTACGACTCCGCCAGGATCTGTCCGACGTACCGTGCCACCGCTCGTACCGCTCCCATCGTTCCCGGATAATCCATGCGGGTCGGGCCGACCACGCCGAGTTTGGCTACTGCCTCGCCGCCCGAACCGTAGCCGACGGAGACCACGGACGTGGAGTTGAGTCCCTCATGGGCGTTCTCGTGACCGATCCGCACGGTCATGCCCGAATCCTTCGCCTCACCAAGCAACTTGAGGAGCACGACCTGCTCCTCCAGCGCTTCGAGCACCGGCCGGATGGTGAGAGGGAAGTCATGTCCGAAGCGGGTGAGATTGGCGGTGCCGCCGATCATCAGCCGCTCCTCGGTCTCCTCGACGAGTGTCTCCAGGAGGGTGGAGAGCACCGTGGCGACCGTACCGCGGTCCTCGGGCTCCTCGAACGCCTCCGGAAGGTCCTGCACGAGCTGCGGGACGTCCGCGAAGCGGCGGCCCGCGACCCGGCTGTTGAGCCGCGCCCGCAGGTCCGCGAGCGACGTCTCGCCGAACGGCGCGGGGCAGTCGATCATGCGCTGTTCGACCCGCCCGGTGTCCGTGATCAGGACGAGCATGACGCGCGCCGGGGCGAGCGACAGGAGCTCCACGTGCCGCACGGTGGAGCGGGTCAGGGACGGGTACTGCACGACGGCGACCTGCCGGGTGAGCTGCGCGAGCAGCCGCACGGTCCGGGCCACGACGTCGTCGAGGTCGACGGCGCCGTCGAGGAAGTTCTGGATGGCGCGCCGCTCGGGCGCCGTCATCGGCTTGACCCCGGCGAGCTTGTCGACGAAGAGCCGGTAGCCCTTGTCGGTGGGGATGCGCCCGGCACTGGTGTGCGGCTGGGCGATGTACCCCTCGTCCTCCAGCGCCGCCATGTCGTTGCGCACGGTCGCGGGCGAGACGCCGAGCCGGTGCCGCTCGGTGAGCGCCTTGGAGCCGACCGGCTCCTCGGTGCCCACGTAGTCCTGGACGATGGCGCGCAGCACTTCGAGCCTGCGTTCACTGAGCATCGCGCACACCTCCAGAAGTCGGCTCCGTGGTCTTCATGGCCCCTGGCCTGGCACTCAGCGCACGTGAGTGCCAGCGTTCCCCGGCCAAGTGTACGGCTGTGAGGTACGGCCCGGGCAAGGGCCGGCCTGCGATGTCGTGCTCACCACGTCCGCACGGCTAGCGTCTCCGTATGAGCGTGACTTGGGAAGAGCCGGGGTGGGAAAGGGTGACACCCCGGGTCGGACGACGGCGGCTTCCCGTCTGGGACTGCACCGTGGGGCTCGTGGTGGGCGAGGACGCCGCGCTCGTGATCGACGCCGGGTCGAGCCTCGGAGAGGGCGCACGGCTGCGCGCCGAGGCCCTGCGGCTGCTCGGGCCCGGACGCAGGGTGACGCACCTCGCACTCACGCACCCGCACTTCGACCACGTCTTCGGGGCGGCCGCGTTCTCGGGGGTGGAGGTCTTCGGGGCGGTCGGGCTGGACACCGTCCTCGCACACGGGCGCGAGGAACTGCGCGCGGACGCGGTGCGCAACGGCCTGGGACCGAGCGCGGCGGCCGAGGCGGCGGATCTCCTGGTGCACCCCCGGCACGCGGTGTCCGGCGAGTGGACGCTCGACCTCGGCGGCGTCCAGGTCCTGCTGGCGAACGTGGGCCCGGGACACACCGCGCACGATCTGGCGGTCCTGGTCCCCGGCGGACCGGGCGGACCGGAGACCGTCTTCTGCGGCGATCTGGTGGAGGAGTCGGGCGAACCCCAGGCCGGTCCCGACGCGATCACCTCACACTGGCCGGCCGCCCTGGACCGGCTGCTCGACCTGGGCGGCGAGGACGCGGTGTACGTGCCCGGTCACGGAGCGACGGTGGACGCGGCGTTCGTGCGCGCCCAGCGGGACGCGCTGGCGGCGCGTTTCGGCGTGTCGTAGCGATCTCCCCCGCACCGCCTCGCCGCTTCTCCTATCGTCATCCGAATGCGCCAGTACTCTCCGGACCTGACTCCGCCGTGGAAGAAGCCCAAGCCCGTGCCGGAGGTCGCGGCGGACCCCGGTCTGGTGGTCGAGGAGCCCGGTACCGGCTTCTGCGGTGCCGTGATCCGCTGCGAGGCGGGCACGGTCACCCTGGAGGACCGCTTCGGCAAGCACCGGGTGTTCCCGCTGGAGCCGCGCGGCTTCCTGCTGGAGGGGCGGGTGGTCACGCTCGTACGGCCGTCGTCGGCCCCGGCACGCCCGTCCCGCACGGCGTCCGGTTCGGTGGCCGTGCCCGGTGCGCGGGCCCGGGTCGCCCGCGCGGGCCGCATCTACGTGGAGGGTCGCCACGACGCCGAGCTCGTCGAGCGGGTGTGGGGCGACGACCTGCGCATCGAGGGCGTCGTCGTCGAGTACCTGGAGGGTGTCGACGACCTCCCCTCCATCGTCGAGGACTTCGGACCCGGCCCCGACGCCCGGCTGGGCGTCCTGGTCGACCACCTGGTGCCCGGCACGAAGGAGTCCCGCATCGCCGAGGCGGTCACCAGCGACCACGCCCTGGTGGTCGGCCACCCGTACATCGACATCTGGGAGGCCGTGAAGCCGTCGGCCGTGGGCATCGCGGGCTGGCCCCGGGTCCCGCGCGGGCAGGACTGGAAGACGGGCGTGTGCCGGGCCCTGGGCTGGCCGGAGAACACCGGCGCGGCCTGGCAGCACATTCTGTCCCGGGTGCGCTCCTACAAGGACCTGGAGCCGGAGCTCCTGGGCCGCGTGGAGGAGTTGATCGACTTCGTCACGGCGCCGCAGTGACGGTCCTGCCGCCGGTTCCACGGGCGCGGCGCCGGTGCCCCTTGAGGTCCGGGGCTCCCTCGTAGCCGGACTTCATCCGCTCCGCGCCGAGCCAGAGGTCCGGCGCCCAGCGCCGGCAGCCGGCCGCCACGGCGTGCCGGCCGCCGGCGGGCCAGATGGAGACGCGGTAGCGCAGCCGGGGCAGCCCGGGCCGGGGCGGCTCGCTGTCGCGCACGAACAACCACAGCAGCGGGGCGTCGCGGTCGATCTCGTCCTTCGGGCAGAGCTCGAGGGTGTGCAGCGGTGGTGCGCCGTGGATGCCGACCCCGGCGAGCGAGTCCCACGGCACGGTGGCGGACCGTCCGCGCCGGGTGACGTGGATTCCGGTGGCGTCCATGACGACGCGCAGGTTCCAGATGAGCCCCACTCCCCGCAGGATGAGGACGAGGGCCCAGCCGGCCAGCGCGACGAGCACGACGGCGATCACCTCGCGCACGACGGCGACGGCCCCGTGCCCGTTCTCGGGCAGGAGGGCCGGCACGGCCCAGGCGCAGGCCGACACCATGACGAGCGCCACGGCCAGCCGGCTGCGGACCAGCACGCCGGCGCGGTGGACCACCACCGAGTCGCCGATCTCGACGGTCTCGAGGACGAGTGGTTCGGGCGTGCCGCGCCCCGCCGTGCCGGTCCGCTCCTGGTGGCCCGCGTGATCCGGCCCGCCCACGTACGACATCGGCTGTTCCCTGCGGCCGAACCACAGCTCGGGCGCCCACTGCTGGAAGGCCTTCTCGTACGCCTTGTGGGAGCCGCCCACGTCGATGCGGTAGCGGAGCCGGGGCAGTCCCGGCCTGAGCGGCTCCGTGTCGCGGACGAACTTCCACAGCAGCGGATCGTCGCGGTCGATCTCTTCCTTCGGGCAGAGCTCGACCGTGAAGACGACCGTCCTGCTGCCGCGAGCCCAGTGGATGCCCGCGCCGGCCAGGGAGTCCCAGCGGATCAGCGCCATCTCCTTGCCTCGCATCCACCAGAAACCGGTCGAGTCGAAGGCGGTGATCCAATGGCGGGCCCGCCAGCGGGAGACGAGCAGACTCACTCCGGCGACACCCATCGCCAGCAGCATCCCGAGCGCTATCCAGCCGGCTCCGATACCTCCGTCGTGCTCGACGGCGATCCATACCGCGCACACACCGCCGGCGGTCAACAACAAAACGATCGGCAGCGACATGAGCAGCCGCCGCAGCCCGTATCGGAGGACGGTCGCGTCCTCGTCGGGCCATCCACCAGAGATCATGGCCGCGGACTGTACGCGAACAGTTGTTCAGTCCACCAGGTCCCTGACGACGGCATCCGCGAGCAGCCGGCCGCGCAGCGTGAGCACCGCCCGGCCGTCCTCGTACGGACCGGTTTCGAGGAGCCCGTCGGCCAGGGCCCGGCGGGAGGCCGCGAGGCCGTCCGGGCGCAGCAGGGACAGCGGGCAGCCCTCTCGCAGCCGCAGTTCGAGCAGGATCCGCTCGACGCGGCGGTCCTCGTCGGCGAGGAGCTCGCGGCCGGCCCCCGGGGACCGGCCGCCGGCCAGCGCCGCCGCGTAGGCCCCCGGGTGCTTCACGTTCCACCAGCGGACGCCGCCGACGTGGCTGTGGGCGCCGGGGCCCGCTCCCCACCAGTCGGCGCCGCGCCAGTACAGCTCGTTGTGCAGGCAGCGGCCGGCCTCGGAGGTGGCCCAGTTCGACACCTCGTACCACTCGAAGCCCGCCGCCGACATCACCTCGTCCGCGATGAGATAGCGGTCCGCGTGCACGTCGTCGTCCGTCATCGGGACCTCGCCGCGACGGATGCGGCGGGCGAGCTGGGTGCCCTCCTCGACGATCAGGGCGTACGCGGAGATGTGGTCCGGCCCGGCGCCGAGCGCCGCGTCGAGCGAGGCGCGCCAGTCGTCGTCGGACTCCCCCGGGGTGCCGTAGATCAGGTCGAGGTTCACATGCTCGAAGCCCGCCGCGCGCGCCTCGGCGACGCAGGCCTCGGGGCGGCCGGGGGTGTGCGTGCGGTCGAGCACCTTCAGCACGTGCTGCCGGGCGCTCTGCATGCCGAAGGAGATCCGGTTGAAGCCGCCGGAGCGCAGGGTCGCCAGGTACTCCGGGCCGACCGACTCCGGGTTCGCCTCCGTGGTGATCTCCGCGTCGTCCGCGAGCCCGAACTCGTCGCGGATCGCCCCCAGCATCCGCACGAGGTCGTCGGCGGCCAGCAGGGTGGGCGTGCCGCCGCCCACGAAGACCGTGCGCACCGGGCGTGAGTCGTCGCCGAGCACCTTGCGGGCCAGTCGGACCTCGTCGATCAGCGTCGACGCGTAGTTGTCCCGGGAGGCGAGCACGCCTCCGGTGCCCCGCAGCTCGGTCGCCGTGTACGTGTTGAAGTCGCAGTAGCCGCAGCGGGTCGCGCAGTACGGGACGTGCAGGTAGAACCCGAGGGGCCGCTCGGCCGCCCCGGCCAGGGCATGCACGGGCAACGCCCCGTCGTCGGGGACGGGCTCGCCGTCGGGAAGTGCGGAAGGCATGCGTTCCATTGTCCAGCACGGCCAGGGGTACCGGATTCCGGTCCGCGGGGCGCGCTCCGCACGCACCGGTGATCGGTGTTCCGCCCGACGGCGCCGCCCCACCCCCCACCCGGGGCGAGCTCCGGCCCGCCGGACGACCAAGGCCCTCCGGCCCGTCCAGCGGCAGAGAGGCAACGGCCCGTGCAGCGCTCGATGACGAGGCCGAACGGGGGGCCGTGGGCCTGGGGCGGAACCCCCGGGGGGGACGGCCAGGGGCTACTCGGCCTGAAGCACGAGAAGCGCCATGTCGTCCTCCGAAGGCCCCGCCCCGAACTCGTGCACCAGCCTGCGGATACGTTCCGCGATCAGCTCCGCGGTCAGCCCCGTACAGCCCGCGAGAGCCTGGGCCAGACCGTCGTCGTCGTCGAACTGGCTGGCACCGCTGCGCCGCTCCGTCACCCCGTCCGTGACGCACAGCAGGCTGTCGCCGGGGTGCAGCTCGAAGGTCTCGGAGGTGTACGCGGCGTCCTCGACGACGCCGAGCAGGGTCTGCGGCCTGGCCACCTCCCGTACGTCCCCGTCGGGCCCCAGCAGCAGAGGCAGCGGATGCCCGGCGGAGGCCAGCGTGCAGCGCACCCCGCCGTCGAAGGGGACGAGCTCGCCGTAGAGCATGGACAGGAAGCGCGTCTGGGGGCCGAGGTCCGCGCCGAGCCCGGGCCCGCCCGCGGCCACGAGTGCCCGGGCCGCCGCGTCCGCGGCCTCTGTCGCGTCGTCGAGCAGCAGCTGGTTGAGCCGGTCGAGGACGTCCGCGACATGGTAGCCCTCGCGGGCCAGCAGCCGCAGCCACGGCCGGGCCAGCCCGATCACCACGGCGGCCTCGGGCCCCTTGCCCTGGACGTCGCCGACGGCGAAGCACCACCGGCCGTCGCCGGCCGGGAACAGGTCGTAGAAATCGCCGCTGGGCCCGCCCTTGTCGAGCGGCTCGTACACGAGGGCGCTGCGCACGCCGGGGATCTCGGCGACCGCTCCGGGCAGCAGACCGCGCTGGAGGACCCGGCTGATGGTGGCCTGGCGCGCGTATTGGCGGGCCGCGCCGATGGCGAGGGCGACACGGCGGCTGAGGTCCTCGACGAGGCCGGTGACCTCGTCGGGGAAGTCGGCCGCTCCGGACCGTCCGATGACGAGCGTGCCGAGCGGCCGGCCACCCGCGATCAGCCGGTACGCGAGCGCCGCCCCGCTCGACCCGGGGGTGCACAGGGCCTCGCCGGGCCAGGGCACCGGCACGGCCCGGGAGCGCACCGCGTCCGGGAGCCGCGGCGGATCCTTCTCGAGGGCGAGGCGCAGCTCCTCGATGCGGTTCTCGCTGCCGTGCCAGACGCGGGCGAGCCGGGGCCCCAGGGCGAGGCCCAGTCCGCCGGCCCGGTCGGTGGCCTCGTCCTCCAGCCACACCGCGCACCAGTCGGCGAGACGGGGCACCAGCAGCTGTCCGGCGAGCGCGGCGACCAGGTCCTCGTCGAGCTGGCCGGCGAGCAGGTCGGAGGCTTCGGCGAGGAAGGAGAGGGCTCCCCGGTTGAGCCAGTCCTGGTCGGGCCGGGCGTCGCGGCCGGGTTCGGGTGCGCGTATCTCGTGGCCGGGAGTGACGCCGCTCCGGGGGTCGGGCCCCGGACCCCCCTCACCGGTGTGCGTCTGTGTTCTTTCCCCGTGCCGCACGGGCGTCGTACTCCCGCCGCCGCGCCCGGCGTCGGCGGCCCCCACGCCGTTCGCCGTCTTCGCGGTGTGCGGCCCTGTCGCCGCGTCCGCCCTTTCCACGGCGTCCGGCTGCTTCGCCGCGGCGTCCGGCTGCTTCGTCGCCTCCGCGGTTCCCCCGAGGTCCGGTGCCGAGCCGGTGCCGGAGAACAGGCCGTCCTCCGACATGCCGTCTCCGCCGGTGCGGCCGTCGAGCGGGATGCGCGCCCACACGGTCTTCGTGCCGGGGCGGAAGGTGATCCCCCAGGCCTCGGAGAGCGCGGAGACGAGCCGCAGGCCCCGCCCGTACTCCGGTGTCCCGTAGGGCCGTTCGGCGGTCTCGTCGCGCAGGCCTCGCGAGGGGTGGTGGTCGCAGACCTCGACGACCAGAGGGCCGGGCAGTCCGTCCGCGGGGCGTTCGAGGCGGCACAGCAGGCCCACGTCGGTGCCCGCGTGCACGACCGCGTTGGTGACGAGTTCGCTGACGATCAGCAGGGCGTCCCCGGTGAGCCTCTCGTCGATCATCGCGGCTCCGGGCAGGGCGAGTTCGGCCCATTCGGCCAGGGTGTCGCGCAGGAACCTGCGGGCGGTCCCCGAGGCCAGTGGGGTGCCCGGCAGCGAGGTGCGCACCACGACGTCCTGACCGGCGCGGTGGTGCGCAGGCGCATCAGGAGCACGCGCCACGAACTCCCGTTGCGTCGGAATGGCCCCCACTGTGCGGCTCCCTGAGCAGTTCGGACGAATACGCCTCAGCCGATGCGGACAGGGTGACAGACTGACCACGCCCATAAGCGCCGAGTTACCGAAGTGGGCCGTCATGAGTGAGAACAGTGGTATGCAAGTGCTCGAAGACGGACAGATTCGAGCGTCGGATCTGCGTCCGCTGCTCGCCGCGATGACCGCCGCTCGGGACGGCGACTTCGGCAAAGTGCCGGAGACGGGCCATGGCCTGGTGGCCGAGCTGAGCACCGTCTTCAACCAGATCATGGACCGCAGCGCCCATTTCAACTCCGAGGTGCAGCGGGTGCGCCGGGAGCTGGTGCGTCACGGCCGGCTCGACGAGCGCCTGTCGGCCAGTCCGGGCCAGGGCAACTGGACGACTCGCGTCAACGACGTGAACCAGCTGCTCGACGCCCTGGTCGCGCCGGCGGCGAACGCGACGCGGGTCCTCGACGCGGTGGCCGGCGGCGATCTGACCCAGCGGGTCGACCTGCACGACGGCAATCGTCAACTCCGTGGCGATCTGCGCCGGCTGGGCCGAGCCGTCAACAAGATGGTGGACCAGCTGTCGCTGTTCACCGGCGAGGTCACCCGGGTCGCCCGCGAGGTGGGCACCGAGGGCCGACTCGGCGGGCGCGCCAAGGTGACCGGCCTGTCCGGGAGTTGGCGGGACGTGACCGAGGCGGTCAACACGATGGCGTCCCGGCTGACGGCGCAGGTGCGGGACATCGCTCTGGTCACCACGGCGGTGGCGCGCGGCGACCTGACCCGTACGGTCACCGTCGAGGCGACCGGTGAGCTGCTCGAACTGAAGCTGACCGTGAACACGATGGTCGACCAGCTCTCCGCCTTCGCCGACGAGGTCACCCGCGTCGCCCGCGAGGTCGGCACCGAGGGC